>JACDET010000006.1:4585-46554 GCA_013816255.1 Candidatus Levyibacteriota bacterium | reverse complement strand
ACATCACTCGAAAGATAATGTTACGTCAGTTGTTATTGAACAAGCAGGTGCTCGTAATAAAAAAATAGAAAAACAAGTACGAGAGTTGGGTGCGACGGGAGATGAGCTTCTAGCTGACGGCAACGCCCGTGAGGCTTTGGCAATTTTTGAACAAGCAGTAGCACTTGGTGGAACAGAAACACCTTGGAGTGTTTTCTATAATCGAGGAAGAGCATATGCTGCAACTGAACGATACGGGGATGCGGTTAGAGACTTTAAAATAGCAGCTCAATCAGAGCCTGACTCCGTTAAGCCTTTTTGGAGATTGGGAGAAGCATATCTGGCAACAGGCCTTTTGGGGGCAGCAGAGACAGCTTTCCACCATGCAGCTACCATGCCTGTGCGAGATGGAGATGAAAAAGCTCAAGAGAAAGCGAAAGCTGGGTTAGTAAAGGTAACTAAAGTTTCTGAACAAAGAATGGAAGATGAACGGAAAAGACTAGAAAAAGACCAGAAAGAAATAAGAGCGGAAATACGAAAGCTGGGCGGAAGTGGAAATCAATTATTAACAGAAGGACGAACACAAGAAGCACTAGCAACATATACGCAAGCAATAGCGCGAGGTGGAGGACTTACACCCTGGAATATTTATTACAATAGAGGGCGAGCAAATCTTGCGGATGGAAACCCAGAAGCAGCGATTAGCGATCTATGGCATGCCGGACAATTAGAACCACGTTCAGTCAAACCAGCATGGCAATCGGGAGAGGTCTATCTATCAATAGGCGATCTTGATTCTGCAGAGAGAGCTTTCAACCATGCGGCTACCATTCCTGTGAGAGAGGGAGATGAAGATGCACATAGGAAAGCAAGAGAAGGATTAGCAAGGATAGCTGAACTGAGAAATGTTGCTGTACCTGAACCAAGTATAGATCCAGACCCTGTTTCAAGAGCAGTGAGTTGGGCAAAAAGGCGTTGGAAAGATAGAAGAAGTCGTTAAATATTAGCACGTGTATGCAACATTTCTAGTTCTCTCCTTATTTTATACCTAGTTGACCATCTTTAATTTTATACCTACTAAACTCTACATTTTTATTAACACGCCTATTGAGCATTGTTGCTAATGCTGTCCCAAATCCCAAAGATCATTCGTCTGCGAATGTTTAAAGGGTCAAATGCAAAAATATGTTCTTGTCCGTTTTATCCAACAAACTCGTTACTCATCGCTTCGTGCACCTGCTCTACTGATAAAGCGTGGATACTACAGGCTCTAAATGCTAGAGAGGTGGTGCTACTCATCAGCTTTGGGTTGAAATCTACCAGTAGGACTATTAATATCACTTTCAAACTCTTGATAATCTACCCTCTCTCCAAAAATCTTTCCTTTCCCATCCGTTCTTTTTAAAACAACCCTGACTGGTTGCATTGCTCGATTTCTTGGTAAAATTGCACCGTTTGTATTTGCCTTTTTAATCCGTACAAGTCTGTATTCTTGACCTTTTTCATCAGTGTATAAAGTATTTTCGTTAGGCATATGCGGTGTTTGTGTATGCTCTACAACATCTCTTTGTTCAGGTATATCTGTTACTTCTGCAACGTTATCTTGCAGAACAGATTCTGATTGTCCTGTTAATTCTCCTTCATCATCAGCAAAAGGATCAAAAGCGCCAGTGGATTCTACTACAGATTCTTTTGGTTCACTTGGTTCAGGTAAATGAGCGGGTTTGTCCGGAATTCTTTCTGTGAGGATGCGTAGTTTATCACCATCAATAGCAAATGCATTTGCTCTCCATGAAGTATCAACACGCTGCATACTTTGATCTGTAAGCATCCGTAAGCACGTGCCGAAATTATCTAAAATTGATCTTGCTGAGATATGTAATTGATCTCTCCTTCCTGCATCCATTGTAGATTCGCTTCCATTGATTACTCCCATTTCTTGAAAATCAATTGGACCAATTGGAATCAAATTCCCCGCTGCATTTGGTCGAAATACAGCGTCATCAAGATGCATTGAAAGCACGCCGTTCACTGAGAAATTCCCACTTACAATAAGCCGGCCGTCTTCAATACCTATCTTAAGATTATCAAATTGTAGATTTTGTCCAAATAAATTATTTTTCTTTGGCTGTGTTTCTTGAACAAGGAAATCAGAAATTGTTTGTGGATCGAGGACAAACTCGTGCGTATCTGCAGCTTCTTTCTGCAATTCTTCAGCCATTGCTTCTGGCAATTGCGCTGTAGGAGGTAATTCACTTATAACAGTTTCACTATCTGCAGGTTCTGTCTGTACAAGCGTAACACTCTCTGATTCTTGCGTTGCCTCAGCATCAGCAGGTATGTCAACCGCATTCATTGCAGCAACAGTATTTTCAAGAACAGGTGGCTCCTTAGGTGCCTTATCAGGCGTAGGTACGACAGGCGGTACGCCTGGCTGCGTATCTGTTGGATCAGTATCACGTTTGTCAGGAGGAACTTCTATCTTTACTGTTGGATCATCAGCATTCGGGTCGGAAGGAAGTGTAGTCTTTTCTATATCATCATTCCCACCTGCTGGAGCAAGAACAGTAGTTTCCTCTTCTGGTAGAACTGGTTCGATTGGCTGCTGCTCTGGAGATGGAGCACTTTGAACTGGGATTTTAGTTGTCTTTTCTTCATAGACAGGCAACGGTTGTGTCTTGTCAACAATTTTTTGTATATATGCATATGCCCCATCTGGCCTATTTATTTCTCGTCGGAATCTATCATAATCAAAGGTTAGTCTCTCTCCCTCTGGTCCGCGCAATACCACCTGTGTTGGAACCATTTCTCTGTTTCTAGGTATCACTGCTCCATTTACATTGATTTTTTTTATTTCTTCCAAAACATACATTTTACCACCACTTCGATATTCGCCATTGAGAATTGGTTTAGAATATGTAGCAGGTTTATCGCCCTCAATCACATCAAGCGGAACACCTGGTTCAACTCGACGAGTACCGGCAGGAACGTCCTTATTGCGTGCAGTACGTATACCGAGCTGGCCATCTTTAATTTCATACCCTTCAGCTTCCCATGTAGGATCAATTCGTTGATTAATAAGCGCTGCCAAATTATCTCCAAAAGCCTCTCTGTCAAAAGATGCTACGTCTTGTTTGCTGTAAGGAATACCATAATTATTTCTTAGTGTTACCTTGCCGACGGGAACAAGTTTGCCTTCAGGGCTTACCTGAAAAGCTGCCCGTTTCAGATATGCATGCTCAAAAAACTCTCGATCATTATTTCCTGTGAGATAGTTATACCCACCACTGACGATAACTTCATCCCCTTCAACTTTGCATGTAAGCCCATCGACTTCATCAGTGTACGTTGTCCCTCCAAAGAGCTGGTCATAATTTTTCGTATCATGAGCTAACCTTGTCTTTTCAGCAAGAAACTCTGACAACGATTGCGGTTCAACAAAAAATGTATGTTCGTCCTCTGTTTCATTTTCCAGCACATCTCTCATATCAGCGGTTAATGAATAACTATCTTTTAATACAGTACTCTTCCCCACCGGCTCAGGACTCGCAGCTTGCACCTCGTCGCCCAAATCAGCATGTGGGAGTTGCTCGTGTATAGGCACGCTATGCTGAGGTGCTAAATCAACGTGTGCTGGTACTGCTGGGATTGGTTCAACAGGTAATGCTGCCACACCGGCAAGACCCATTGATTGCCCAACTAACACTCTTCTCCGTTCTCGCAAGATCTTATGACGAACTGCTAATCCCAAAAAAACATTATCTTCGGCCTGTCGAGCATCCTCATCCATTGCCCCCATTTCCGCGACAATTGCATCAAATCTCTCATGAGATGTATTAAGATCCGGTGCGTGGGCGTCTTGCCTGAGCAATTTTTTTCGATCTTCAAGTAGTCCAAGTTCTCTTTCAATCTCTTCAGCTTTTGAATCATCATCAGGAGTATTTCCTAAAGCATTAAGACTATTAACACGTGTTCGTATTTCTTCTGAAAGAATTTTTGGCGTATGAACTAATACCTGTGCCTCAAAAGCATTTGCATTTGATGTATCTGCTGCTTCTCTCTGTACTGTAATTTCTGGACTTGCTGTCATAAGATACTATAAATAGTGCTGATTACATTACTGTATCAACGACGTTATATGCTTGTATAAGAACTTGGATCTGATCTGGTGAAGGTTGATATCCAGGGTTAGTTGCAAAAAATTTACCGATGACTTGCGTTATTTCTTCTCGCTCATCTGTATCAGTTATATCTGCTGGTATATATCTTTGCACTTCCTTTTTCAAATCGCTACCAACGGTTGAGTCATCTTCTCGCAATTTATCTTGAGGGTAAGCGAGATAAAACTTCCAAAAATTTTGGAGATCCTGTTCAGACTGCTTTGGACCATGCGATTGTGCCTCGGGTGTTTGAAGGAATGCTTTCCCTTGTTCAATTGCTTCAGCTTTGTATCTATTAAACCCTCTTGGCATAGAATTGATAAACGCTTCCATATTTTGCTCAGCCTCTACAGTGGTATCTGCATCAGGTGATGTGAATTGAGGTAGATTCTCCAAAGCATTTGCCATCGCTGCTGCACTTTGATATCGATCTGCTGGTGTATATTGCAGTGATTTTCGTATTACTGCTTGTAATGCATCTGGTACATCTGTAGAGAACGATATGTCTCCTGATTCTTTCAGTCTTCTGACATACTCTGCTCTTTTCCGCTTCCCCCCTGTTATTCCTGATTGTTCTATCTCTCGATACATCTTGCTCTTCTCTGCTGCTCTTGCATTCTTAGGATCGAATGGATACTTTCCTTCCAGCATATAGTAGAGATTTATACCCATTTCATAAGTGTCTCCATTTGCAGTCAATCCTTGGAAGTTTGCGGTTACTCCTTCAGGGGGAATAATAAGGTTACTTGCTGTTAATGGTGGGCGAATAAATCTTTTTTCACGAGCGGTCCACCGAGTGACTTCGTCAAAATCAGATAGATACGCTCTGCCCTGCTCATCAAAGAGGATATTTCCAGGTTTTATATCAAAATGCCCAATGCCAGCTTGATGCAATTGTGAAACTCCTTTTAGTAATTGTTGTGTAATTCCTACTGCTTGTTGGGGAGCCATTTTCCCTCCCTGTTCTATCTGTTTTGCTAAGTTTACTGAAACTGCCGGATATATTTTGATAACATCATTACCTTCCTCAAATCTTTCTTCATATAATAAAAGCGATGGATCGGGAGAAGTAATTTGGGTTTTAATGTAATCTTCAGCATCGTTGACACTATCAATACGAATATTTTGTTGCGCTACATCTTCTACGTATTGTTTATCTAATGTCTTTACAGCTACAACTGTATTTGTCCGGTTATCATAACCTGCTACTACTTGACCATTCCATCCTTCACCTATTTTTCTATCCAAGCATACGGTGTAGTTGCCTCGTGTTTCTGTCTGCGTACTCGATTGTAGCTCAGCTAATGTATACCGTCTTGGGAAAGTAGCGAGTTGCCCTTCTGGCATTTTACGATTGCCCCATCGTTCACCCTGTTCTCTTGGACGATTATGTCTTGTCCTATAATCATGTAATGCATTTGATACATTCGACCAGTTCGTGATATGTACTCTTCCATCATCATCAACGGTGTAGTCTGATGGTAGCTGTTGACCTTTGCCATCTTTCGCCTGGCGTTTAAACCCAAGCCAGAACATCATTGAATCAGCATACTTAACAGGATCAGGACTCATCTTTGCATTTCGAACAATGTGATTTGCAATTAATTCCTCGAATTTTGCCTGGTTTTCTTCTGTGATTCGAGCATCTGAGCTTATCATACCTAAAAGTTCTGTGTCATCAAATTTTCTTATCAAAGCGTTTATTTCCGTATCGTCAAAACTTTCATATGCTGGTTGCCCAGAAATAACCTCAGCGATAAATCTCCGTGGTGAGGACTCTGCTCGTGTACCCATTCTGCCTATTACTTCAAGATTTGGTCTTGTCCCATCTCCTCTAAGCATAGTAATCTTTTCTGCCATAATACGGTTCTCTCCCAGCTTAGCCCGATCAGAATACCCATCTGATAATGCTATTGCTTCTGCGCTAAATGCAGTATTCCATCCGCTGGGAACAATCCTATTAAATCGGAAATTGTAATTAGGATTTGTGTCTTCTGATCGATAATCCTTGCTAGTCATGAAAATATTTTTAAAGTCATCTAACCGTCTCCTAAGAAAAAGGTAATCGTTCTGCATAATAATTTCAGGATCTCTGTCTTGTGTCCCGCGAACAATATCCAACTGCGGGTTCTCATCAAGCTTCGTCATAATAGTATGGACGAGATGTGGATCAGCATGCGTGATATCTGCATCTTCCGGAGCTATATACAAAGGACCTACTTGTTTTGATCGTTGTAAGGAGCGGTAAAATGTTAGATCTGTTGCTACTTTTCGAGCCGTACCAACGTTGTTATATTTAGGTGGATCAAACTCTACATCTGCAAAATTAATATTGAATAATTTCTTACCAGTACGCGCTCTTTCATCATTAATATCTTGAACAAAACGTTGAATCTCTGCCACAGTGCTATCTGCAGGGGTTCCAGTTTTTCTATTTACTAATACATTCATCTCCCAACTATCAGGATCTACTTCATTTCCTGCACTATCTGTTTGTGTGACATATTGTGAAAGCGCATCGTAAATAATACGACCTTCTCCCATAGCAGGGAGGCAAATTGAAACTCGACACTCTTCTTTCATTGGAGCCATTGCTGCAGTGCTGGTTTGCAAAAATTCTTTATAGTCAGAAAAACGAGAATCATAGACTCTGTTTCTTGCATATTGTCCATCTAGGTATGTTTTTATAAAAGCTTTTTCTCTTGTTGTATTTCTTTCAATTGGTTGTCCCTTTTCATCCAACCATATTTCTCGTCCTCGTGCATCTTTAACTACTTCTGTCTGTGGTCCAGTTGGTGTCATTATTTCACGAGTCTGTTGATGATATGGATGATGAACATCCGGATGCGTTCTTACCCATTCTCGTAACCGATCGTATCTTTCTATATCTTTAGGGTGCGTAAATCGAAGACTTTCTCGTTGACGGGGTTCCCCAGACGCTGTTTGTCTTCTTCGTGCTATCCTTACTAACCCTGCTCTCGCTCTTCTTTGGGCGTCTTCGTCTCCGTCCCGAAGTGGAAGGTCAATCGCACTTTGGAATGCCGCCTCTGCTGCGTCGAGATCACCTGCTGCAAAATGGGTTTGTCCTAATCGAAATACTGGCTTGGCTGAGAGAGGTTCTAATCGAGCTGCTTCCTCATAGTCGATAATTGCTTCATTAGAATTTCCGACAGCTGCATTTGCTCTTCCTCGATTATAGTAAACACTCCATGGTGTTTTATCCCCGGCAAGATCAATTGCTTGTTCATACATTGTTATAGCTTCTCGAGGTTTACCATCTTTTAATAATTGATTTGCATCATCATGCAGCGATCTGACTTGTGAATCTACTAATTGCGTTGCATCGATAGCATCTAATTTTTGCTCTTCACTATCATCATAGTCGTATTCACTATCATCATAATCATATTCACTATCATCGTAGTCATACCCACTATCTTCTGCATCTTCTGGTTTATCTATCTCTGAAGGAAGAGCAGCAGCTGTAATAGATTGTTCATTCTCAGATTTCTCCCCATCCTTCAAATGCCTTCTCGGTGTGGCTGGGATTACTATTGGCATTGGTTCCCAGCTGTCGGGCATTTTTATTTCTGTTGATTGGACGGCTTTAAAGGTTGTGATCTCGGATTGACCGCCGGGGATTTCAGCTGGGGGGCTGCCTGTACCGGTGGCGGTGGCGTAGGAGCTGACAATGGTTCGGCCATCTGGGCGTTCTTGGACATCACCGGCTGAGACGTTGTAGTTCAAAATATCTTTGTAGCCGACATCTGATCCTGATTCAAAATCCCGCATATCTCCGACGACGACGTTGGCAACTTCGGAATTCTTGACATCCATCCATTGTTGCGTACCGTCAGGACCCGTTTTCCATACTTGTATCATCTGATCAGAATTTTTATCTAGCGTTATCTGTCCATGATCAGCCTTCACAATTATCGGTTCGTTCGGATTTCCCTTATCCCAGAAGGTAAATACAGCTTTGTCATCGCGGATAGCATCAGGGACATCGACGTTTGGTGGGAAATTACCATTTTGCCAACTGTTCTCCATAGAGAGCATATCAAACCGGATCGCATCTTCACCGGGAACAGTACCTGGGACGCGATTATCATAGAGCCGCAATTCATTATTATCTGATTTCCCTGAGTCATTGCCATACCATTGATAGCCATCAACATGAGCAGTATTCTCACCAAGCCATTGTTCCACATTCGTCGTCGTCTCAGGTCCCGGGACTGATTCTCCAAGTTGGATAATATCAGGCCTGACGATATTGTAAGCGGTCATTTCACCAGTTGCGCTAAACTGTAATCCTTCGGCGATCTTAATCGGGGCCCCTTCACCAGGTATAGTAACGCTTTCTCCCCCTATTCCATATGCACCTGGCGTTGAGAACTTGGTCTCCTGCATGACGCTCTGAGGAGTTGTAACATCCTTTGTAACAAGATCCCATGTTCCATTCTCTCCTGGACGTAGTTCTGTACCATTAGGAATACTTACTTTCGTATCTGTACCCGGCAGAACAGTCTCTGTAACCCCTGGGTTCGCATTAATTGCTTCTGAGGGACTAGGTTGTGTATTAATATCAAAATAGTTCTGTTTTAATACTCCTTCAACCTGTGGAGGAAGCTCTCCGGCGAAAGTGAATGATGTGGTATCTGGATTATACGTCAGGGTAGGAGGAACAGGAGTATCGATAGTTGCACCATTCACTTTATCGATAATAATCCTCCCATCAAGCTCAGTATGCGTCTGTATTCCGATTTCTCCAAATCTCGCCATTACTTCATTCGGCTGATTATTACTCAACGCCTCCCGCAAACCATTGACTGCTTCAGCGTTAGGGATACTGTGATTCTCCATTAGATTTGTACCTATTGCCGCATCGGCTTTCTGAAGGAGTGTCGGATTAACAGGCTTGTTATCAAAAGGATGCGCACCAATTTCCGCTACTCCTTGCTGTACTAAAACAGCAGAGGCAAAACCAACAGCTCCACCAAATGCACCCATTCGCAAAGACGAAGCGACTCGGTATCTTGCAAACGCTTTATCCTGTTGCTCTGTATCACCGGTGAAACGTTTTTCCCAATCATTCATTGAAGATTGAACGAGTCTCCCCACTTCACCTCGAGCATCAGCCTCACTCACACCGGTAGCCATGATCGACTTGACGAGTGCCTCTTTCCCTTGGACAATACCTTTGACCAATTCCAATCTCCCCCGTTCAACTTGTTTTCCTTCAGCAAACTGAATCATCCCTGCACCTTGATCTGCTGAGAATTTGAGACGCTCCTGGATTTCAGCAACTCTTCGTACAAGCGCATCACGATTGGCAAAATTCCCGCCTGAGATATCAAGTGATAATAGTGTATTCAAACTCCTCGAGTCACCGCCTACCGTATTACGGTCTTCATCGCTATTGAGGATATCGTTCACTGAAGCCATTTCTTTGTACCTGAACGTCTCAAGCTTTTTACGCATGTCCAAAGAATCTAAAACCCTACCCTTTCCACCTGTTCGTTTGGTTGTATCAATATTCTGCCCATACTCAGTATCTGCTCTATGTGTTGCGATGTCTTTTTTGAGATTGCGGTTGCGCTCAAAATACCCCATAACTGCACCTGCGCCTACGCCAAAACCTACAGCCCGCAGTGATTGCCCCGCACCCCGCCATGCGACGAACGTTCCAACTGAAACAAAAGCCCCAACCGTTGCCTCGTTCACCCAGCCACCATATTTTGTACTTTTCAAACGTGTAGCGAGCTGATCTGCTCTGCTAAATTTCGTCTGTGTCGAAGCTGCCCATTCAGTATTGGCCAGATTTATTCGGACCTTGTCACCAATCTTATCAACTGCAAACTTATTTGCCTCCACATCACTTTTGATTGCTTGCCCAACTTCCAAAAAGTCAGAAGCAAAGATCTTTGCACGTTCAGCGAATTCCGTTGCACCCTGTCCAAACATTGCATTGAGTTGATCTTTGACGCTCTGATCAGCATGATTTTCATGCGCAGCTACAAATTCACGAAGTTTGTTCTGAATTCCCGCCTCATCAGTGATCGTTCCGTCGACAATTGGTTTGAAGATCTCCTTCACCATGAGATCCTTAAGCGGACCTTGCGCTTCTTTTACATCTTGGAACTTGGTATCTCCTTCTATCTGCTGTCCCAAACTGATCTGTCTAAGCTTGTCATGTGCTTCACTTGTATGCTCTGCCTTATTCCGCCCAGCATCACGCATACTCTTTTTGATAATATCCATGTCCAAAAAGACATTGTTATTCTTTACGGCTTCATCGCGGAGCATCTTGATACCACGCTGTACATAATAGTCTTCACCAAAGCGGAATCGCATTTTTCGGGGCCACGTTCTGATATCCCAGGCTTTGCCTTTTTGTTGGTGTTCCCGGACCTGATCCTGAGCTTCTTTACGGATACGCTTTTCCAGATCACCCTGGCGGTTGACCACATTTGCGGTATACACACCATTCTCATCTGCTTCTACTTTGAGCGGTTCAGGTTGTGGAGCCCCTTTGTCTGTATCCGTTGGAGCAATCGGTACATCCTTTGGCTTTCCGTTAGCTGGCACAGCTTTTTCGCCGGCTTTTGCGGTTGGCGCAGGAGAAAACCCCGATTCTTTTGAACCGACGGCAGAAGGCGCCTTGGTTGGGGCGCTTGGAAATGCTTCAGCGTTTTCAGCCATAGTTACTCTGTGCCTGATTGTTCATCGCGTTTTGTCGCGACATTATCCAGATACAGTCTTTTAAATTCCATAATCGCACCTGAGAAAATCTCCTGTGCGTTTGGTACTTTTTGTGCTATAAATTGTTCAATCTCAACTTTTGATTTTTTCTCCTCGTTCATTTTGATAAACGTTTCGAGATCTTCGGGTTCCAGACTTTTTACAATGACGCTTGCCAAATAATTATCTAATTGATAGAAGAGTTCTTGAATCATTCCCTCACGCATTTGATCATCAAGAGTGAGCATGCCCGCTTCTTGCAACATGCCATCAAGAAATTGTCTAATATCTTCTGGGATTTGTATGTTTTCGTTCATTTTTTCTGCAATATGATTGCTGATGCTCACCTCCTTTTCGCCGTAATTATAGTATCTGGGATTGAGACTAAGAAGTCAACAGAACCCACAGTCAAGATGAAATAATACCTGTGTTACTGTAATACAAAGTACTGAAATACCTGCTATAATCCCTACAATACATTGTGTATGAAAAAACTACTTCGATTGCTAACAGTATGTTTCTCCTTAGCCCTTGTATGTACCACGCTCATTACTCCTCCTATATATGCTGCCGACTTCAGAGCCGGTGACGAGATACGCATCACTGACACAAACCAAACACTTGTTAATCCGTACATATTTGGCGGTGCTATTCAGGTTGATTCGCCTATAGCAAATGAGCTCACTCTTGCTGGTGGAGATATTATTATCAACAGTAACGTTGAGGGAAGCGCGTTAATTGCTGGCGGAAATATAACCCTTGCTGGATCAGTGGGTAATAATGCCAGGATCGCTGGTGGCGATATAACGATTGATGGACCAATTGCCAATGATTTAGTTATAGCAGGAGGAAATATAAGGCTCACTGAAAATGCAACAATTGGAGGAGATCTGATCTTTGCTGGAGGGAAGCTACAAGTTGATGGACCAGTGGCCGGAAAAGTAATGATTAATGGTGGAGATATTACACTTAATAATAGTGTTGGTGGGAATGTCAGTGGAGAAATTGAAGCGTTGACACTCGGATCGGGTGCAAAAGTAGCAGGAAACCTCTCCTATGAATCCCCAAAGCGTGCAGAGATTGCACAGGGAGCAACTATTTCAGGACGAACTGACTATCAGTTGACTGAGAATGATGGAGAGGATGACGCAGCGGGAGCATTTCTGACGACAGTAGCGTTGTATAAGCTCGTTACAGATATTATTCTGAGCTTGCTCTTCGTCTATTTCTTCAGACGCGCTCTTATGGCAGTTGTCAATCGTATGCGGGGAACACCGTTGAGAAGTGGCGCTATTGGTTTTGGATACATCGCCCTCGTCCCACTTGCTGGTATATTCTTCTTATTCCTGATTTGGCTCGGTCTAGCCACGTATCTTTTCTACTTTCTCACACTTATCGTCGGCATATTTATCGTCAAACTATTTCTCGGCTGGGCCGTACTTCACTGGTGGAATCGCAATAATAAACATGCGTACGAACTCGACTGGAAAGCTGCTATCGTCGGTCCAATACTTCTTTTCATCTTACTCTTCATTCCCGTATTCGGATGGTTAGCAATAGCAATCCTCCTCTTCATGGCTCTTGGAGCTTTGCTTGAAGCACTTATACAATTAAACTCTGATCAGAGCGTAGTTAAAAATACTACAAAGAAAAGATAGTTTTTCTGTTGTACTTTGTGCCGACAAAGTACCAAAGCTCTCATTCGATAACTCCGCTGGCGTATCCTCTTGAGGGTTTAACGCGTGCTCATAACTGACTGACACTTATCAATAATAGATTATGTATGGGAGCGTTGAACAAAGGGCGTCAAGCAATTATGGAATGAGTCGTCAGGGGGACCGCCGGCCTTGTGCCGGAGGGGGCAACGTTTCCCCCGACAAGCGAATGGAATAATTGTAGCCCGACTTCACGAGCGGACAGAGTTTTGGTACTTTTGCGGCCAAAAGTACGAACAAGGGTCTATTTAAATAAATAATTGAGAAAACTGATTCTGGACACGGCCAGAATGACGAAAAGGAGAGAAGCGTTTATCGCTTTGGTGACTGCTTCTTGCGTCGGGATTTACCACCTGTGCCGACTGATCGTCGTTCACGAATACGTGCGTCACGGGTTAGGAATCCTTTTTTCTTCAAAAGCGCTCGGTATTTCTCAGGGTCAAGCTTATTTAATGCATTGGAGATACCAGCAATAGCTGCCTGTAGTTGCCCTGAAGGGCCACCACCTGCGACTTTGATAGTGAATGTGAAGTTCAATTGGTGCGCGTTGGTAATACGAAGTGGTTCAGTGTACTGATGTCTGCTTACTTCACCCGAAAAATACTCAGCGATTGGCTTTTCATTGACGATCATGTCACCTTTTTTTACAGCAACTTCACCCCAAGCGAGATCAGCTTTCACTGTTTCATAGAGTCTGACACGAGCGACTGATTCCTTGCGTCGTCCGACAGCAAAGACATACTCTTTTTTCGCGTTTCTCACTTTTTTTGTTTGTACTGGTTGTATTTCTTCTGCCATATTTTATGAGCGGTTAGCTTCTAGCTTCTAGGGCCTAGTGATCAATGTACTAGACGCTAGCCGCTATACCCTAGACGCTAATTATTAAACTTATCACTATATTTATGTTCTTCCTCGGCAAATACGAATAATCTTTTTAACATTTTATCACGCAAACGGTTTTGTGGGAGCATACCTTTGACTGCGTGAGTAATGATAGTTTCAGGCTTTCGTACGCGGAGTTCCTTTAATGTCTCTGATTTAAAACCACCAGGATATCCTGAGTGACGGTAGTAATTTTTTTGTATTTCTTTTTTACCGGTTACTTTAACATTCTTTGCATTAACAATAACGACGTAATCACCACAATCAAGATTACGGACAAAATATGGCTTACTCTTTCCCATCAAAAGTTGCGCAATTTGGGACGCAATACGACCCAATGTTTGATCCTTTACATCAATAAGATGCCACGTTCTTTTAATGTCTGACGCTTTTGTTGCGACTGTCTGTGCTGCTTGATTCATATCTTTATTGAGCTTCTAGCTTCTAGCTTCTAGGGCCTAGTGATCAATTTACTAGACGCTAGCCGCTATACCCTAGACGCTGAACTACCCTTTCTTCTGTCTCGTTACCATTTGTTTTGGTGCTGAGCCCTTTACTGCTTTTGATTTTTTATCTGTTTTGGCTGTTACTGCGGCAACCCCAGCTGTATTTGCGGCTGTTGATGCAAGATCAGTTGTCTTTGTTGCTTTTGTCTTCTTCGCTGCTTTTTTGGCTTTCATGCTCGCAACTGCTTTTTCACCTTTGACAACCCACTCCATAATAACTTGTGGAGCATTATCTGCGACTCGTCGTCCTACTTTTATGATCCGTGTATATCCGCCCGCGCGGGTTACGAATCTTGGTGCGATCTGACTAATCAATTTTTCAACAGCAATGTGTCTGACATCAGGCGCAAGTGCACGGAACGCTACGTCTCCACCTTTTTTCGCTTTGGTGACTAATTTGTCTGCAGCTGCTTTAATAGCTTTGGCTTTAGCAGGCGTTGTTGTGATCCGTTCTTCAAGAACCAAAGAAGTAAGCAAGTTTTTAAACAAAGCCTTCCTTTCGTTTGCATCTCTTTTTAATTGTCGTCCAAAAACATTTTTTCTCATAGCTAATAAAAAATCCGAAGCTCGAATTTCGACTCGCCTCGCTGAGCGGAGTTGAAGCGGGAATTCGAATTTCGGATATACTCTTTTATGCGTTTAGGTTTAAACTAATTCCTTTTTCTCCAAGTTTTTCTTCAATAACAGAGATGGATTTACCACCCATGTTTCGCATGGAGACCAAGTCTTTACGCGGTGTACTTAATAATTGTTCGATTGTTTCAATACCGCCGTTGCGCAAACTGTTATAGATTCTTGTTGGAAGATCTAATTCATCAATGGTCATCTTCAACAAATTCTGAGGAATTGATGAAGTGATAACTGGACTTTCACTTACTGTTGCTGTTTCTTTTGGTTCATAAATTTGTTGGAAGTATGAAGTCAGGATCCGAGCCGCATTCATAAGTGATTCTTTTGGATCAACTGTACCATTTGTCCAGATTTTGAGTGTTACTTTATCAAGATCAGTTCGGCGTCCAACACGGGTTGAAGCGACAGTGTATGTGACACGTCGTACTGGTGTATAGACTGCATCTGTTGTCATAACACCAAGTGTTGTTGAGCGTCGTTCTTCAGCAAGTGAAAATCCAAAACCTTTTTCGATTGTGAGTTCCATTTCGAGTTTTGCTTTGTCACCTGAAAGTGAACCGATGTATTGCGTCTTATCAACAACTTCAACACCATCTGTTGTCTCTAAATCTGCGGCAGTTACTTTTTTTGCGCCAGTAACTGAAAGTTTGATTGTTGCATTTTCGCGACCTTCAGCGAGCTTTAAGTTAAGTTCTTTAACATTGAGAAGAAGGTCAATAAGATTTTCTTTTAAACCTGGGAGTGTTGAGAATTTGTGTTTTGCTCCGGTAACACGTACTGAAGTAACAGCTGATCCTGGAATAGAAGTATAGAGAACTCTTCGTATCGCATTTCCTATTGTGTGACCATATCCTGGCGCAAGAGGTTCGATAACAAATTCTCCGAAATCTGGAGTTAATGTAACTTCTTTAACTTTAAAATTGAATTCTTCCATATATTTCCTTTAGACGTTTTTCTAATCTGTATAATACACTAAATAACTATTTTTGACAATAGTATCTTACTCATCAAAGATGAGTCTAAAATCATTATACCAC
The DNA here is from genome assembly GCA_013816255.1 of Candidatus Levyibacteriota bacterium. Lineage (GTDB taxonomy): Bacteria > Patescibacteriota > Microgenomatia > Levybacterales > UBA12049 > JACDET01. Next base: position 30,904 of record JACDET010000006.1, on the reverse strand, counting down.
TATCGTGAGTAATATTCAATAATCTGTCTTGTGCTAAATGGAACCTGAATGTCTTCAGCAATCGGCAAACGTACTAACTTCCCTGCAGGGCCTTTTTGCTCGAGAAAGCCCATGGTTTCTTTTTTCTCTTCCATGACCGTTATAACGTCAGGGTTCTTTTGAATCGTTTCATCAAGCGCGATAACATCGCCGACTTTTACTGTGTATGAAGGAATAGACATTCTTTTCCCATTCACAGACACATGTCCATGGGAGACAAACTGTCTTGACATCATCCGTGACTTTGCAAGTCCGAGACGATACACAACATTATCAAGTCTTCTTTCAAGAAGTGAGAGGAGTAATTCTTCGGTATCGCCTTGCTGTACTGATGCTAAATCAACAATCTTTCTGAATTGTTTCTCGAGAAGACCATACATTACCTTTGCCTTTTGTTTCTCACGAAGCTGTACTCCATACTCAGATGGTCGTCTTTTGCCTTTTTTACCATGCACACCTGGCGGGACATTCAATCTTCGTGTCAAACTTGCTGAAGTTTTTTCCAAAAGATTTACACCTTCGCGTCGTGCTAATTTATGTTTTGGTCCTGTATATCTTGCCATATTTTATTGAGCGTTTAGCTTCTAGGGTCTAGCTTTTAGTAATTAAAATTTACTAGGCGCTAGACGCTATGCCCTAAACCCTTCGTTTCTTTTTACTTCTCGGTCCGTTGTGTGGCATTGGTGTTATATCTGAAATAGATGTAATAACCGGGCCTGCACTTTTGACACCTCGTAATGATGAATCGCGTCCAGATCCTGGTCCTTTGACGAAAACGTCAACTGACTTCATACCTTTATCAACAATCCGCTTCACAACTTCTTCAACAGCAATACTTGCAGCATACGGAGTTGATTTCCGTGTTCCTTTAAAGCCACGGGCTCCTGATGAACTCCATCCAAGTGCGTCCCCCTTATCGTTGGTGACGGTTACCAGTGTATTATTAAAGGTTGCTGTTACATACACACGACCATGTTCAGTGACGAGTGCACCTGCTTTTTTCTTTGCTTTTGTTGTAACTTTTTTAACTTGTTTGTTTGCCATATTCTTTATGAGCGCTTAGCTTCTAGCGGTTAGGGTCTAGTGATTTTTTTCCTAGACGCTATACGCTATACCCTAGACGCTTATTTACCTTTCGCTTTCTGTGCTGCATCCATCTTTGCCATTACTTCTTTCTTGATAGCACCGATAGTAACTCTCTTACCACGCTTTGTACGTGCATTTGATCTGGTACGTTGTCCGCGGGACGGTAAACCTCGTGCGTGTCGTATTCCTCGATATGCACCGATGTCGCGCAATCTACGGATGTTTGCTGCAATATCTGCTTTGAGATCTCCTTCAATCTTGAACTTTTCAAGAACTTTGGTTAAGCGTTTAATTTCGTCTTCTGTTAAATCCTTTGCTCTTTTGTCTGGATCAATTTCTGCTTTTTCCAAAACAGGTAACGCATTATTCCGACCAATGCCGTAAATGTATGCTAAAGCAATCTTTACCTTTTTTTCATCTGGTACTATTACACCTACAATTCTCATAATTAGTTCTTAGTTCTTAGTTCTTAGTTCTTAGTTCTTAGTTCTAGCTAATTACTGAGCACTAACTACTAAGTACTGATCTTATCCCTGTCTTTGTTTATGTCGTGCGTTCTCACACACAACTCGAATCACGCCTCGGCGCTTAATAATTTTACATTTTAGACATCGCTTTTTGACACTTGCTTGTACTTTCATATTCTTGAAAGCGTTTAGCTTCTAGCGGTTAGGGTCTAGTAATTTTATTCCTAGACGCTAGGCGCTATGCCCTAGACGCTACTTATACCGATACATGATCCTGCCACGGGCGAGATCATATGGTGTCATCTCAATTCTGACTCGGTCTCCAGGTAAAATTTTTATAAAATGCATACGCATCTTTCCTGAGAGGTGACACAAAACGAGTGAACCATCTTCGAGTTCCACACGGAACAATGTATTAGGCAGAGCTTCGCGCACTGTGCCGTCTTTTTCAAAAGAGCCTTGGTGAGCCATTCGTGCATTATAACAAAGCAGGCTCAAAAGAGCAACAGATTGAATCACTCAGAATACTCGGAGCTTCGGTAGTCCAGAATGTCTGAAAATCTGACAGTCTGATCTTCTGAGTAATCCGAGTTTTCGGAAGCTAACTTACTTCGTTACCATAAGCGGACCATCTTTGGTGATCGCTATAGTTCTTTCGTAGAGTCCTGCTATTTTACCATCTGCTGTCCGGATCGTCCAGTGGTCACGGTCCAACATCACTTCAGCAGTACCCATATTATATATTACTTCAACAGCAATTGTCATCCCGATGCGCAGTTTTGGCGTTTTTTCGATTTTTCCACGGAGATATCCTGGCACTTCGGGCTCTTCGTGGAGTTCTTTTCCTACACCATGACCAATCAAACTGCGTACTATACTGTAACCGTTCTGCTTTTCGACGATATCTTGAATCGCTTTTGAGATATGGCCGACATGATTCCCGACGACTGCTTGCGCAATGGCTTCATCAAGTGCAACTTTTCCAATTTCCAAAAACGTATCAATCGCATCTTTCTTTCCCCTTTCCCCCTTTACCCTTTTTGAATCACTCATGTCTGTATGGAAGCCTTTATAGAACACGCCACAATCAACGCCAACGACGTCACCAGCTTGCAATGCATACTCTGTCGGTATACCATGGACGACAACGTCATTGGTTGACATACACGTCGTGTGCTTATATCCCTCAACTCGCATAAAGCCAGGCTCGCCGCCCATTTCACGGATCCGTCTCTCCGCCAATCTGTCCAAATCAAGTTCTGTAACTCCTGGGGCAACCGCATCCATAACTTCCCCTAGCACAGTAGCCAAGATATGACCGCCATGCTGCATTATTTTTATCTGTTCTGGTGATTTTAGATGTATCATATTTTTATTTCTAGACGTGCAAACAACGCATCAATTTGTTTATGTAATTGCGAAATATCCTCAGTATCATTTTCTATCATGTAATCTGCTATAGCAATTGGACCACCTTTATTTAATTTTTCGAGTTCCGCAACGTCGCGTATTCTTGCTTCACCTGGTGTAAGCGGGCGTATTTTTCTTTTTGCCAAACGTGCATATCGTACTGTTGGCTCAGCGTATACGTGGATTAAGATAAGCTCTGGAAATTCTTCTTTTAATAAGAGATATTCTTCCCAGGAATATAAACCGTCTAATGCCACAACTTTTGCCTTCTCTAAAAGTGCTTTAATTTTAGGCTTTGCTTTTATGGCATAGGCAGCCATTCCTAATTCATTGCGGAGTTTTTCTCGCGCTGTACGCTCATTTTGTGGTGTTAAAGGCAAACCCATTTCTTGTACTGTTTCGTCTGTTAATTGACCAAAACGGATAAATGGAATTCCTTTCTCGTCCAGATATGAAGCTGCTTCACTTTTCCCAGCACCTGGCATTCCAACAATCGCTATGATATCTTTCTTTGCCATAAATGCCTACACTTTCAATTTAGTTATTATTTCTTTACAAATCTTTGGAATAGATTGTTCGCCGTTAATTGTAACGAGCTTGCGTTTCTTTTTATAATGTTCTAAGACTGGTCCTGTAAACTTATGAAAAAGTTCAATTCGCTTTCTCAATGCCCGCAGTGTATCATCTTCGCGCTCATGCCCATCTTCCCCTCGGTATGAAAGTCTCCATAATGCTTCTTTGTCGCTTACTTCAAGATAAACTACTTTATCAATCCCATTTTTAAACGATTCAGCTTGTGTCGCAGTGCGGGGAAAACCGTCAAGAATATATCCTTTTTGGTACTCAGGACGGGAAAGATACTCTGAAACAATTTCAAGTGTTTTATCGTCCGGGATAAGATACCCTGCATTCATTGTTTCTTTAATGTAGCGGCCCAGTGAACTTCTCTCTTTAGCGATTTCCCGGAATATATGCCCGGTTGAGAGGTATGGTATTTTTAATTTTTTTTTAAGTAAGTTCCCTTGGGTAGATTTCCCCGCCCCTTGGATACCAATAATAATAAGTTTCATAGATTAGGTTTTAGGGGTTAGGTTTTAGGGGTTAGGGATTTTCTATTTTACTAGACCCTAGACCCTAAACCCTAAACCCTATTTATTTAGGAAGCCTTCGTAATTGCGCATGACGAGATTTGCCTCAATTGCTTTAAAGGTTTCAAGAACAACTGAGACGACGATCAAGATACTTGCGCCACCTAAAAGTAATGTTTGCAAACCAGTTGCGGCACGTCCAATTTCCGGTAAGATCGCAACAAACCCTAAGAAACATGCACCGACCAATGTAATTCTGGTTAAGATGTAATTGAGATAATTTGTTGTAGGTTTACCGGGACGAACTCCTGGGATGAAACCTCCGTACTTTTGAATATCCTCTGAAATCTTTTTGGGATTGAAGACAACAGCAGTATAGAAAAAAGTAAAAGCCACAACCAAAAGAAAGTAAAAAAGGTTATAGAGAATACTTGTTGGCGAAAACCAGACGTTAAGCCACTGCGCCATACCGCGAAGCGAAGCATTATCTGATTGGAGAAAGACACTGGAAATGAGTGATGGTAAGAGTACGATAGAGACCGCGAAGATGATTGGAATAACACCAGCCTGATTCAAACGAAGAGGGAGGAATGTTGATTGGCCACCATACATTTTATTTCCGCGCATCCTTTTGGCATAGTGTACAGGGATTTGCCGCGTTGCCTCGTTCACAATGATAATACCGATAATGACAAGTAACGTCATCACAACAAAACTTAAGAGACTCAAACTTGCCTGAGCATTCGCAGTTGAAAAGGTTTGCCCGATAAGAATTGGCAATTGCCCGACGATACCAGCCACAATTAAAAGTGAAATACCATTTCCGATACCTTTATCTGTAATCAACTCTCCAAGCCAAACGAGAAGCATCGAACCTGCAACAAGTGTCAGAATAAATGCCATAAATTCGAGTGGTCCAAGATTGGAAACGAGCCCTTGACTCTTGAGTAAGGCAAAGACACCGATTGCCTGAAGTACCGCTAACGGAACTGTTAAGAAACGGGTGTATTGATTAATTTTTCGCCGGCCTGAATCCCCTTCTTTGGAAAGTTCTTCAAGCTTTGGAAAGACCATAGTAAGAAGCTGGAGAATAATTGACGCGTTAATATATGGGTTAAGCCCGAGTGCCATAATCGAGAAGTTGGCAAGCGTACCACCGGAGAAGACATTGAGAAAACCGAGGAATTGGTTATTGGCAAAGATGTTACGCAGTTGATCGACATCAACGCCGGCCACAGGAACGTGCGCAAAAAATCTGAATACCAAAAAGATGAAGAGTATGAAAAGAATTTTGTTTCGTAGCTCTGGTGATTTAAAACTGTTTCGAAGGGTCGTAAATAAACTGTTCATAATATAAATTGAAAATGGAAAGTTGAAAGTTGAAAGTTACTCATTACATAACAAAATTTCAATTTTCCATTTTCAATTTTCAACTTCGATAGTTCCGCCTGCTCCTTTGATTTTTTCTGCCGCCCCTTTGGAGACAGGTAGTTTTACAGTCAAAGCAACTTGCAATTCACCGTCACCAAGAATTTTAATTGTTTCATATTTACCCATATCGCGGACTAGACCTTGTTTGGTCAAACTTTCCTGATCAACAACTGAACCTTTCGGGAAAACATTTAACGCTTCAACGTTCAGAATACGTGGCTTTTCATTAAGTGACTTGTTACGGTCTTTACCACGAAGAAATGGTAAACGCTTAGTAAGAGGAAGCGCTCCACCTTCAAATCGTAGCGGAACATCTGTCCGAGCTTTTTGTCCTTTTTGTCCACGGCCTGCTGTTTTACCACGACCTGAACCATGTCCGAGACCAACTCTCTTTTTACTCTTTGCTTTAATTTTTGTAAGTCCTGATAAATTCATATTTATAGAAAAGCGTTTAGCTTCTAGCGTTTAGCTTCTAGTGATTAATGTACTAGACGCCAGGCGCTATTCCCTAGACGCTCTTATTTGCCTCCTCTTTTCTTGCTTTATTTAGGGCTATTCGATCTTTCTGTTTTGCAGCCTGTTCACCAACTCTTTTGAGTGCTTCAAGTGTTGCATAGATGTTACTAATTTTGTTCTCTGTTCCAAGCATTTTACTCGAGATGTTCTTGATACCAGCCGCCGAGACAACACTTCTGACAGCGCCACCTGCAATAATACCACTACCTGATGGTGCAGGCTTAAGCATGATGCGTGCCGCGCCAAGCTTGATATCAATTCTGAAAGGAATTGTTCCTTCAACCAATGGCACATCGATTAAGTTCTTCTTTGCCTGATTCATACCTTTACGGATAGCACTTGAAACATCAGGTGCTTTACCAAGGCCGACACCGACTCGACCTTTTTTATCACCAACAACTGTAAGTGCTGAAAAGCCAACTTTATTTCCACCTTTTGTTTTTTTGGAAACTCGGTTAATTTGTACAACTTGCTCGTCAAATTCACTTGGTACTTGATTGTATCGTGACGCGTTAAAATTTCGGCTCATAGATTTAATCCTCCTTCTCGTGCACCTTCAGCAATTGCTTTGACTCGTCCGTGATATGCAAATCTTCCTTTATCAAAAGCAACGTCTTTCACTTTTTTAGCGACTGCCAATTTTGCAATTTCAGCTCCAACTAATCTTGCACGCTCTACTGGCTTGAGCTTCGCATCAGCTTTCAATGCTTTTTCTGAAATACCGACAATTGTCTTTCCAGTAGTATCAATAATCTGTGCGTACACATAATTATTTGAACGGAACACAGTTAACCGTGGTCTGTCAGAAACAGTGACTGCCTTTTTACGGACTCTGATTTGTCTTTGAATTTTTGGATGCTTTCTATTCATATTCTTTTTGAGCGATTAGCGGCTAGCTTCTAGGGTCTAGTAATTTTTTCTAGACGCTAGCCGCTATACCCTAGGCGCTACTTTCCGGCTGCTTTCGCTGCCTTTCCTGCTTTACGTCTGATCTTTTCACCTTTATATTTTATACCTTTTCCCTTGTATGGTTCAGGTGGTTTTGACGCGCGTATTTTCGCTGCCATCTCTCCAACCTGGCTGATATCACTTCCCATAACTGAAATGACATTGTCAGCTATTGCCAAGGTAACGTCTTTTGTCGATTCAAACTTAACTTGATGAGCAAACCCAAGTGAAAGTACGAGCGTTGCCCCCTGCATTACTCCGCGATATCCAACTCCAATTATTTCTAATTTTTTCTCAAATCCTGTATCAACACCTTTGACCAAGTTTGCAAGGTTTGCACGAGTGAGACCATACATCGCTCTGACAGTTCTATCGTCTTTATTTTCAGTTGTCAGCTGTAACCGTCCCTCTTGCTGTTCAATCTTTATACCGTGAGGAATAGTCAAGGACATCGTTCCTTTTGGACCAGTTACAGTTGCTTGATTTCCTTGCACTTGTACTGTGATACCGTTTCCGAGAGCAATTGGCAATTTTCCGATCTTAGACATACTATTACCAAATCTTAAAAAGAAGTTCGCCACCTACTCCTTTTTTGATTGCCTCCTTTCCTGTTAAAACACCGACATTGGTTGAGATAACAGCAATTGTTGCTTTTCCTTGTGTCCGAGCAATTTCAGATGCATTGACATATGTTCTAAGTGACGGCTTTGAGATCAAATGCACATCAGTAATTGCAGGTTTGCGCTTTTGGTATCGAAGTGAAACTGAAAGCATTCGATGACCATCAATAGTTTCTTCCTTGATTTCATCCAAAAAGCCTTCTTTCTTTAGGACTTTAGCCACAGCTTTACTTAAGTTCGCATATGGTGCTACAACCGCTTTTTTACGAGCGAGTGACGCGTTCTTTAATTGAATAACAAAATCTCCTATAACGTAATTCATAATATGTTTGAAGCGTTTAGCTTCTAGCGTTTAGCGTTTAGTAATTTATTTTTTACTAGTCGCTAGAAGCTAGACCCTAGGCGCTTGACTACCAAGAAGCTTTAAATACTCCTGGTAATTCTCCTTTCATGGCTCGCTCACGGAAACAAATTCTGCACAAACCGAATCTTCGCATATATGCCTTGTCACGGCCACAAATTCCGCATCTATTCACAAGTCTGTGTGCGAATCTTTGTTTCTTGAGCATTTTTACAACGTTTGATTTCTTAGCCATATTATTGTGAGGGATTAGGGTTTAGTGATTAGGGGATAGTGATTTTAATTTACTAAACCCTAGAACCTAGCCCCTAGACCCTATTTCTTTCTAGCCTTGGCATTATACCATATACAAGGCTATTTTTTCTTTGCCTCCTTTGTAAAAGGCATACCGAGTGCTTCAAGCAGTGCAAAACCATGTTTGTTTTCAAGAGCTGAAGTTACAAAGATCATTTCCATTCCCTGTAATCTTTCAACGCTTGCTGGATCAATTTCAGGAAATGTTGAGTATTCATGAAATCCGAGTGTGTAATTACCACGACCATCAAAACTAGTTCGAGGTACCCCACGAAAATCCTTAATACGTGGTAAAACAATCTTTATAAGCCGATCATAAAAGTCATACATACGGTTACCACGTATTGTTATGACCAAACCGATTGTGTCACCTTGGCGGATCTTAAATCCTGCAATAGCTTTTTTTGCTTGGGTTGGTTTTGCTTTTTGACCTGTTACTATGCCCAAAGCAGTAGCCATTTTGTCGATGACTTTTTTATCGTTAACTGCGTCTTTAACTCCCATGTTTACAACAATCTTTGTAAGCTTGGGTAAAGCCATAGGATTCTTAATACCCAACTCTTTTGTAAGTTTAGGCACTATCTCTTCATTATAATTTTTTTGTAAATCTGTCATATTCTTTTGAGCGCTTAGCGTCTAGCTTCTAGGGTCTAGTGATTTATTTACTAGACGCTAAGCGCTATACCCTAGCCGCTAATCTATAGTTCTGTCTGGCATTTTTTACAGACGCGCACTTTATCATCTTTAAGTAATTTATAGCCAACACGAGTTGTTTTTTTACATTTCGGGCAAATCAACTGCACATTAGCAAGTGACAATGGCTTGGTAATTGTAATGATCTCAGACTTCTGCCCAGGTGTACGAGATTTTAAATGCCTTTTGTACTGATTGATTCCTTCGACCAATACTTTTGCTTCTTTGGTAAAGATTTTTTGCACGGTTCCTTGTTTACCGTTATCTTTTCCCCTTACTATACTGACTGTATCTCCTGATTTTAATTTCATATTATTTTTTAAGCGTTTAGCTTCTAGCTGCTAGGGTCTAGTGATTCATTTACTAGACGCCAGACGCTACACCCTAGACGCTTGTTATACTACCTCCACTGCCATACTGGCGATTTTTGTAAATCCTCGATCTCGAACTTCTCTTGCGATTGGTCCGAAGATACGGGTTCCACGCACATTTTTATCTTTTTGATTATCAATGACCACAACTGCATTATCTGAAAATCTCACATACGATCCATCAGCTCGTCTGAATTCTTTTCTTGTTCTGACAATAACTGCTTTAACCATTTCAGAATCTTTAACTTGACCATGCGGTATAGCTGATTTTACAACTGCATTTACCACGTCCCCTATACGGCCAAACTTATGTTTTGACCCACCATAGATGTGAATCACATAAAGCTCTTTGGCTCCTGAATTGTCTGCTGCTTTTACAATGGATCGTAACTGTAACATATAATTATTTTACTTGCGGTCCTTTACTTCTTTAATTGCAAAGAACTTTGTTTTGGACATTGGCTTGATTTCAACAATTTTTACTTCATTACCAATTTCGACTGTATGTCCTGCTAAATCAACTTTGAAGTTTTTTGTTTTCTTCATAAGCTTTTTATAAAGCGGATGTGGTACACGTCGTGAAACCTCTACCACTACAGTATTTGTCATTTTTGCTGATATTACTTTTCCTGTTAATACTTTTGCCATATCTTTTGTTAAGCGGTTAGCTTCTAGCGATTAGCTTCTAGTGATTAATGTACTAGACGCCAGACGCTCTACCCTAGACGCTTTTTTCTCCTTCCTCTGTTTTTGCTTTCTCATTAAGTAACGTTTTCATAACTGCTATTTCTTTTCGTGTATTTGTCATGCTCCTTGTATTCTTTAATTTGTTCTGCACATTGTCCAATGTAAGCTGAGCAAGCGTATTATACGACTCTTTGAGCAATTTTGCTAATTCTTCGCTTGTTTTGCCACGTAATTCTTTTTTATCGTTTAGTTTCATATTACATTTCTCCCTTAATTAAGATCTTTGTTTTAACCGGTAACTTGTGTGACGCTAGGCGTAATGCTTCTCTTGCAACTGCAACTGATACGCCTGCCATTTCAAACATAATCCGTCCTGGTTTTACCGGTGCGACATATTCATGAATATCTCCTTTTCCTCCACCCATACGTACTTCAGCTGGTTTTTTGGTAATTGGTTTATCAGGAAAAACCCTGATCCAAATTCTTCCACCACGCTGTGTATAGTTGGTAATAGCACGCCTGGCTGATTCAATCTGACGGCTACTAATCCACGCTGTATCAAGTGTTTGCAAACCATAGTCACCAAATGAAAGCTTGATACCTCGAGTCGCGTCTCCCTTCATGCTCCCGCGCATTTGTTTTCTATATTTTTGTCTTTTCGGTGTTAACATATTACAGTGCGTCTCCTCCTTCAGCTCTATTAATCCATACTTTTATACCGATGTACCCTTTTTTGGTCAATGCAGGAAATTGTGCATAACTGATATCTTCACGGATTGTTGACAGTGGAACTGTACCCAAATGAATCTTTTCACGCCTGGCAATTTCAGCTCCACCAATACGTCCGGTCAAAAGAATCTTTACGCCAAGTGCTCCAGAACCCATAACCCGTTCTGCTGTTGAATTTAAAATTCTCTTAAAAGGTAATCTTCGTATCAATTGATCAGCAATGTTATTTGCAACCAAATATGCATTCAGATTAGGTTCTTTCACTGGTTCGACTCTGATATCCATCTTTGGCATAGTTTTATCACCGCGATGTTTTGCAAAGTACGCAACAATTGTTTTCTTCAATTCTTCAAGTCCACTTCCACCCCGTCCGATAACAATACCAGGCCTTGAAACGTGAATAATTACTTTCAAACTATTAATTGACCGTTCAATTTCCACACTCGCAACACCTGCTGAGCGAAGCTTATTCATAAGCATTTTTCGAAGGCCATAGTCTTCAAGAACGACTGCTCCATACTTGCGTTCATCAAACCATCGACTACTCCACGTATGTACGGCTCCTAGTCTTATAACGTGTGGATTAACTTTTTGTCCCATATTTTTTTTAGTGCTTAGTCTTTAGTGCTTAGTCTTTAGTAATATTTCTAATTACTAAGAACTCCCTACTAATTACTTGACTACCTCCTTCTTCTCTTTTTTTGCTCCCCGTCCTGTAAGGCGTTGTACTAATGATTTGCCACCTGTTTTCTTCTCTTCTTTACCGCCATAAATAGCTGCTGCAACTGCTTCGTCTGCTTTATTTGAAGCTGCCCCTCCATTTGATTGCGCTCCTACTGTAGTAGCGTTCATGACAACTTTCTCTTTCAAAATAATAGTTAAGTGACTTCCGCGCTTCTTGTACGGGTGAATTCTTCCTCTTGTTGATGGACGGAATCTTTTTAAAACCTGTCCTTGATTCACCATAACGGTACTAATATATAAATTCTTTATTTCAAGTTGTGCATTTGTTACTGCATTGGCAACGGCACTCTTTAATGTTTTCTGTATTGAGTCTGCAGCCTTCTGTTCTGTCACATGCAAAACACGGTATGCTTCTTCAATTGGTAAATTACGGATTGCATCTGCGACCAAACGCATTTTCCGTGGACTTACCCGTACTGATTTTGATATTGCTCGTACTTCCATAATTTTAATGAGCGTTTAGCGTTTAGCTTCCAGGGTCTAGTAATTAATGTACTAGCCGCTAGACGCTATAACCTAGACGCTATGTCTTAGATACTTCCCGGGCAACGATCTTACCGTGACCTCTAAAGTGTCTTGTTGGAGAGAATTCTCCAAGTCTGTGTCCGACCATACCTTCTGAGATCAGAACTGATATAAAGTGTTTTCCATTATGAATCATCATCGTGTGTCCAACAAATTCCGGTGGAACTTGACTTGAACGCGCCCATGTTTTGATAGGTTCGTTTATGTTCATTTGCTTTTGTTTTACAACTTTCTGCAAAAGTTTTTGATCTATATATGGTCCTTTTTTACTGCTTCTTCCCATAATTATCTTGTAGGATTATGCTTTCCTCCCTTTCTTCGTGTTACGATAAGTTTATCAGAATACTTCTTTGGTCGTCTCGTTCTACCGACAGCCTTACGTCCTGCATATGTTTTTGGACTCGACATACCGATACCTGACTTCGCTTCTCCTCCACCGTGTGGATGAGAACGAGGATTCTGGGCAACTCCCCGTACAGTTGGCCGACGTCCCATGTTTCGTGCACGTCCTGCTTTACCGATAACTTCGTTTTTGTGATCAACGTTTCCAAGCTGGCCAACAGTAGCCATACCGTTTGCCTTGACTCTTCGCACTTCACTTGATGGAAGCTTTAAGAAGATATAATCTCCTTCTTTGGCTGAGATAATCGCTCCGGTACCAGCTCCTCTCGCTATTTGTCCACCTTTTCCAGGTGTCAATTCAATGTTATGAACAACAGTACCAGCTGGTATTTCACTCATTGGCAATGCATTTCCAAGTGTTGGTTCTACACCATGACCAGATGCGATTGTATCATTTTCTTTGAGTCCAAGTGGGGCCAAAATATACCGTTTCTCTCCATCAGCATAATGGATAAGTGCAATATCACAGGTTCTATTCGGATCATACTCTATTGCTTCAACCCGTCCAATAATTGTAAATTTGTTTCTCTTAAAATCAATTTGACGTAAATATCTTTTGTGCTGTCCACCCTGATGACGTACAACAACTTTTCCACTTGCGTCGCGACCTGAATGTTTCTTTTTAATAGTTTTTAACTTATTCATATTGCTTTGAGCGTTTAGTTCCTGAGCGTATAGCGTATAGTTCTTTTTCTAAACGCTGAACGCTATTTTCCTAGACGCTATTTCTTTTCCTCTCCACCTGGTTCAAAAAGACTTATCTTTTCACCTTTTTTCAACGTAACACGCGCTTTTTTCCAAATAGCTGCAGGTACTTCAAGGCGTCTGACGCCAACTCTTTTTGATTTACCCTTAACCACACTTGTTCTGACACTCATAACGGTGACATTGAACATGTCTTTGATCGCTTGCTTGATGACAGGTTTGGTTGCATAGCGGTCGACAACAAAAGTATATTTCCCTTTGGAAACATCTTCCATTGATTTTTCGGTAACTAATGGTTTTATAACAATAGCTGATCGCATTATTTATCCCCTCCCAAAAAATGCTTTTCCATTTCTTTCACACTGTCTTTCAAAATAACTAAATTTTTAGTGTTCAACACTTCGTATGTATTCAGTCTTGTAACTGATGTGAAACTGATCCCAGGAATGTTTCGTCCTGCGCGTTTTACCCCTTCTGAATCTGATGCTACGACAAATAAGAGTTTTCTTTTTTTATCGATAGCGCCCATCTTGGTTAAGACAGTAACAAATGCTTTTGTTTTTAGTTCAATACTTTCAAGTCCTGAAAGTACTGTTACTTGTTTGTCCTGTACTTTGGAAGATAATGCACTGAACAAGGCTTTTCTCTTCATCTTTTTTGGCAATGAAAGACTGAAATCTCGTGGCTTTGGACCAAAAACAATACCACCTTTGACAAAAATTGGAGCGCGTATCCCACCATGTCTGGCACGACCTGTTCCTTTTTGTCGGTATATCTTTCTTGTTGATCCTTCAACTTCACCACGTGTCTTCGTTGATGCATTACCTTGTCGTTGGTTAGCTAAATAGACCCGAACTGCTTGTGCAATAAGAACCTTGTTTACTTTTTCTCCAAAGATTGCTCCAGGCAAAGCAATTTTGCCACTTATTTTACCATCAATGCCCATAACATCGATTGACACTGCTGCATTCGTACTTTCTTTCACCGGCTTGACCTTTATAGGCGATTCTGCTTTCAAAGCTTCTTTTTTGACAGCTTTTACAGGTGCAACTTTTGCGACAGGCTTTGCAACCGTAGCTTTCGGTGTTACTTTACCCTCTTTTTTCTCTTTTACTTCTTTTGTTGTTACTACTTTTGCCATATGGTTTCCTGAGCGGTTGGCTTCTAGCGGTTAGCTTCTAGTGATTAATGTACTAGACGCCAGACGCTATACCCTAGACGCTTTTTTTCTCCTCCTTCATTTCAGTTTTTACTGCTGTGTCTTTAGCTGATTCATTTTGTTCTTTTGCTACCTCTGCTGCTGCTTCAACAACTGTCGTTGGCTCTTCAGATACAGCAACATTTGCCTCAGTATTTTCATTTGCAACCGCGTCTGGCATTGCTACGTTAACCAACGGAACAAAGTCTTTTTGCTCACCCATTCGGGTAATTAAAATCATTGCATTTTTGTGTCCTGGTACAAGTCCAAGCACGTATAGTTTCTTGTTAACTGCATCAACATTAACAACTGATAAATTTCGCACTGTTACCATGTCACTTCCCATACGACCTGCCATCTTTTTACCTCTATAGACACGTCCTGGTGTTGTTGTCTGTCCAATTGATCCAGGCGCACGCTGTCGATCTGACTGTCCATGAGTTTTTGGTCCTCCACGGAAGTTGTGGCGTTTCATAACACCTGCAAACCCTTTACCTTTTGATGTTCCGGTAACTTGAATTATATCTCCTGCTTTAAAAACACTCTCAACAGTAATTTTATCACCTGCATTTGGCAATTCACCCTCATTATCCCATGCAACTTCTTTAATTACTTTGGGAGCAAGTGATAACTTCGCAGTTTTAATATGTCCGATAATAGATTTAGTTGATTTTCTTTTCCCGCCAAAACCTAGTTGTACAGATGTGTATTTATCCTTATCAAGGGTTTTAACTTGCAACACGATATTGTCATCCATAGAAACTTCAGTAACGGGAATCCGTCGTCCGTTTTCTAAAAACATTTGTGACTGTTCAATTTTTTGACCTATTAGTGCTTGTATCATAATATTTACCTCTTTATTGTTACTTTATTTCTTTTTTATTACATTTTTAACGACAAAAAAAGATAGCCATTAGGCTACCTTGTATTCACAACGTTGATGTGATCCCCTCTAAACGGGGTGGCCCTAGTTAGGCTTTTTTAATCAATCATACATTTTGCATGTTTAATTAGATTGGGCATTAATGTAATAAAATATTAGAGATGTAAAACTACATCTTTAACTCTACGTCTACGCCTGCTGGAAGTGCAAGGTTTGTGAGACTATCTATTGTTTTGTCTGTTGGTGAAACTATATCAATTAATCGCTTATGAATTCTAATTTCAAAATGATCTCGTGCATTTTTATCAACAAATGGTGATTTGTTGACTGCGTACATGCTTCTATCAGTAGGAAGAGGTACAGGCCCGACTACTTTAGCTCCTGTTCTAATAACAGAATCTAAGATTTGCTGACAACACGCATCAAGGACGCGTGCATCATAACTCTTTAATCGAACTCTAATTCTTCCTTTTGCCATAATTTTACCACCAGACTGTCAAAGATCTAAGTCACAAATAATTCTTTATTAGAGGTATTATTTAATGATTTTAGTAATTACACCAGCTCCAACTGTTCTTCCACCTTCACGGATCGCGTAGCGAAGACCTTCTTCAAGAGCAACCGGTACAATTAGTTCAACTTCCATTTTTATTGTATCTCCAGGCATAACCATTTCTACTCCTTCTGGGAGCTTAACATCTCCAGTTACATCAGTTGTTCTGATATAGAATTGTGGTCGGTACCCTTTAAAGAATGGAGTATGACGTCCGCCTTCTTCTTTCGTTAAGACATATGCTTCTGCTTCAAATTTTGTGTGTGGTGTAATACTCTTTGGCTTAGCAATAACTTGACCACGCTCTACATCTGTCTTTTCAAGACCTCGGAGAAGAAGTCCGACGTTATCTCCTGCTTGACCATCATCAAGTTGCTTTTTGAACATTTCGACACCTGTGACAACTGAATCTTTATTTTTACCAAGACCAACGATTTCTACTGCTTCGTTTACTTTAACCATTCCTCTTTCAATTCTTCCTGTAACAACTGTACCACGGCCTTTGATAGAGAACACATCTTCAACAGGCATAAGGAAAGGTTTATCAAGTGCACGCTCTGGAGTTGGGATGAACTCATCAACTTTAGCCATGAGTTCTAAGATAGCTTTTTCTGCTTCAGCATCACCTTCAATAGCCTTAAGCGCTGATCCACGGATAATTGGTGTATCGTCTCCTGGATATTGATATTTAGAAAGTAATTCTCGTACTTCCATTTCAACAAGATCAAGCAGTTCTGGATCGTCTACCATATCACATTTATTAAGGAAGACTACGATTGATGGTACACCGACTTGGCGAGCCAAAAGAATGTGTTCGCGAGTTTGTGGCATAGGGCCATCTGGTGCTGATACAACTAAGATTGCTCCGTCCATTTGGGCTGCTCCTGTGATCATGTTTTTGATATAATCAGCGTGTCCTGGAGCATCAATGTGTGCGTAGTGACGTGCTTCTGTTTCATACTCTTGGTGAGAAATGTTAATCGTGACGCCTCGAGCTCTTTCTTCAGGAGCATTATCGATATCAGCGTATGATCGTGCTTGTGCCATACCCTTTTTAGCGAGTACAGTTGTAATAGCTGCGGTAGTAGTAGTCTTGCCGTGATCGACGTGACCAATAGTTCCGATATTTACGTGTGGTTTAGTTCGTTGAAATGTTGCCATAGTCTTAAAAAATAAAAGCTCTCATTTCTTTTATGAGAGTAAATGTATGATACAATATTTTTTTTCACCCGTCAATAGTCAAAAAGGGGATATTTGCTCTTTTTAACGCATAATCTAAGTATACTATTAAGGTATATGTTAAGTTTGTAATAATTACGTCTTTTTAATTAAGAATAGTAACACTATGCTTGACAAATTAATTTGGTTAATGCCACAATAAGTTTATGCAATCCGACCTGCCTAATTCCGATTCATCTGCGCCAAAACCAGTCGACCAACTCCAAGCAGATGGGAATACTCCTGTAACTCCCAAGAAAACTCTTTCGAAAAAAGTAATTCTCATTGCAGGAGGAGTATTATTGCTTATGCTCATTATTGGATTAGGTGTTTTATTTGGTGGATCAGATAAAAAAGCTCTTGATTCGAAAGAAAAGGCTGAGACTTCTCAAGCTCCCGCTCCATCAATCGAGCAAGTAAAAACAACGCCACCTGCTCCCGATGCACAGAACCCATCACAGATAATGGTATACGGGGCATGGACAGGACAAACAACCGTTATAAAAGCAGTTGATCTTGGTTCCTCAAACAGCTTTCTTGTTGCAACATTACCGCTCGAGATTAAAAAGGTAAGTGTACTTTCATCACAAAATCTCCTCTATATAGATCAGGTAGACACGAAGGATCATGGTAAGAGAATCACTGTATATAACATTAAAGATAAAAGCTCTAGTTTGAGTATCCCCGCCAGTGCTGGTTACGTCATAGATGATTATGTCCTTTCACCCGATAAAAAATATCTCGCGATATGGGAAGTGAGCTTTGCACAAGGATCACAAGTTTTGCAAGGAGGCAAATCGCGTGTATATGCAGTAGATTTATCCCAACCTTCTGTTAAAAACCTATTGTATGATGAACAAGTTAACCTCACAAACCCAATTCACTACCCGCGTGCAATCTTAAATAGTGGTAAGGTCTTTGCTGATATGTTCCTGCCAAATGATCCAAATGGTGGAGCCGGTTGGGCGTACGGCATGAGTGTAGTTGATTTTGATGGAACAAATAAGCGTAATCTAGAAAACATGAAAGCTGGAACATATGGCACACAACCATCTCTTTCACCTGATGGGAAATATCTCGTTTTTTCAGGATATGATGGTTCAAAAGGGGATGGCAAAGCGGTAAAAGATGGTTACAGGCAAGCGCTATTAACGCCAAATACTGTTGATGTACTTAACACAGAATCCCTCAAACGGTTCACATTACCAAACTTGACTAACGCAAATACATACGCTGCTTCTAATTGGGAAGTGCAAACAGGCAATATTATCCTAACAGTATTATCCAAAGAGAGTAGTCAAACTGGGGTCTTTTCATACAATCTAAGGACACAATCACCAAACGAGATTGTTGTTCCATCGCAAGATACGACAGCGTACGGATATATTTCAAAGCTCAATGAAAGTAAAGCACTTATTGGAACGCAAGATACAAGTGCGTCAAACTTAGGCAATCTCGGAGAAAATTATGCATACGCGTTCACACAATTAGCACTTCTTGATTTTCCATCTTCAAAGGTAAGTTTTGTCTCTTTAGAAGATTCTTTTGCACAATATATAACGCTCTTACCTTCTAACTATTTCGAAACTGTTTTGGGTATAAAAACAATTGCGCAAGCAATACCGCAACCAACGTATATAGATATGTATTCAGATAAGAACGCTGAGAAGAAAAACTTACAACTGTACACATTCTTTCTAAAATCAGATCTGTCGCCACAGCGGTTGAAGCAACAAAGCACACCAATTCAAACTAGCTCTAAACAGAACAAGAATAGTCCTACATGTGAGCAGCTTGCAGAAACCCAGTGTCAAGCAACCGGTATAGCTACTAATACTGAAGCGTATGAAGATTGTGTAAAAACAAATAAAAATATAAATAAAGACAGTGCCAAGAATGAGGGAAGATGTCATGATTCACCGCTGTACCTGTACGGCCAAACGGGTAAGTCTGTCCGTGTAAAGATCCAGACACCTATTTACAATACCATTCCAGCATCAGAAGGTGAGTATGCAATTACACTGAGTGACAATGGAGCCATGGTTATACATGGAAAAGCACATCAAAGTATTGCCTATGATTACGCCTCCAATGCAAAGAGAATTACTCCTCCAACCAAAGGTAACGTTGTGAGCAAAACTGATGTAGAGAGAGTATTACGTGAGTATGCTGATAAATTAGGTCTCAATCCAAAAGAAACTGCCGATCTCGTCACTGCTGGAATTACAAAAGTAACCTCTCCCTATGCTTTTATATCCTTCTTTAACCAAGAACAATCAGAGCAAATTTTGCCGATCTCTTTCTCGCCAAAACCAGACAACTATTTGAATGTCGTCTTTTACTTCAAGCTTTATGATGCCAAGCCAGACTTTACACCAGCATCTCCTATATTCCCAGCCCCATTGAAGCGCTCAGGCTTCACAGCAGTTGAAGTGAGTGAAATGGTAGAGTAGAGGAAGACGTGATCAAAAATAGGAATACGCCCAAAATGAAAAGTTGGTGATACCACGGGTTCTGAGATATTCTTGTTTTTCTTTCACTGACTGCATATCCTCGAACCATACAATATGTTTTTGGTCATTTGCATCAATGTATGCAATACTTGTCTCAGCCGACAATGCGTCACGCTTTATAGTACAGTTCTTGTACTTGCAATCATTAAGAAACGTGGCCTGAATTTGCTCATAGGTAAGCGGTTTGCCTTGATCTATGGCTTTCCCTTTATCATCAACTGGCCAGTCATACCCAAACATTCAGAAAATAATACTGACTTTCGCAGGAGAAGAGTACCTGAGAATATCATCAGCCAGCTTTTCCATATCATATCCATATGTCTTACTTCCTTTGAGTGGGAAATTGGGACCAGGATTTGACCGGGATTTATGAAAATCGTAGGCCATAAGCATAAAGTTTTCGTTGGTTTGAGAGAGTGTTTTAACATCAAACGGCCGGACACGGTAAAACGTATCACCGTATAATGTCATCTCAAACGTAAGCTCTTGTTTTCCTGCTTGTAGCGCAATATCTCGGCTGAATTCGCTAATTTGTGTTACCAAAGAATCAAAAGGGATTGCGCTCATTTCAAGATCCAGGACAACACCTGAGAAATTATGCTTTTTAGCAAATGTCATGGTTTCAGCAATAATTTTTTTCTGTGCCGCTTTATCACTCAGTATGTCTGCATTCATTTCAGAATCTACCATTCGGAGGGCTAAAAGGGACTTTTTGCCTGAAGGGACAAGCTCTTTGAATGATTCCACTCGTTGTAAACCCGCTTCATTCTGTATGCCTTTGGTTGTTGGCGTTATACCAAAATAAATATATTGATCATATTCCATACCACTTTCTTGTTCAGTTACTGCCCAGTAGGGGACAAAGACAGAATTTGTAACCTGCTGGTTTTTATCAATTGGTACGAATGGGGTAGGGGTCAAAATACGTTCTTGCACAGGCTGCGCGAGATCCCGACCAACTTTTGCTTTGGCTGCCTGGAGAATAACAAATACTAAAAGAAACAGAAGGAGAACGACAAGGATAAACCGTTTCATGCTTCCATTATATACTACTTTTCATTTATACTATTTCTATGGAAACAGAAAAGAAAGCATTATTTTTTACAGGACTGGTGATACTCTCATCGCTGTTTATTATCCTCACATGGCCACCATATGTCTCTCAGAGCCCAGCATTTATCATGGTACTCGTCTTTGGAGCGCTTCTGATTATCTGGGCACTTATTGCCAGAAAGGTTAATAAACCTGAAACAACGCACAAACTGCCAAAAGGATATTTCTTTGTAACCCAAGGCCCATATGAAATCCTCAGACATCCTATTTATGCGGGCTTTCTCTTAATAATGTCGAGTCTTGTACAATATGATTTTAATGGACCACGTGTTTTTGCGTTTCTCATACTCCTTATGGCAATTTCTCTTAAAATTATTCGGGAAGGACATACAATGACTCAAGAAGTAAAGGAATATGAAGAATATAAAAAGAAAACGAAAAGAATTATTCCGTATTTGTTTTAGGGAGATCTTCTCTTTTTAAAATTATAAAGTATTCCTCTTTACGTTTGTGCCTAAATGCTCCAAGGATATTATCTATATCATGTTTTTGTGATTCATGCTTGGTCATAGCAGTTACTTTTTGATCCCAAACAGGTTCAATATTGACTACTTTTGAAATCTCACTATCTTTATAGCCAGGAGGGAAGTAAATAAAATATGGTTTTTGGAATGACCGTGCATACTCAGACATACAGTAGTACCAAAGCTCCTCGACCGCTGGTACACGCTCGAATACAAAACTCGTAATCATAGACACAGTTATATGGTCAATATGTCCGGAGACGCCACGGGGTTCATATGTCATGATAATTCCAGGCTCTAGGGATTCAATTTGGGTTTGCACCTTTGCTGCGATTTCATGATAGAGATTATTGCAAAGTGTGCCATCTTTATAGCCAAGAAAAATGACTTCTTTTACGCCAATTGAGGCTGCAGATGCTCGCATCTCTTCTTTACGTATTTCGCCAAGGCTCTTTGTTCCATCATCATCTTTGAGACTATTCATCCCTGCGTCACCATCTGTTACACAGATGACATACACCTCTCGTTCTTTGGCAAAAATTGCCATGGTTCCTCCTGGACCAAAAACTTCATCATCTGGATGTGCAAAGACTGCAACAACTGGCTTCATATGTCTCTATTAT
Source organism: Candidatus Levyibacteriota bacterium (assembly GCA_013816255.1). GTDB lineage: Bacteria > Patescibacteriota > Microgenomatia > Levybacterales > UBA12049 > JACDET01. Next base: position 9,223 of record JACDET010000006.1, on the reverse strand, counting down.
AGCAATCTTTATTCGATATGCGGTAGGGGAATTGCATTAGTATCTTTTCTCTATATAAACAGTATGTAAACAAATATTATTATTTAAATCTTTTTTTTGAACAAAACGTATGCATTTGGCAGGGGAGTCAAAAGTTGCTTTATGTAGGGGAGACCTAACGCACTTATTTTATGTCCCCTGAAAAATAAAATTTTATTATCTTCTCAAACATTACAGCAATATACCAGTTTAGCAATAAAGACTCAGACTGCCAAAACTAGCTGGATATGACACCCTGAATTGCGTTATTACACTATAGCAACCACTATTTATCCACATTTTAGACCCTATAATGTGCGTTCGTATTTTTTTCATATTATAGCGCTGTGAAAAGTCATTTCGTGAAAACTAAATGATATAGTTTGATAGCCTAACTATATAGGATGTACGTGATATAGTTTGTACTACTCTCTTCCCCACTCATTCCCGGATGTTCATTGTTGTTGCTTTACGCATTTGATAAATCATTTTAGCTTCTGCGTACAAAGCTTGAAAAAAACGTATTTTCCGATATGCATTACGCCATTTACTTCGTGAATCACACTCATATATAGTTCTCCCAAGCGTTAGTACATTCCTAATCTTTCGTGGACCTTCACAATTTAAAGTTAATTCCCCTATCTGCCTTTGTGTTGCCGGAATACTAGCTTCAGTATTATCAACAATATTTACAAAATATTGCGCACTATTATATGCGTGCGTGCGTTCACTTTCAGAATCAGCTACAGCAGCTCGATCCAATGCCCTCATCCCCTGCTGAAGAGAATCTGCAATACGGGTTTTCTTATTTTTAATTGTCTCATCCTGGTACTTTATAACTGGACATTGTACACAACGGTCTTGAGTACCACAAAAAGATTCGGTTGCCATGTCAAGAATTATACCAAATATGTTGCGGAGCTTATGAAGATAAATTACTGTTCAATCCGGCCAGTAAATGTGGATTTGGCTAAGAGGTCGTCAACAATGTGTTTTGGCACGAATTCATAGTGACTTGGCTCCATATAATAACTTGCACGGCCTTTGGTAAGACTGCGTAATTGTGTTGCATATCCTGAAAGCTCAGATAATGGAACTTGTGCCAAAATAATAGCTGCATTTCCACGCTCTTCATTACCTGAGATTTGTCCCCGCTTTGATGAGAGATCACCCATAACTTCACCCATATATTCATTTGGTGTGGTAACTTCAACTTTCATGATCGGTTCAAGAAGCGTAATACCGGCTTTCTTTGATGCAGCCTGAATTGCCTGACTTGCAGCGATCTTATAAGCAATTTCTGAAGAGTCAACATCATGGTATGACCCGTCATAGCAAGTTACTTTAATATCAATAAGCGGAAAGCCTAACAGTACACCATTTTTAAGTGTTTCTTTGACGCCTTTTTCAACGGCTTTTATATATTCTGCAGGAATCGATCCACCTTTAATGGCATCAACAAATGCAAAACCTTCACCTCGTGGTTGGGGTTCAATTCTAAGGAAGCAGTGACCATACATACCGTTTCCTCCAGATTGTCTGATGTATTTACCTTCGGCCTCTGCTTTTTCGACAATAGCTTCTTTATATGCGACTTGCGGAGCTCCGACATTTGCTTCAACACCGAATTCGCGCTTCATACGGTCAACCATAATTTCAAGCTGCAATTCTCCGATACCTGAGATAATTGTCTGGCCTGTTTCTGGATTACTCTTCACAGTAAACGTCGGATCTTCTTCCATAAGTCTCTTGAGTGAATAACCAAGCTTTTCCTGATCTGATTTTGTCTTTGGCTCAATAGCAAGTGAAATAACAGGATCTGGAAAGGTGATTTGCTCAAGAACAATTTGCTTTGCTTCATCACAAAGTGTATCTCCTGTAATAGTATCTTTCAAACCGACAATTGCCACAATTTCACCTGCATATGCTTCTTTCACATCTTCACGATCGTTTGCATGCATAAGAAGCAGTCTCCCGATACGTTCTTTAATACCTTTATTGGCATTAACAACATAGGACCCAGCACTTAATTTACCTGAATAGACACGAAAGTATGCAATCTTTCCTACGTGTGGATCATTTTGAATCTTAAATGCCAAACCTGAGAAATCTTCTTCAGGAACAAGCTTACGGGTCTCTTCAGCACCAGTTTTTGGATTAAGTCCTTTAACATCGTCTAAATCTTGTGGGGATGGAAGATAATCAACAATTGCGTCTAAGAGTGGTTGTACACCTTTGTTACGAAGTGAAGTTCCTGCATACATTGGAACTAATTTGTATGCAATAACTGCGGCCCGAAGAGCTTTTCTCAATTCTTCAACTGTTGGCTCTTCCCCACCAAGATATTTTTCAAGAAGCACGTCGTCTGTTTCGGAGATCTTTTCAATAAGTTTATTACGATATTCTTCAACCTGATCTTTCATGTCTTCAGGGACTTCATCTTTTACTTCGTACTTTGCGCCAAGTTCATCTGATCCCCAGATAAATGATTGACGAGTCAAAAGGTCAACGTTACCGATATAGGTATCTTCGGCACCAATTGGAAGCACCATAATAGCAGGATTTGCACCGAGGCGGTCCACAACACTTTTGACTGTTTGGAGGAAGTCTGCTCCTAATTTATCCATTTTGTTCACAAAACAGATACGTGGAACTTTATATTTATCAGCTTGGCGCCATACTGTTTCGGATTGTGATTGTACGCCCTCTTCAGCATCAAGTACGGTTACTCCCCCATCAAGTACACGCAGCGATCGTTCTACTTCAGCGGTAAAGTCAACGTGTCCAGGAGTATCAATAATATTAAAGCGGTGCTCATCCCCTGCAAATTGGCCTGTCTTTGGAACCCAGAAAGCTGTTGTCGCAGCAGAAACGATAGTAATACCACGTTCTTTTTCCTGATCCATCCAGTCCATTTGTGTATTTCCGTCGTCAATATCACCAATTTTATAAGTACGACCCGTGTAGAACAAAATACGTTCAGTGGTGGTTGTTTTACCTGCATCAATATGCGCAATAATTCCGATGTTACGAATGCGATTAAGTGGGTAAATTCGTGATTTAGCGTCTGCCATAGGTTAAAAAAAATCATCCCGACTACCGGGACTTGAAAAAGTATAGCATACTTAGTGTCAGTTTTCTAGAAGTAATATACACTCTATGAATATTTTAAGTAATTTACTTTGACTTTTGCCTCAAGAACTCATACACTAAAATTAAGCCGTTTTGTATCAATGACGGTTTTATGGCTATGGCTGAAAGAACTGTCCCGACAATCAATTTGTTACCACAAAAAGGTGAGAGTTTTGTGACACAACTTCTTAATTGGACGCTCAGTGTTGGAAGACTTTTGATCATACTCGTTGAAATGGTCGCGCTTGGGACATTTCTCATGCGTTTTGACTTGGATATGAAAATTGTTGATTTGCATGACAAAATTGAAGCACAAAGTTTTATTGTGGCTAACTTCCAAAAGTCAGAAGAAAACTTTCGTGACATTCAAGATAGATTAGCGCTTGTTGAACGCTATGACGCTATCGGGACAACCACAACAAATATATTTAGTGATATAACAAAGCTAGGACAAGGTAAAGTTACCTTTAAAAATCTTACCATTGAACCTGAGAATGCCAAGATTGAAATGCAAGCCTCGTCTACTGAAATTCTTTCTCAGTTTGTCGCTGCTCTTCGTGCCCACCCATCCGTAACCGGTGTTATTGTTGATAAAGTTGAGAACAGTACCTCAACTTCACGAATCAATGTCAGTATTACCGCGTCATTGAAACAATCTGCATTTGATAAAACTGATCAAACGAATGATCCTACCGTCGGAGCACCAATACCAGCTCTTGGAGAGTAATATATATGAAACTGCCTAAAAGTTATTTTGAAAATTTATCAGCGGCCAAATACCGCGAATATCTTAAACTTCTCCCGAGCATGGAGCAGGAAAATACAACAATCTTTGTGGCAATTGCATTGACTTTGGCGGCACTTTCATTTTTTGGTATTTTTGCTATCAATCCTACACTGACAACGATTGCAGAACTACAAAAAGAACTCGCGGATAATGAAGCAGTTGAGGAGCAACTGACTACCAAAATAAATAACTTAAGTTCTCTCCAGCAACAATATAATGTTCTTGAAAAGGACCTGCCTATAATATATGCAGCCATTCCTACGTCTGCTGATGCTCCATTACTCAGTGCACAAGTTGAAGCTTTGGCACAACAAAATAACGTCACGATCTCGACATTTCGTGTGGCCGAAGTACAATTGGCATCAAATCAACCATCAACAAAAACTCTCTCCTATATCTTTACTTTACAAGCTGAAGGAGCGTACCAGAACATGATTGACTTTTCAGCATCTCTTTCCCGATTAAGCCGTGTTATCACCGTCGAATCAATGAGTATAGGGCGTGACACTAAAACAAATGATCTGATATTAACATTACGGGGACGACAATATTTTAAACCTTAAGCATATGAAACCGAATAAACAAAACAAACGGCATAAAGATATTCTTTTTATTCTTGGCTCATCCTTTATTGTTGTTGTAGCCTGGATAGGATTTAACGTTTACCATATCTACGTTACTTCGACTATCAGTGAAGATAT
>JACDET010000006.1:0-4575 GCA_013816255.1 Candidatus Levyibacteriota bacterium | reverse complement strand
GTGCAAATGACGCCGATTGATCCAAACTTTGATGAGACAGTTATACAAAATCTGAAATCCCGTGAACAGGTTAATCCAGCTTTTGAGCGGACGGCTACAGCATCGCAATCGGCTCCGACGCCATTGCCACAGCCAATTATAGTAGATACAGATGCTTCTTCAGCTTCCAGATTTGCGCCTACTGATACACTAATCAATAGACAAGGCCAATGAGTTATAAAAGACGAACAATTTGGGATAGAAAGCTTCCTGCTTTTGCAGGAATTTTTGTCTTGCTATTTGCGCTTGGACTTACCCTTGTCTTAAGCCGTAATACTGTTCAGTTTGTAAGTAAAGCAACGGTAGGTAGTGTGCCAAAAAATGTACAGATCAGTAACATATCACCAACTTCATTTACCATTTCTTACGAGACTGATGCTTCCGCAGTTGGTACAGTTGCATACGGAAATGTTCAAACTATGGGTGATATTGGATTAGACGTACGTGATCAACAAACAGGCACACCAACAGAGCGCCGCGTTCATTTCATAACCATAAATGATCTCAAACCGGCAACGAAATACTATTACGCAATTACATCAGGTACACAAGTTATTACCAATGGTACTGCACCATTTGAAATTATAACGGCCGCTGAAATAAGTAGCACACCACCTCCAAATGAAACCATGTCAGGCTCTGTTGCACTGGATGATGGGACCTTTCCTACAGAAGGACTTGTTTATGCTTCAACTGATTCTTCACAAATTTTCGCAACACTCCTACAACCAGATGGACGATTTACCCTACCGCTAGGAAAGCTCAGGACAATTGATTTGACATCATATTTACCCCTCGCAAATGATACCAAAGTAATGTTAAAAATTAGCACAGGGACGCTGCAATCTGAAGCGACGCTCCTTGGAGAACAAACTGTTGAAGTTCCGACCATCGTATTATCAAAAAATTATGACTTCACCATCGGTCCTGAGCCGTTAAATACGGTTATTGCCAGCCAATCAGGACAACCCGCTAGTCAGTCGGCCGGCTTTCCGGTTTTTGATGAACCTATTGCAGTAACATCTCCAGAAATTACAACTCCTGAAGAAGACCAAAAATTTAAAGATTCGCAACCAGTGTTTAAGGGCCGCGCGTTACCGAGTACGCCAATTGAGATTGTCATAAATTCGGCAAAAGAAATTACCGCGCAATTAGAAAGTGATGCTAATGGTAACTGGGAATTCCAACCACCCCTCGAGCTTGATCCTGGACCACATACAATGACAATTGCTTCAGCTGATATCAATGGGACGTTGCAAACACTTTCGCGTTCTTTTACTGTCAATGCTGCAGGAAGCCAATTTACAGAACCATCTGTTTCACCAGTGCAAGGATCACCGACACAAGCTCCACCAATTACACCGACGCGGGCGCAACTACCATCTCCAACACTCACACCTTCCCCCACTGCGACACCGTCCCCAACAATTAATGTCACGCCGCCGCAAGTTGCATCAATCAGTCCAACACGCGGCCCACTAGGGCAAACAGGAAGCTACAGTACTGCAGCCGGAATTATCACGAGTGTACTTTTCTTAGCTAGTGGTGTTATACTCTTTTTCACAATTGCTGTGTAGCAATAAAATTTAGGGTTTAGGGTTTAGGGGTTAGGGGCTAGTTTAAATTAGTATTTCTAACACCCTAGACCCTAGACCCTAGACCCTAATCTATGAATATCGCTATTATCGGTGCCGGATTTACAGGACTTTCAGCAGCCTATCAGCTTGTCAAAAAAGGACATACAGTAACAGTCTTTGAAAAAGACGCACAACCTGGTGGATTGGCGATTGGATTTAAAGAAAAAGACTGGGAATGGACTGCAGAAAAGCATTACCATCATTGGTTTACCAATGATACATTTGTACTCAATTTAGCAAAAGAAATCGGTTATAGCGTCCTTATAAAGACGCCAAAATCTTCTTTTTATATTGACGGCACAGCATATAAATTTGATTCACCCGCAGCAATTCTCTCGTTTCCCAAACTTCCTATGCTAGACAAAGTGCGGATGGCAGCGGTTTTTGCTCTCCTTTTCAGAATCAATCCTTTTTGGAGATCTCTTGAAAGATATAAAGTTTCCGAATTTGTACCAAAATTAATTGGCAAAAAAGCATACGAAATGCTATGGAAACCGCAACTTGTTAACAAAATGGGAGTGCATGCGGATAAAATCTCACTTGTTTGGTTTTGGGCAAGAGTGAAAAAGAGAACCACATCGCTTGCATATCCTGAAGGCGGATTTTTACCCTTTGCACAAGCAGTCGTTACAGCAATTGAAGAAAAAGGTGGAAAAGTGCATTTCAATAAAGAGGTTTTGGAAATTACAGAAAACAAACAAAACACTCTAACATACAAAGGACAAACTGGTAGAAAAAAAACTGAAACATTTGATAAAGTCATCTTTACACTTCCCTCTTTTCTCTTTCTTAAGATGACGCCACAATTACCACAAGCATATAAAAAATCTTTGGTAAAACTGCAAGGACTGAGCGCAACAAATATGCTTCTTCGCTTGAAAAAACCATTTTTCAAAGACAATACCTATTGGCTCAGTATATGCGACATCAATGCGCCAATTATGGCAGTTATTGAGCACACAAACTTTATGGATAAAAAGCACTTTGCAAATGAATACATAGTGTATGTAGGTAACTATGCTTTTACTGACGACAAATTAGATATTTCTAAAGAAAAGCTATTAGCAATGTATGATACATATCTGAAAAAAATTAATCCAGATTACCGGAAAAACCTCATTGGATATGAATTATTTAAAGCACCATTCGCGCAACCCATCGTCCCAGTAAATTATTCTAAAATGATACCAGCTATGAAAACTCCTTTGAAGAATGTTCTTCTTGCAAACATTGAACAAGTCTATCCTTGGGATCGTGGGACGAATTATGCAGTAGAACTTGGAGAAAAAGCAGCAGCACTTATTGAGTAGTATGAAGTATTTTGTATATCGTATTGAGTAGTAACATAATTTCTAAACATACCAAATACAAAATACTTTATACTTAATATTAGGATGCGCTTTTTAAAACAATACCTCTCCCATCAAAAAGCTATTGTCATACTACTAACCCTCGTTGGTGCAGTTCTTTATTTCTTCAATCTCAACTGGGGTGCCCCCTATTATTTCCATCCTGATGAACGCAATGTCGCAAGTGCTGTTACACAATTGCAGTTCCCCAATCAACTAAATCCCAACTTCTTTGCGTATGGCTCTCTTCCTATTTATACAGTGTTCTTTACAGGAATGTTGAGTAATCTACTTACGGGCTCGGCCCAAATAAATCAACTCTCTTTTGATCAAGCAATCTTGATCGGCAGGGTCTACTCAGCACTTTTTGCAACAATACTTATCCCGCTTCTCTACGTCATTACAAGGAGTGTAACGACGAAAGAGTCCCCTGCAGGAGTAACCGTAGCCTTTCTTGCTGTAACCAGTGTTGGATTTATGCAGTTTGCTCACTTCGGGACGTTTGAAATGTGGCTTACCTTTTTCTCTGTACTGCTCTTTTGGGTATCTCTTAGAATGGTAAAAAAACGGAACATAACTACTATCTTATTATTAGGATTAGTATTTGGTGTTTTAGTTGCAACAAAGATTTCGTCCCTAGCACTTCTGCCTATCCCATTATTGGCATTTCTGCTTTCATTTCGAACGAAACGAGATGAAAGCAAAACACTTCATACCAGTAAATCAAAAGTAAAAAATGTTCTCTTCTTTTTTATCAGTCTATTACTCTTCTCTTTCTTCATAGGAATTTTCTATATACTTACTAACCCTTTTGTCATTCTCGACACACAATCTTTTTTATCGTCAATGAGATATGAATCAAGTGTTGGTCTGAATACGCTTCCTGTCTTTTATACACAAGGGTTTTATGACACAACACCTGTTCTGTATCAATTCACAAAAATCTATCCATTTCTCCTCAACCCTCTTATAACTTTTTTACTTATCCCCTCTTTTGTCTATTTGCTTTGGTTGACATGTAAAACAAAAAGTCCACAACTCTTCCTTCTTAATTCTTTTTTCTTGATTCTCTTTCTATCGCAAGCAGTGCTCTTTATTAAATGGACAAGATATATGGTCCCCACTCTCCCCTTCATATATCTAATTATTGCACTAGCTTTAGCAAACGTCACTGCGAAAAAAGCGAAGCAATCTTTAGTAACGCTACTCATCCTCATCAATTCTATCTTTGCCCTCTCCTACTTTATTACAGCGTATGCACAGCCGGATACAAGAATTACAGCAGCCAATTATGCACAAGCAAGAATACATCAAGACGCCCCCATTCTTTCTGAAACATATGATCTTGGCATTACAGCATTTAATCCTGCACTTCCCAATATCACACTCTTTAATACGTATGATTTGGATGCGAATTCTCCTGATTATAATGAGGTCACATGGAAGGAGGCATTGGAGAGTGCTGAATATATTATTCTTCCAAGTCAAAGAGTGTTGCAAACACGTTTACAAAACGCACAACGTTTTCCAACCGGTAATACGATTTATAC
>JACDET010000039.1 GCA_013816255.1 Candidatus Levyibacteriota bacterium | reverse complement strand
GAGTTTTCTTCTTGCGTCAACTGTTAATGCTATTGTCGGTCAAAGAATTGTGCGCAAGATTTGCCAGCATTGTAAAATTTCATATCAGCCGCCAAACCAACTCTTAAATGAAATGAAATTATCGCTTGGACCACTTTTTCCAAACAAACCTGAAGTGCTTTTGTACAAAGGAAAAGGATGCGCTGAATGCGGTGATCTAGGCTACATGGGACGAATCGGTATTTACGAAGTTATGCCTGCTTCTGAAAAAATATCCCGTCTCATTCTCGAAAGAACGGATGAACCAACAATTGAAAAACAAGCCATTGCTGAAGGTATGATCACCATGAAGCAAGACGGCTACTTGAAAGTTTTACAGGGAGAGACTACTATAGAAGAGGTACTAAGAGTTGCACAAGATTAGCGCCTAGGGACTAGCTTCTAGCGTTTAGCTCTTTTTTTACATTAGAGATTCCCGCCTTCGCGGGAATGACAGTCTAAAACCTAGCCGCTAGTAGCTAGACGCTAACAAGCCATGGATATTCAAGAACTGCTTACACTCACAATTAAAAATAAAGCTTCTGATTTGCATCTGCTTGTAGGTTTGCCTCCGACGTTTCGTATTGATGGAGCACTCAGGTATCTCACAACGTACCCTGCTCTCAAGAATGAAGATCTTGAATCGATGATCTTTTCGATTGTGAGTCCTGAGCAAAAAGAACTCCTTCTTTCCAATAAAGAACTTGATTTCTCTTTTGGATATAAAGGCAAAACTCCACAAGATGTTGGACGTTTCCGTATCAATGCCTACTTCCAAAAAGGAACAATGTCGGCAGCACTGCGTTTTCTGGCACCTGGTGTTCGGACACTTGAAGAGCTAGGTCATCCAAAGATTTGCCATGAATTCTCAAAGATGAAACAGGGAATGGTTTTGGTTACAGGGCCTACTGGGCATGGAAAATCGAGTACACTTGCCGCAATTTTGAACGAAATTAACATGACCAAGTCGTGCCACATTTTAACGATTGAAGATCCGATTGAGTACGTCTATCCTAAAGGGAATAGTATTATTTCACAGCGGGAAATGGGTATTGATACACATTCATGGGCTATGGCATTGCGTTCATCGCTGCGTGAAGATCCGGACGTCGTCCTTATCGGAGAAATGCGTGATCCTGAGACGATGTCCGCTGCAATTACACTTGCCGAAACAGGCCATCTCGTGCTTTCGACACTGCACACCAATTCAGCATCGCAAAGTATTGATCGTATTGTTGACGCTTTTTCAGCCGATCAGCGTTCACAAATCAGAATCCAATTGGCAGCGACACTCAAAGGGATTGTCTCACAACGTCTTATTCCAAAGATTGGTGGTGGACGCGTCCCGGCTGTTGAGATTTTATTGGGCACCCCTGCAGTTGCTGCAAATATCCGTGACGGGAAATCACATCTTATTGATTCAGTGATCCAAACATCAAAAGATCTTGGCATGATTACAATCGATGAATCCCTGTCAGTTCTGGTCAAAAATGGTGTCGTCACTATGGATGATGCGAAGTTATATGCACTAAGGGAGAATGAACTAATACGGCTAGTTGGTTAATATAAATTCGAAGCACGAAATCCGAAATATTTTAGGAACACTCTGAAAACTCTAACATCAGAAAATCAGATTTTCTGAGATTCCGAACTTCAGATATACTGACACACTGAGTATTCTGAGTCTTCCGAATCAATCGAGTTTATTTATTAGATTTATGTATGAGATTATATTACAGAGCAGTAACCCAAGACGGTAAAACAATTCGCGGACTTATTGAAGCACGTGATATAAAAGAGGCTGCGACATATCTCCGCAAACATCAATTAACTCCTGTCAAAATACTCCCTGAAACCAAAACAGGTATGGCAAAGTATTTCCCTTTTCTTCGGAAAACTTCAAACAATGATATCGTTTTCTTCACCAGGCAACTTGCATCCATGATTACCTCAGGCTTAACACTCATCCAAGCGTTAAATATCTTAAAAAATCAATTGCCAAATCCCGCGATGACTGAGGTTGTCCAAAGTATTATCACTGATGTTGAAGATGGAAAAACACTCTCATCAGCGCTTGCAAAGTTCCCCAACACATTTTCTCCGATCTACATAGCACTTATAAAGACTGCTGAATCTTCAGGCCTTATGGATAAAGTTCTTTTGCGTCTTGCTGACAATCTTGAAAAAAAGCAAAAACTCAATAGAACCATCCAGGGTGCACTTCTCTATCCGATAATTATTACGATAATGATGTTTGTGGTTACAACAATAATGATGATATTTGTTGTGCCGCAATTGACGACTATGTATGCCAATGTAAATTTGGAATTACCTTTGCCAACGCAGATTGTAATCGGTCTGTCAGAGTTCTTGACGAGTTATTGGTACATTGCTCTCACTATAACTCTTGTTGTTACATTTTATTTCCGCACCTGGTACAAAAAGCCGGCGGGTCGCAAAGTTGTTGATACATATATATTGAAAGTGCCTGTATTTGGTCGATTGCTGCAGCAAAGTATGATGGTTGAATTCACCCGTACTTTATCCCTTTTGGTAAGTTCAGGTTCACTTGTAGTTGAGTCCCTGATGAAGAGTTCTGATGTTGTGAATAATGTGTTGTATCGTGAGGCAATTACACTCGTTGCAAAACGGGTTGAAAAAGGTATTGATATGGGTGACGCAATGGAGGCAAGTCCCCTTTTTCCTCCAATGGTTGTGGAAATGGTGAAGATTGGTGAGGAGACAGGAAACCTTGATGATTCGTTGATGAAAGCATCAGAATATTTCGAACGGGAAGTTGAAGAGTCAGTCAAGATCATGACAACACTTCTCGAGCCCGCGATTATGGTCATCCTGGCATTGGGCGTAGGATTTTTAATTATGGCTATTATCACTCCAATCTATAACTTGATTTCCTCGATAAGTTAAAGGTTCATATATTCCCTCAAGCCTCAATTATTCCCAACCCACAACGTAAAGGCATTTGCGCAAAATTCTCCTCCTGCCATAATTAATGTAGGAAACTTTTTCTTCAAGCTAATAAAGCCAACTTGTTTGATAGTAGGATACTTCCTCTGGATAGCTGTATTGATTCTTTTTCGTTCGCATATAGATCTAGGAATACCTGAGACAAGAACTGTGTCATTACCGCTTGGTCTATATGCTTTGTACTATAACTTTTTCATAATACTTTTACTTGTCCTTTCGTACTGCCAACACTTTTTCAAGTTGTGCAAAAATGGCGAGATTTTCTTCATTGAGTCCTGAAGCAATGACTAATCGGACAGATACTTCATGTATATCTTTTATTACTTCAAGACCATTTGCAGTTAATGTGTCTCCTGAATCAACAACATCCAAAACAGCAGGACATGCATCTGAAAGAAGTGGTAGCGCTTCAGTTTTTCCACCGACCGGGAATATGGTTACGGTATTCTCCTCTTCTTTTTCTCCAATGGTTTGCGGATATAGTGTTGTCTTCATACCCAATTCTTCAAAAGCTCTTTTTGTCATCTCAGGCAAAGTAGTTGTAATCATTTTTCCTGACAAATCCATGAGTGTCGCTCCTCCTCCATTTGCTTCAACAAAGCTTTGTGTTGCTGCTACTGCAATTCTTGGACGTCTTTCCCCTCTTTTGTACACAGGAATTTCAATGCCTGGATTTACTACGCCACTTTGCTCAAGGAATGAATCACTTCCAGCAATTCCTCCCAACACACCAGGTAAACCTAAGCTCAATACTGCCGGTATATCGCTTGGCCGCACTTGCACCAATGTAACTTCAGCATTTGTATCAAACTGCAAGCTGCGCTGGTCTGCGCGACTCGTACGTATTCCAACTTCTGCTAGATATGGTGTAATTCTTTTTGCAAGTTCACCACTGGGAATAAGAATTTTTGGTTGTGATAGTCTTTCTTTCATAGTAATAGTTGCATGAAAAAACCGCCTTCAGGCGGCTGATCTTGTATGTCATTAATGCACAAAATCACACCGCTCGAAAGGTTGTGTGATGATGGTTTCTGTTTTGGATTTTTTTCATACGTTTCAACATTAATGCATATCCACCCATGCCATTATTAAGCCATTTGCTTATACGCGCGATTGTTGTCGAGCTCATTCCTGTTTCTTGTACAATAATTTCGTACTGCACTTTTTCATCAAGCAAGCGGGCCACTTTCCATCTGTTGGTGAATTCGCTTATTTCAGCTTCTGTTAACAAGTCTCTAAAAAATTTGTCTGCCTCTTTCTCATTCTTCAACGAGAGAATAGCTTTATACAATGATTTGGTATCTTTCATACGTTATATGTACTTTATTCAACTAAAGTAAATATAACTATACCACTTTATCTTAATAAAGTAAAGGTTCAGGTTATACGTTTATATAAATCACTATGAAAAAGAGATTTGTCAGTCAAGAGGAACGGACACCATATGCTGAAAAGTTACGGACGTATTTTAAGAAAAAGATAAAAGTATTATGATTTATTTTCAGCTTCTAAGAGGAATTTTCTCACTTGATTCATGAGATCTGCAGGGGTGATATCAGCTTTGATGAGAAATGCTTGTGCGCCTTTACTGAGAGCGTCTTGGATAAGGGGTTCATGATCGAGATTTGTGAGCATGAGGATTGGACCATTTGGGATTGGAGGAGGAGTCGCTTTGAGTGCGTCCATGACACCAAGTCCATCGACTTTGGGCATCATAATATCAAGAAGAATGAGATCATAACCACCTTTGAGTAGCTTATTGAGAGCGTCTTCACCATTGACAGCACTATCAACATCATAACCCTCTCCCTTGAGGACTTCCTCATAGAGCTCCCTGATATACATATCATCATCGATGACTATCACCTTTTTCGCCATGTACCATTGATTATCAAATGTATTCAACTAAATGTCAAGGGCATCTTTTGGTTTTGCCTGTTTTCATAGGCAGATCTTACAAGTCAATTACATAATCTATTGATGTCCTTATCTCATACAATCTGTTGACTTTATCTCAGTAAAGTATTATAATCACTTTATCTTAGTAAAGTATTCTTATGAAAAAGACATCTGATGTACCATCTTTATATAACGCTTTTCTTTCATTGCAGGATGAAAAAGAGGTGGAGAACTTTCTTCGCGATCTTCTTACTGAAGCGGAAATCAATGAATTCGCGAACCGTTGGCAAGTTGCTCGTATGTTGGATGAAAATGTACCATACGAAATAATTACAGCGCAAACAGGTATGAGCTCCACAACAATCGCCCGCATCAGTAAATGGTTAAATAACGGCAAAGGTGGGTATAAGCTTATGTTAAACCGGTTATCCACATCTCCATCAATAAAACATCATCATTCCGTAACAGCGGCGGATTGATTTTTTGTGCTTATAACATAACTCTCAACCGCCTCAACGGCGGTTTTTTTATGGCAAAAATAGAGAGACAAAGTATACCTATTATGAGAAACGAAATACTTACAACGAATACGACAAATTATAAGTTGGATAAATTCACATATACATCATGTGATGAAGCAAGTGATGTGTTTGATAGCTTTTCTGACACGCAAAAAGGACAAATGGCTACTGTGTATCAAAATGCTTTTGGAGGCGAGCCGTGGTATGAAAAATTTGCCTGTTTGTCATGCGGTGCGTATGCTGCAGGAAGTAGTTGTCCCACTTGTTGGAAAGAAGATTTGCCTGAAGCCTATCCAATGGATGCCCTTGTGAACGAAACTTTCCCCGAAATGCTTGATAGATTTACTCCAGGCGTGTTACTCATTGCATATGATACCGAAGAAAACGTCAGTGGTTTTTCAACCGGCGGCTTTATCTCATTGGAAGGACTTGTCGATTTTAAATATAAAGGTGATGAGAGGACCCTATTTTCTCTGGAAAAGAAAGGCGGTATAGACCGCAAAGCAGATGTCTTTTATGACAACGAAACATGTATAGATCCTTCTCGTCAGAAAAGTGGTTTGGGGAGATTATTTAGTCAGGAAAGGTTGCAGACAGCAGTGTCTATGGATACGGAGACTGTATGCGGACGGACAATTAATCTGCCTTGGCTTCGGCTTAAAGAGCGGCAGTTAACTGCAAGTAGTTATACAGTTTCTTCGTTCACTCCTGAGGGAGATACGTATGCAATGAATGGTGTCCAAAGAAGATTTTATGTAGCAAAGAAAGGAGGCAAATGAATATAAAGGAACTTACAAAAGAGCTCGTTGCGATTCCAAGTTATGTGGATGGTTCAGTAAACGAAAAAGCAGTTGCAGATTATATTTATGCATATCTAAAGCGTAAAACAAAGCTGATCGTTACAAAAGAAGTTGTTGAAGATGATCGGTACAATGTCATTGCATATACACCAAATTGTCTCACAGGTGATACTACCTTTACTGTTGATACGCTTTTTATTAACCACATCGATACTGTTGAACCAAAGCAAGGTTCTCTTCGGGACCAGTTTGTGGGTATTGAAGAGGAAGGTCGATTATATGGTTTGGGTTCGGTTGATACAAAAGGAAATGTCGCAGTACTGATGAAATTGGCAGAGCTTGTAAAAGATCAGGCATGCATGTTTCTTTTTTATGTCGATGAAGAATATCACTTCAAAGGAATTAGAACTTTTATTGATGATTATAGTACCAAACTTAAAGTCGAAAAAATCATATCTGCCGATGGAGAAAATCTCCAAATTCGTAATGCATCAAGAGGAGTATTCGAAGTAGATATTGTATACACTGGCAAGACAGGTCACGCTTCAAACCAAGCCAATGGGATAAATGTTATCCATGCGTTTAATAGGATATGTTATGGTTTGGAAAAATCATTGGAGCAAAAAGGCGCAGATAACCTAGGCAAATCTACTTTGAATGTGGCATATGTCTATGCAGGATTAAACCGTGGAGAAAAAGATACTGAAAAGCTTCTTGGAAGAAGTGGGAATAATATTCCTGACTATTTGGAAGCAACCCTTGAATTCCGGATGAATACGCAAGTAGAAGGAAAATATCTCTTATCTCTCCTAAAGAAGTTGGCCAAGAAAGAAAACGTTACGTTAGCAAGTATTACTGTCAAGCATGCGATGGATGCATGGTACAGTCCAAAAGATACACTGCTGTTTATAGAAAAAGCACTAGCAAGTAATAACGTCCCTATTGCCTATACCAACCCCGGGTTTTCAGGCTATGTAGATATTGGCTTGCTCAAAGAAGCTTTCCCATCGATATGTTGTTGCATAGGTGCTAAAGGTGAAAATCGGCATGGTGTTAATGAATATGTTGAAATAGCATCACTCATTACAGTATTGGAGGTACTAAAAAAGGTTATTCAATGACCGTTCCGACAAACTTTTTGTCGTTTACATATTTACTGACGTTTTGCAAATCGTTTCCGTTCATGACCACAACTTTTATTCCCAACTCATCACATCGTCTTGCAGCAACAGGGTCAAATGGTGCATGCATACCCGGTATCCATTTTTCTCTTACCAATATTCTGATGAAAAAGTATAATCGTTTTTTATAATTGTATTTTCCATAGAGATATTATAGAAAAAAATTAGGAACTTTCGTACAGTTTTTTAGTTATTCTATAAGTTAGCTTTTAAACGGTTTATTGACAATGTGTAACGGTGATGTATGGAGAAAAAATTCATTTACCTCTATGCTATTTTTTAGTAATAGATTCGATAAAAGTTAATGTGTTGTATTCAGATCTAAGAAAGACATACAAATAACATAAAAGTTATGAAAAAATCACAAACAAAAGAAGTAGCTAATAATATTAGTGTGAATATACTAAATAATTTAATGAATAAATATTCAACCATATGAGAAGTCCAGATGCACGGCCTCCACAAATATCACATACTGAACAACAGTCAGTTCAATGCTCATTCTCTGAGCTATCTGAGCAAGCCACACAAAGAAAAACTGGTCCAATAACTGTATTTAATCGTTTTGATACACTAGGTGAGGCGTGGTTGTTTGGGCTGAATCAAGTAATGATGCATGGTGAGGGAATACAAGACGATGCGGTAGTCGCGCGGGATATTTCTTTGGACGCGGAACGTACTGCAAATTTGTTAACACAATACGAATCACCATCTGATGAGACAAGATTGAATTTAAAACTAAAAGAAACTTTAGGACATTTTGTATCCATAGAAACCGTCAGTATAGATGACCCTGTTATTGAGCAATTCGCGGATTGGCAACGTATTGACTACACTAGGAAAAGATACGGCCAAGATAGTGGATCGGGTGGTTATGGTAACTTCGTTTATGGTCCAGATAATGAGGGTCTCGACCACATCGTCAGCAAATTATTGGTAAATCCCTCGAGCAAATCTGCAGTTATTAACGCACCAAATGCATGGTCAGCTAACTATGGCAAGCCACCG
Source organism: Candidatus Levyibacteriota bacterium (assembly GCA_013816255.1). GTDB lineage: Bacteria > Patescibacteriota > Microgenomatia > Levybacterales > UBA12049 > JACDET01. The sequence goes on along the minus strand of JACDET010000039.1, from coordinate 6,611 downwards.
TGTTTGACCGCCGTCGATTTTAAGATCAGAGATGACGAATTACTAATGACAGCCATGTACCGAAGTCAGAATGTTTTTACTAAACAACCGGGCAATGTTTTGGCATTGCGTGATTTGCAGGAGACCATTGCCGATCGAGTTGAAGTACCTGCTGGCATGATAAACTTGTTTGTCGCCTCGGCACATATTTACGAACCTGATTGGGAAACAGCCGAAAAAATTCTAGCACAAACCTAAATTACGCAGCATGCCGCTCGATATGTGTAATAATTGTCGGTAGTTGCTTTTGTAACCCGCTCATGTATTGCAAACTTTTTAACTTTTCAGGTGTCACAAACTTTGCTTTGCGAGCATAAGTTTTTTCGTGTTTATCTAAGTTAGCCGTCGAAATTTTGTCACTCGTGATATTAACCGCATAAATCAAGCCGATATGTTGAGTCGGATAGTCTCGTTTGGGGTGTTTGAAGAAAACTGTATCAGCGCAAATCAGCTCGCCAACTTCAATATTAAGTCCCGTCTCTTCAAAAAATTCTCTCCTCAGCGCATCTAAGTGGTGTTCACCAAGCTCTACATGTCCGCCGGGAAAATCAAAGCCGTCATCATGCCATTGTGGCACAATGAGAACTTTTCCGTCCTTAATGGCAATGCCATAAACATTGTGTTTCATTACGAGGCTTTTTTCGTCAACCTCAATTGGATTTTTTTCTACGTCATATACCGTAATCATAATGTTCATCATGTAACATGAATCCCTGTTTGTCAAGAAGAGGTATGACAGGTATAATTATGGCATGAATATTGGGATAGACTTTGATGGTGTGATCAACACCAATAACGCCACTACCATGGCAATTTTGGAAAATGCCATAGCCCATAAACTTGGTTATCGAGTTTGCGAACCAAAGGCAATAAATTCAAAAGACCGCTATGGTTTCACTGATGCTGATTATGAAATTTATCAAACCTTACGACACAACCAGATAAACTCACAGCAATATTTTGCTGATATGCGAATGATGTCTGGAGCTGACAGCGCCATTAAAACGCTCAACGAGATGGGGCATCAGACCTATCTCGTGACCTCTCGGGGATGCGACAGTAATGGCGAACTCGATGCCAATGTACGTCACTATGTTCATCAGACGTTGAAAAAGTGGGAAATACTTGACCACGGGTTGATTATTGACGAAAATTATTCCTTTTCCGACCCAACAAAAAAGCAGATTGACAAAGTCGTCCAGTGCAAAAACTTGGACATTACGGTACTTGTGGATGACCACGGGAAATATATCCATAAAGTGCGCCAAGCCGGTTTTTCGGCCATACATTTTGGCGTAGAGGTGCGAAACTGGCAAGTAGTAATCACGCAAATTAGGCTTATTAGCATAAGCCCCTAAACACTCTTTTGGCATAAATGGACGCGGTGGCTGAATGTCTGAAGGCTATTTTAGGGTTTCTGTTGCTAAGCCTTTTTCGAGGAGCTGACGAATATAGACAGATTTTGGGAGGTTTTTTTGTTTGGAGATAAGGTTGAGTTTGGTGATCATTTCTATTGGAAAAAGGACATTATATTTTTTGAACTTTTGGATCGGATTGCATTCTAGGGCTTCTTTGATTGTTGCAAAGAGCGTGTCGTTAGCATATTCATAGATATAAATATTTTTATTGAGATTGAGCATATCAGAAGTCATGATGTCTGGTAAAGAGTTTTTGACTTTCAACATAATAACTTCTCTCCCCTGTTGAATTGCACAGGAAATTTCATAACCCACATGTACACTTGGGAAAGAGCATTCTGCAATTACCATATCGCTTTGTCCTATTTTTGTATAGAACGAATTAAAATATTCTACCCGCTTCTCCTCACTCCATGCAGATAAAGTCGCTGATGTAACCGATAAAGCGTGCGTAACAGAATGTCCTGTTTTGATGAGGTAATCTATGATTGCCATATACTGCTGGCGGTATTGTATATTTGATTCAATTGGTGCGAGAAATGCTATTTTCATTATTTTGTCTTTTCGTCTAATTCGGTTTTCGGGATATACAAACCATAATTGCCGTAAGCGTTGTGGGAAGGGATGCCAAGCTTGAAACCGTTTTCTTCAATAACCTTGAGAAAATCATTGTTGGTAGGCTTATTGATATCAAGTATCACATCATCAATATATTCATACCCTTTATATATTGCCGTTGAAGGATTGAGGTCTGCGTCGAATATATTTAGTGCGTGTAAATAATTCATTCTAGAAAGATGTCTATACAGAATACTGCCAAATGTATACTGTGTCAAAATTTTATAAAATTATATTGCCATTTATACTGATTTAACTGTCAAACCAATCAAATCTTAAAATACTTTTGTTGTGACACTGATGACAACACAGATGCTTTACACTTTCTCTTCAATGTCGATATCGATGTTCGTTTTGCGAGTTTTACAGTAAAGACCGAAATACCGCTTATTCTTTTTCTGACCAGCAATGCCCAGCTTAAATCCGTGCTTGTCTGCATACTCCAAAAGATCAAGAAGTGTTTGGTAGACATTTGGAATATCTTCAATATGCCTATACCCTCTTTCAGATGCATTATCTGTAGAAAGAGATACATCAATAATATTCAGTGGATTTTGCCTAATTGGTTTTATAATCCGTGTCATATGTATAGAAAATTTATAACAGATCACTATATTATCTGTCAAGTATTTGATAGCAAATAATTGTATATATATTTATTTTAATTACTATCCTTCACTTCATCTCATCTTACTTTGTTGTGCTAAATACATACATGACACACTTGTCAGGAATCTTGACAAACAATTTGGTAGAATACGCATCAGTGAAATCTTTTGCAGAGCTATTTAAAAAATACCGTTTACGCGCGGAATTCGAAACCTTTGCATCTTTCGGAGATGCATTATCAGAAAAAGGCTATTTCTATGAAGATAGTATCTTCTCCCACTGGCAAAAAGGTACGAGAACTCCTACGAATAGGAAAATTATATTGACTATCATTAGAATTTTTGTCGAAAGAAAAGCAATCGAAACAAGAGAAGAGGCAGATGAATTCCTTGCAGCAACTGGACTAGGACATTTAACAGAACTTGAGAGAGATACCTTACATTTAAAAGTTAAAAGCTCTCCTCCATCAATAAAAGGTAGTTTGAATACTATGAGTAAAATATTTCTCATGGTATTTATTTTGATAATTGGTGTGAGTAGCTATCTGTTTATTCAAACTCAAGTTGAAAAAAATTACGTAAATGCTTCCCAAACAGTTCCCTCAGCCGTTACAGAACCCAAAAAGCTTGTTATTGGCATTGATGCTACGCTTGAGCCGATGGAGTATATAGAAAATGGAGAGTTAATTGGATTCGATGTTGACTTGGGTAATCATTTGGCAGAAGAACTAGATGCTGATATAGAGTTTCGAAATATTATTTTTGATAATCTTTTTAATTCACTTGATCAAAGACAAATTAATATGATTATTTCTGCTGTAACTATTATTGAGGAAAGGCAACAAAAATATGATTTTTCGGATAGTTATCTAAACGCGGGACAGGTGATTATCACACAAAAAGAAAATAATACAATTAGGGAAGTTACAGATCTTAAAGGAAAAATGATCGCGACTCAAACAGGGACAACAAATGAGAAAGAAGCTATCAAACATACTTCAGATCACCTGGTCATACGATACTCAGACTTTGTTCATGCTACAAAAGCTGTATCCGAAGGAAATGTTGATGCACTTTTTACTGATCTGCCAAATGCAAAAAAGATTACATCAAAGAACGCTAATTTAAAAATAGTTAATGATCCTTTTACAGATGAATATTATGGAATCGTTTTTATAAAAGGTGATCCATCTGTCACACAAGTTAATGCTGCATTAGAGGCATTAAGAAAAAAAGGAATACTTAATGAGCTTGAGAAGAAATGGTTAAACTAATAGCTAAATATTGTATTTAATTATTTAGCAAAAACTTTTTCAGTTTCTTTATCTGCTGGGAAATACAGTACAACTTGGAAACGTGGATCGCTTATGACCTTTCCTGTGGATAGATGAAATTTGAGATTTACTTCTTTTCCATCATGGATACCTTTCATAGTTTTAAATTCATAATCAAAAAGCTTTTTATGGTAATCAGATTGATCAATCTTCGGCCAATATTCTCTGAAGCCATCATATTGCATGAGATCTTTTACTAAATTCTTATACCATGACTCATTCTGGTATTGTTCATTTTCAGTTTTGAAAGCTGCAATTTGTGCAATTGCAAATGGTTTTAAGTGCTCTTCATCCTCCCCTTTCATTATTTCTACCGGTAATTGCTCTTTTGGAACAAATGGAAACTTAAGAAAATTTGGACGAGTCTTCTCTACCCAATCTTTTTGTTCAGTAGAAATATTTGCTGCAGTTAATGTATGTGTATTTGTATATAACCATCTAAAACTGAAATCCATAAGATATGCAGGATATTTCCATGAATCAATTTTCTGTTTGTTTTCAGAAATAACCATCCTTACTTCATCATCAGTTGGTAAGTATCCCCCAACTAATAAAAAATTTCCTCTTTCTTGTTCAGTTAGATCCAATGCCAAAATTATTCTTTGTGCTGTGTCTCGATTTGGCTTGCCTACTCTTCCCTGCTCAATTTTAGAAAGGCGGCTTGTATCTTTCCAACCGAGTTTCAACGCTACGTCAATTTGCGATAATCGTTTTTTAATTCGATAGTCTTTTATCAATCCTCCAAGAGTTGCTGTAATCATATTAACTGCATTATACATTTTGTAGAAGTTAATCTCAATTTATGATTTTTACTAAAATAAAAGAAAGCATATTGACAAATGCTATAGGATTATATATACTCCCAAAACTCACGCTTGACATTGGTTAGTCAATATAAAATAATTAATTAGCTAATACTATATGACATGGCGTGTTGGAGACAGTATATATCTGTCTCCTTAATATTATGCAACAAGAGCTTACAATTGCAATATTAGGTGGACTTGGCACAATGCTTGGATGGGGATTTGCAGACTTTGCCGCTAAACGAACAGTTGATGGAGTGGGAAGTATCGCAAGCCTTGTATGGGGTCATATTTTTGGGACTATAGTTCTCTTTTCTGTGATCCTGTTTTATCTATTTGGTCTCAATACTCCACTTGATGTACCGCAAGGGCTGACATCATGGTTATGGCTGATTTTCTTTGGAACTTTACAAACTATTGTCTACTGGTTATTTTATTCTGGCCTTGAAAAAGGAAAAGCATCTCTTTTAGCGCCTATTTTTTCTGCATATTCAGGTATTGTTGCAGTAATTTCTCTACTTGTCTTTAGTGAAACAATTCGAAGCAACGGATTATTAGCTTTAGCAACAATATTTGGTGGAATGCTTTTATTAAACATAGATGTAGAAGCGCTTCGCGCAAAGCGGCTTAGTCTTACAACTATTCCTGGTTTCAAACATGTTTTTGCAGCAACGCTTTTAGCAGCTATTTGGTTGTTGGGTTGGGATAAGTTTGTTAAAGGAATGGACTGGTTATCTTATACATTCTTTATGTATGCATTTATGACACTATCGGCTGTAGTTATAGCGAAAATTCAAAAAGCGGATTTACGGGTATTTAAAAAAGAAGTCTGGTATTATTTGGTGCTTATTGGGATAGGAGAATCATTAGCATACACAGCACTAAGTATAGGATTTAGCGCTTCATCTTTCACAAGCGTCGTGGCAGTTATTGCCGGGGCCTCAGCACTTCCTACTATAATTCTTGCTAGAATTTTTCTCAAAGAAAGAATTACTAAATTACAGTTATTTGCTTCGTTAGTTATTATAATTGGAGTTATAATCTTAGCGATTTAAACATTATGAATAATCAAATATTAAATGAATTTAAACCAGAGTACTTAGAAACTCTTGTTCATGAAACACCTTACTTTTTGTTTAGTAAGAATAAAATTGCTTCCAACTATAAAGAATATACAAAATATTTTCCTACTGCGTCGATACAGTATGCAATGAAGGCTAATTCAGAGCCCGAATTACTGCAGGTATTAAATAAAGCAGGTAGTGGATTTGAAGTTGCATCTGAGTATGAACTGGAGTATCTTAAAAAACTTCATATCGATCCTAAAAAGATTGTTTATGGATCTTCTATCAAACCTATTAAGTCGATTAAAAAGTTTGTCGCATACGGGGTTGACCGTTTTGCTTTTGATTCATTACCTGAGCTAGAAAAAATAGCAGCAGTTGCTCCTGGAGCTAGAGTCTATGTGCGCATGACTGCGAATGATTCAGGAAGTGTATATAAATTTTCTGAAAAATTTGGTACAGAGATTGACAATGTAGTATCGTTATTAATTAGGGCTCGTGAATTAGGTTTAAAACCGTATGGTATTAGTTTTCATGTCGGCTCACAAGCGAGTAATGAGTTAGCATGGGGAAATGCGTTAAAGAGACTAGCTCCAGTTCTCAAAGAGTTACAGCAGAGTGATATTACGATTGATATTATTAATATAGGAGGTGGCTACCCTTGCGAATACCTGTCAAATATTGAGATGCCTACATTAGAAGCTATTTCCAAACATGTATACAC
>JACDET010000038.1 GCA_013816255.1 Candidatus Levyibacteriota bacterium | reverse complement strand
CTTTCATGCTGCGTCAATCTGGGCACTGACGACAGCAAGTAGGCTTGTTGATATGACATTTTATGCTTCTGTTAAAGAGAATAATGCATTAGTCCATGCGCTTAAAAAAGAATTTAGAAACGGTATTGTGGTCCAGCGCAATGATATTGATTGGTATGCACAGGAAGCTGAAGCAATACTTATTGGTCCTGGAATGATGCGGACCGAAAAATTATTTGATCGTGAGCGGGATCTCAGTCTGCAAGAGATCACGGCTTTGGAAGATGAGGGCGAACAAACCTATTTCATGACCAAGTATTTACTGAAGAAGTTTCCGGATAAGAAATGGATTATTGATGCTGGGGCTCTACAAATGATGGAACTTACTTGGTTAAAACAGCTTAAGGGCCAAGTGCTTCTGACTCCGCATCAAGGGGAGTTTGACCGTGTTTTTGATGAAACGCGTGAAGTTTCAGACTTGGCACAAGAATATAACTGCACGATTCTTCTGAAAGGTGAAAAAGATATTGTTTGCTCCCCTGAAAAATGTATCCAGATTACTGGAGGCAATGCTGGCATGACCAAAGGTGGAACAGGGGATGTGCTTGCAGGACTTATCGCAGGTTTGGCCTCAAAAAATGATCTTTTTGTCGCCGCCGCAGCTGGATCATACATCAATAAGAAAGCGGGAGAATCGTTATATGAACGCGTAGGAAACGTCTTTAACGCGTCTGATCTCGCAAACGAAATCCCTGTTGTAATGAAAAAATTGCTCTTCTCGTAGTTGCCAATTCTCGGGAAATAGAAGATAATAGTTTGGATTTAGGATTAAAGATTTAGGATTAAAGATTCTTAAATCTTACCTCTTAAATCCTAAATCTTCACAGTATGTATACTCCAAAATATACCATCGATAATACAATCCTCCGTAATATCGGGATTGTTGAGGCTTCGCGTGAAGTGATCTCGCATGCGCCGCTGCTTCCATACTATGAAAAAGAATTCCAAAAAGACGCGTTGGCTCGTGCTGTGCATCATGGTACGCACATTGAAGGAAATGAACTCGATATGGATCAGGCGGAAAGAGTTATTGCGGGACAAGATGTAGTCGCGCGTCCTCGGGATATTCAGGAAGTTATTAATTACCGACGGGTGATGGAGCAGATTGGGGAATTGAAAATGGAAAATGGAAAATTGAAAATTGATGAAGAATTCATAAAAGATTTGCACCGGACGACAGTTGATAAATTGCTTGTGCCTGAGCGGTGTGGACAATACCGGACGACCCAAGTTGTTGTACGCAACAGTTTGACGGGTGAGGTGACATTTACTCCACCTCCTGCATTGGACGTGCAGGAGCAAGTACAAGCTTTGGTTTCATTTATCAATGGTACAACACATGAAACGCTCCATCCAGTTCTGAAAAGTGGTATCGTGCATTATGAGTTGGCGCGGATTCATCCATTCATCGATGGCAATGGGCGGGTATCGCGTGCGCTTTCAACGCTTATTCTCTTTCAGGAAGGCTATGATATCCGCAAATTCTTTTCCCTTGAAGAGTACTTTGATAATGATGCAAGTGAATATTATGCGGCCCTGCAAAGTGTGGGACGCAATGCAGGTGACTTGACCCAATGGTTGGGCTATTTTACGCAAGGTATGGCAATTGAACTTTCCAAGATTAAAACAAAAATCGAAAAGATTTCAGTTGATGTGAAGCTCAAAGAACGCCAAGGAGGCAGTCCAATCATGCTTTCTGAGCGCCAGCTTAAGATTATGGAATATATCCAAAAGATAGGATATCTGCAAAACAGTGGTTTCAAACAACTTTTCCCAATGGTGAGTGAGGATACGGTTTTGAACGAATTAAAGTATCTTATTAAGCATGGATTGATCAAGAAATCTGGGAGTACAAAAGGAGCGAAGTACATCAGGGCTTAAAGCGTCCTGTCATTGCGAGCGTAGCGCGGCAATCCATACTAGTAGAGATTGCTTCGTCATTACATTTCTCGCAATGACAAGTGATTATGAAATTTACTGAATTAACACAATATTTTGAAAGACTTGAAGAGACATCTTCTCGTCTTGCGTTGATTGATATACTGGCGGAACTTTTTAAAAAGACCGATGCGACGACTGTTGATAAAGTGATGTATTTGACCCAGGGCAGAGTCGCACCGTTTTATGAACCGACTGAAATTGGTATGGCAGACAAGATGGTCGCCCAAAGTATTGGTGAAGCTTTCGGGCTAACCAAAGATGAAGTGCTCGCAGAGTACGCACGCAAAGGGGATTTGGGGATCGTGGCCTTTGCGCTTTCAGAGCAGAAAAGACAAAAGGGGAAGAAGGATGAATTGTCAGTTGTGGAAGTGTTTGAAACGCTCAAAGCAATTGCGCATACGAGTGGTGTCGGATCGGTTGAGAAAAAGATTACCGCTCTTAAAGAACTGATGGAACATATGGATGCTGTTTCGGCCAAACACCTCTCACGCATTCCTTTGGGTAAAACACGATTGGGAATTGGCGACCCAACAATCCTTGATGGAATCGCGATTGCTGTCCTTGGCGATAAAAGTAAACGGAAGCTCTTGGAGAAAGCATACAACGAAACCTCTGATTTAGGATTGATCGGCAAGACCTTGATGGAGGGTGGTTTGGAAGCAGTGCAGAAGCTTGGAGTGACGGTCGGGAGGCCAATCAGAAGTGAACTCTGTGAACGTTTGCCAAATCCTGTGAAAGTGTTTGAGAAAATGGCACCACCACGTCATTCTGGCGAAGTCCAGAATCAGTCAAAAAGCGGTGAAGCACAAACTGATCCTGGACAAGCCAGGATGACGGATAATGATGGTATTCATGCGACTTATAAATACGATGGCTTCCGAGTCCAGATCCACAAGAATGGTGATAAGGTCGAGATGTTTTCCCGCAATCTTGAAGACATGACCCACATGTTCCCAGAACTTATCGAAGGAACACTCAAACAGATCAAAGCAACGTCCGTTATCCTGGATTCAGAAGCAATGGCATATCAACCAGAGTCTGAGGAATTCTTGCCATTTCAGGAGACCACCAAACGCCGCAGGAAGCACAATATCGAAGCGATGGCGGAATCACTCCCTTTGAAGGCTTTTGTCTTTGATATCCTCTATGTAGACGGTAGATCACTTTTGGGAACACCTCTTAATGAACGGGTCGAAATCATGAAGAAGACTATTGTTGGAGACGAAATCTTAATCCCAGAGCCAGGCATAATCATGAAAAAGCCGGAAGACTTACAGCTTATGCTTGACAGTGCATTTACCCAAGGACTAGAAGGTGTTGTCGTCAAACGACCTGATTCTGGATATGAAGCTGGGGGGCGGAATTTCAATTGGGTGAAATTAAAGAAACATTCAGCAGGGGATTTAAGTGACACGATTGATTGTGTGATTCTAGGATATATTTATGGTAAAGGGAAGCGGACTGCATTTGGTGCCGGAGCGCTCTTGGTTGGTTTGTACGACAAAAAAGAAGATCAGTTTGTATCTGTGACGCGAATCGGGACAGGACTTACTGATGATGAATGGCGCAGTATCAAAGAGAAGACTAAAGGTTTGGAACTTGATCATAAACCTGCGCGAGTCCATTCGCTCATTACACCAAGTGTGTGGGTAAAGCCGGAGATTGTGATTGAAGTCTTGGCAGATGAAATCACGAGAAGTCCATTACATACGGCAGGTGCAACGATTAGTGATGATGGAGTCAAAGAGCCTGGCTATGCACTACGCTTCCCAAGACTTATTACCTTTCGAGACAAAGATAAAAAAGCTGAGGATGCTACATCTGTTGATGAGTTGATTGCGATGTTTGGAGGGCAGGGGAAGAAGGAATAAGATGGCAATTACAGTTCATGATTACGGAGATGGTGATAAAGATAAGCTTTAGGCACTGCAAAAAGACTTATTTTCTTTTATGGAGCGTAGATTTCTTTGATCGAGGAGGAAGTTCGACGCAGAAATAGTAAAATAAAGACACAATAATAGCAAAGAGGGAGAAACCGATATTTGCTCTAAGAAAAAATTCTTCAATGCTCATGTTTTGGACGAATTGGTTTTTTATGAAAGACATATAAGACCAAAACTAGGGAAATAATACTTAGGATAAGAGCAATATTCTGCAGTGAAAGTTCCATTATAAATCCTCCAAAATGTGCTCAGCATGAATAGCTAAAAGCAAAGAAACTATAGCACCCAGACTATTGACTGTCAACGAGATTACACTGGACGAAATAAAAATACCCAAAAACCAAACGGCAAAGAGATTGATACATACTCCGGAAAAAACTCTGAGACTTGGCTTAACAGGAATAATCCTCATATAAATATACTTTATCACATTATTGTAGACTTACATAATATTTTATTTTGTCTGCTAGAATAATTCCATGCATTATGTCACAGATCTCCATCTTCACTCCAAATACTCCCGAGCAGTTTCTCCACAGATGACGTTGCCTGTTATGGCGCAGGTTGCGAGGCAAAAAGGGTTGGATGTTCTTAGTGCTTCCGATTTTACGCATCCGGTTTGGTTTAAAGAAATCTCTGAGCAATTGGAAGAGGCTGAGGAGGGTTTGTATACACTTAAATTCGAATATCAAAATCCGAAATCCGAAACAAATGCAAATTTTCAAAATATAAATGAACAGAAACAAATTCGCTTTATGCTCTCTACTGAGATTTCTAGTATCTATAAGCAAGGGGATAGGGTGCGGCGGATTCATAATTTGGTTTTTGTTCCGAGTTTGGAGGTGGCTGAGAAGTTTAATAAGGCACTGATCAAAAGAGGAGCGAATCTCACGGCTGATGGTCGGCCGATTGTGGGATTATCGGCTCGTGATCTGCTTGAGCTTTTGCTCTCGATTGATGAACGTGCATTTATCATACCAGCACATATTTGGACGCCGCATTTCGGAGTCTATGGTTCGGCTTCAGGGTTTGATTCTTTGGAAGAAGCGTATGGAGATTTGGCTCCGCAGATCTTTGGCATCGAAACAGGGCTTTCAAGTGATCCTGCTATGAATTGGCAAGTCCCTGAACTTAGTACCCGTTCAATTCTGTCATTCTCAGATGCACATTCCGCACCCAAAATGGGAAGGGAAGCGACGGTTGTTGATTTGGAATCTTTGAGTTATACAAATATCCGCAAAGCCTTTGCTAGACCATCTGTCATTGCGAGGAACGAAGCAATCGCTACTAAAGAATCATCAGTAAGGATTGCTTCGTCGTCTGCGACTCCCCGCAATGACAAATATCCCAATAAGATTGCATATACACTGGAGTTCTATCCTGAGGAGGGGAAGTATCATTTCTCAGGACACCGCAATTGCAAAGTTGTACAAGGTCCGGAGCATATACATGCTAATGGCAATATCTGCCCAGTTTGTAGCCGCCGTATGACTGAGGGAGTTCTGTTCCGTGTCCAGCAGTTAGCTGACGGAAAGTTATTGCATAGGACTGAAGCAAAGCTTCGTCCTGATGGGCTCAAATGGTATACGGATACAACGCATGTGCAGCCTCCGTATGTAAAGCTTGTACCGCTTTTGGAGATAATTGCTGAGTCACTTGGATCAAGTGTGAACAGCCAAAAGTCCAAGAACTTGTACGCTACGTTGTGCTCTGAGCTTGGATCAGAACTGCAGGTCTTATTACATGCTTCGGTTACAGATATTGAGCGTGTTGGGGGAGGCAAGGTGGCCCAAGCTGTGACCAAAGTACGTGCAGGAACTATCTCGATTGAACCTGGGTATGATGGAGTTTATGGGAAGGTTTCGATCTGGAATAAAGGTAAAGATGTGCCGCAGTTGCGGTTGGAAATATAAGGGGGAAGGGTTTAGGGGAAAGGGGAAAGTATATCTTTAATATATTCTATACCCTAAACCCTTTCCCCTAAACCCTAAAATAAGTAATGAATCTTACGAAACTTATTACAAAAATGTGCTATATTTACGTTACCTATGAAGCTTATTGTTGGACTTGGAAACCCAGGAGAAAAGTACGTTAATACACGTCACAATTGCGGTTTTATGGTAGTTGATCATTTGCTCAAAGAGTTGGGCACCTCAAAAGACGATTGGGATAGTAATAAAAAGCTCAAAAGCGATATCGCTGCATTCACAGTCAAAACAGACTCAGGGGACGAAAAGGTTATCCTCGCCAAGCCACAAACCTTCATGAATGAATCAGGACAATCAGTGCATTTACTTATGCAATTTTATAAAATTGCGGCTGAAGATCTATGGATTGTCTATGATGAACTTGATTTGCCGCTTGGAACACTCAAAATCCGCAACGGTGGCGCGGCCGCTGGACATCATGGAGTAGAGTCAATTATGGAGCATGTCGGGACAGATAAATTCTGGAGATTCCGTTTGGGGATTGGGACATCACATGATAAAGAACACGCAATCGGAAGACAAGTTATTCGCGATGCCAAAGAATTTGTTCTCGGCACATTTAATCAAAGTGAACAAGGCAAAGCCCGTGAGCTTGTCAAGCATGGATCAAAAGCCTTAGAAACAGGTCTTGAGAAGGGAATTGAAGCTGCAATGAATCGGTTTAATAGCAAATAGCGTTTAGGTTCTAGCGTCTAGCTTCTAGTGATTAGATCAAAATACTAACCGCTAGCCCCTAGAAGCTAAACGCTCAATAAATATATGCAATCTCTTAAAAGCGTTCTTACCAAATTTAACCCTACAACTGACAAGTATATCTCCCGTGAGTTCCAAACCTTTGGGCTTCATTTGGCTGATCAATTGGATGATTACAAGCATAAAAGTCTTTATATAAAACTCGCCAAGACGACACCACGTGCGGTTCTTGAAAGGGCATTAACCTTTTGCGTCGATAGCAAGGCCACCAATAAAGGCGCGCTTTTTATGTGGAAGTTAAAAGAGATCAAAAAAGATTCCAAAAGCGCAGCAATTGCTCTACCAACAAAAACAATTGTCATCTCGACCGAAGCGGAGAGATCTCCTGCCACAGATGTAGTTTAATAATTCGTGGTATGAGATTCCTCGACTACACTTCGTTTCGCTCGGAATGACAAATCTATGAAACAAGCACACGTCTTCATCTCAGGCAATGTCCAAGGGGTCGGCTACAGACAATTCGTCAAACACACCGCCCGCAAATTAGACCTCACAGGCTGGGTCCGCAACACTGAAGATGGAGGCGTAGAAGCTGTTTTGCAGGGTGAAGAATCGATGATTGAGGTCATGATCGAGCAATGCAAAAAAGGACCTTTTATGGCGGAAGTTGCGCATTGTGGGTTTGAATGGGAAGAAGGGGAGTCGCTTGCAGAGTTTAAGATTTTATAGAATATGATACAATTCCCATCAATATGACGATAGAACATAGAGGAAGAAAAGTTTCATCAAAAGGTAAAATGCTTGCATTAGGGGCGATTTCTAACTTGGCTTTAGGAAGAGAAGGCTCAATCGTCTTTATCGAACCAGAGCCTCCTCAGGATCAGGTTTTGGTATTTCGGTTTGGATCAAGAGGCACGAACGGCCCAAGACAAACAAAATATCAGCAGTTAGCTGGATTTTTGGGAGCCATACCGAAAGATTCTGCAGTAAAAGGTCTTCCTCAAGGATATGCTGTCAGAGGTGAAGAGATTAATGATGATCCAGTTTGTAAAAAAAGAGGTATCATTTGGAAAGCTCCCTAATATTTGAATGAAATAATAGTTTAATTTTTCAAATCTCCATTGACAAATACCTTAACTCCTGTATAATCCCATAGTTATGTTAACTCCTGATAGGCCAACACGGTATCCAAGAACAGAAGCTGTTATTGTGCCAGAAAGCCGAAATATTGTCCTCCCCGATGCACGTATTGTTTTGGAAAGATTCGACAAAATGTTACTGCCTCAGATTGGAGCCTTTGTTATCCCGCAACCTGAAGAGAGAAGACTATTTGGTGATGAGCTTCATGCTCAATATGCTGTATTTAGTAGGCTAAGTTTAGAAGCATTTACAGGCTTGGATCTCTTTCGTGTAAGAGCGAAAGTAATTGCAGAGGGAGACGATGAACGATATGTTGGTGGTGAACTCCATGGCATGTTTCGCGTTAAGAAGTCTCCTGTCGGGATACTCATCAGAAGTACATTAGGAGATGATTCTGGTAATACCGTAGAGACAAATTATCAACAAGTTTTCGTAGGCGTGGGAACTGGAGACAGGAGACAAGAAGAAGTCACTTTCAGATATAGCGATAGACGTGGTGATAGGAACCGAAGTGTACGATTAGAGTTAGGAGAAAGGACATATACACTTCGTTCACAACATTTATCAAACGGATCAACAGCATCAATTACTGAAAGCACATTTAATGATACTCCTGAAGGGTTAATAACTGGGGCGACTTTTAGCGTTAAAACACACGATGGCAACTCGTAATCTTGTCTTATTTCTTCAACTCTTCCTCAATAATCTTTTCAAATTCACTAAAAGGTTGGGCGCCCACGAGTCTGTAGCCGTTGACGAAGAAGGCTGGAGTGCCGTCTACTTGGACTTTGTTACCTGCTGCTAAATCTTCTTCAACGACTGCTTTGAACTTCTCACTCTCGACACATGATTTGAATTGTTCTGTGTTCAAACCAATTTCTCCACCGTATCCAATTATTGAGACGGTAGCATCAGCGAGTGTTTGTGGGGACCATGTGTCTTGTTGTGCAAAGAGCAAATCATGATATTCCCAGAACTTACCTTGTTCGTTGGCACATTCGGAAGCTTCATGTGCTATTTGCGAATTTGGGTGAATGGAGGTGAGTGGGTAGTGTCGGAAGGTCAATTTAGCCTTGCCAGTATCAATATATTTTTCTTTGATCTGGGCATATGTTTCATCAAGATATCGTTTGCAGAAAGGGCATTGGAAATCACTAAATTCCACGATCGTTACTTTGGCATCGGCATCGCCAAGAATTGGTAATGTACCATTTTCTACTTTGACAACTTGTGGTGGTGGTGCAGTTGTCGGAAGTTGATCTTGTCCCTGTGCTGCAGCAGCCGTGTTGGCCGTTGTACCAGTCTTCATGGCGTTCTCAAGGTACAAGACTTTGTTGGTGAGCATCCCTAAGAGAAAGGCAAAGATGACGAGTACGAAAACGAGATAGACATTGAGTGTTCCTTCTTTAAAGCTTAAGCGGGGGATGCGGATGTTGAAATGATCTTTTGGTTTTTCTGAAGCCACTGATTTGGCCCCGGGAGTTGTCTTTTTGGTTGTTGTGGTAGGTTTTGCTGGGGCTGCCTTTCTCATTACGTTCATTGTATTTCTTGTCGATTGGTTTGTCAATTAGATGTTTTGTGTAGTCGGACGAATGTTTTTATTTGTGATAAACCGCTGCCTTTTAGTCAAAGATTCCGTATTGCACTCTCATCGATTCCATTTATTATTATCGTGGTAGCATGCATCACTGCATAAAAACATTCGTCCGAGTACACAGTGAGGAAAGAGAAAGGAGATATTGCTTTGGGCTTCGTAGGAAATGCTATAATGATGGGATACTATTATGTACACGTTCCGTCCACTTTCACCGCTTGCGCGATATTTGATTGATTCGCTTCATGAGAAGTCTGATATGGCACTTGATGAGCGCCGTATTACGGTAAATCCGATTGTCACCAAATTCGCCTCGTGGTATGAAAAACTCCGCAATGCTATGGAATTCCGTGAGGATGAGGTAATCCTTCGTGCGACAATTGAACGTATTCTTAAGCGCCGTTTGCTTTTGGGAGGAAATGGAGCGACAACTGCAAAGCCGCTTGTCAAAGAACTGCTTTGGGCACGGTATTTGGCTGATAATGATGTTGGAGAATCAGTCGTTGGGCAGATTGAGAAAGCGATTGACTTATATTTGCAACTCAGACTCAAGGTTATAGCACTGCATAAGTTTCCTGAAGCTGAGATCAATGATTGGACGTATGATCTCATGTCAGCTGATATCCAGTATATCCTCAATGCCAAAAAGCCGAAAGAATTGATGGCCAATTTCATGTTCCATGTGCTTAAAGATGACGTCGCGATAGAAGACGAAAAGGATGAAACCAAAAACGCACAGGTTTTCATGGCTGTACGCAAAGCATTTGCCCGGGATGATTTAGCGTTTTTGCGTTATCACATGTTCTCGCAGTATTTCGGGAGATTGACACCAAAGACGCTGGAATTCACAGCGCAACATTTTGTACAAGGGTATAACGAAATTAAAAGACAGATGAACTATGTCCATCGGGATAAAATCTATACGTATGTGAAGCGTAGAACTGCAGCATTTTTTATCTTTGAAGATATTTTGCTCTCAAAGAAAGAAAACTTAAAGACTATTCTTGAGAGTGAAGAGGAACTGAAAGGGGCAGTCTTTGAAGCATGTGACGTGCGGTATAAAGGGATAACCACACGGGTACGGACGGCAATTCTACGCTCATTTGTCTTTATTTTGATCACAAAGCTTGGTTTTGCGTTCTTTGTTGAAGGAACCTATGAGACGCTTGTGTATGGTGAAATTCACTGGAATTCAATCATTGTCAACACGACTGTACCGCCAATGTTGATGGTTATTGTCGGACTTTTTATCCGTGCTCCAGGTAATGAGAATTCTGAGCGGGTCTTTAAATTTATCAGCCAACTGCTCTATGAAAATGATCCTGTTCTGGGCAATAAGATGCTTGTTTCCAAAGCAAAAGCTGATCATGGCTTTATGACTGCATTTAATATCTTGTGGTCAATTGGTTTTGTCATCTCTTTTGGATCACTCATTCTTATCCTCACTAGATTTGGTTTTAATCCAGTGAGTCAATTCATTTTCTTATTCTTCCTGGCAATCGTATCGTTTCTTGCATACCGCATTTCACTGCTTGCCAACGTCTATCGAGTGGGGGAAAAGCAAGGATTTAGTACATTCCTTGTCGATTTCTTCTTCATGCCAATCATCCGCGTCGGCCGCAAACTGACTGAAAGCATCAGCAAGATTAATATTTTTCTCATGATGTTTGATTTCTTCATCGAAGCACCATTCAAATACCTCTTCGCCTTCTTCGACCAATGGTTCTATTATCTTCATGCAAAGACGGAAGAGTTGGAATAATTACAGTAAATTATGGCTCATAAGCCGATAACCGGTTAAACTGCTTTGGATTCTCCACGAATTTGGGTGACGTAATCTTCAACTTGATCAATAACTGTTGCATCTTTTGTCCACATGGAGAGTTCTCTTGTTCCATGTCTCACAGTGCTCTTGGTCAGATTATGTGAGCCTGCTATCATCTCACGGCTGCCATCTGCGTGTTTGATAAGAAGAATTTTGAGATGTGTTTCTCTTGCCAGGTTTTCTAAAGCAACGTTTGGATTATTTGCATGCTTTTTTTCAACCTGTTTTTGCAAAAAAAGAGATGCACGACGGTGAGGATGGAGTTTTTCAGCAGGGCTCATGAGATAGGTCCCATGTGCTCCGGCTGACATAGTTTTTTCATCAAGTGTTTCGATGATATGACCATACATTCTTTTGATAGGAGGCCATTGTCCGATGAGGATAAATTCGTCACCTTCCTGTAATGATGCGGCCATTTGATTGGCTCGTTCATAGATAATAGATTGCCCTCGTTCACCAGCATCAAGAAGGAACTCTGTAGTAGAGGGGAGACCCTCATCATTATCTGCGTAGACTTTATCTGCTTTTTTCTCACTTTTATCATGGGGCTTTTCTGTTTGCTCGAAGACATCTTGAATAACACCTACCCAACGTGGGTCCGTGAGTTTGATCATGAAGTTAGACATATCAAAGTCAAGCTCTCGCATATTCATTGTCCCAAACCAGGCTGCCTCATTTGCTAGTGCAATTTTGACATGATTGTGACTGAGGAATCGATGCTTTTCTCCTTCGTTGGTGATGCCTTGCTCTATCAATTGCTGCAAAAGCGCTTCTCGATCTGCATATGCTTCTCGCAATGCCTGTCTATTCCCCCTATGATAAAGCGTGCGTCCAAGAGCAGCCCAAGCTTGGTCATGGCCGCCATCATCAGACTTTACCCGTATATGATCTCTTGCAATTCGGTCATAGTGAAAACGTACATCTCTGTCTCCTCGCTCGTGTACCTCCTGTATGGCATCAAAGATTGGTTGCGTATTATCACAGCGTTCGAACTGCATCACTTCTAGTCCAATTTGTCCTCCTGGAGGTGTTGCTCTAATTTCCGCAACGAAATCATTTCTAAATTCTTGGGGCGTTTGCACGGTGAATGGTCGTAAAGAGGGAGTTTCTCGTTCAGAGTCATGAACTTCTGGTACTGGTTCACTATTTGGTTGTGGAGCGCCTTCTCCAATTCCTTCTGGCATACGGTCATTATATGAGTGCAAATCTTCAGTGTCAATGCAATATTTTCTTGACATGTGTATGTCATAGATGTATATTAATCATATGCAAAGAACACAGATGTATTTGGATGAGAAGTTACGCAAAGACTTAAAGGCTTTGGCCAAAAGGGAGGATAAGTCTATGGCTGAGGTGGCGCGGGATATTCTTCAAGAAGGTGTTGAGAAAAAGAGAAGCAGCGTTGATAACTCTGGAATAAAGATTATGTTGAGTTTGCTTGATATAAAAGCCAAAGGAGGCCCAAAAGATCTTGCTGTCAATCATGATCACTACTTATATGGTGGTCCCAAGAAGAAACCATAATGAATAAAAAGCTCCTCATATTTGTTGATACAGATGCGTTCGTGGCTTTTGTTAAAGAAGAAGATAATACGCACGAAAGAGCAAAACGTATTTTATTACAATTACGATATCAACAAGTTACTTTCATTACCTCAAACTATGTTTTTTTAGAAAGTGTTACTGTAATAAGCCAAAAGATTAACCATCAAGCGGCTGTTTCCTACATAGACAAAATGCTTTCTGCAGATAATCCTTACGAATTACGGAGGATAGATAAAGAAATAGATGAGCAGGCAATTGAGCTATTCAAAAAACAAACTTCTAAGAACACCAGCTTTGTTGACTGTACCAACATGGCTTTTATGCAAAAGATGGATATCGACGCAATCTTTAGTTTCGATGAGGTGTATAGAAAGAATGGATTGCAGTTGGTTGAAGATATTGTGTACTAGCACTTACTTTTACGAAAGTCATTGACACGGTCTTAAGATATTGCTATATTGGGTAGATACTTATGGCTGATCATACATTTACAGACGCAAATTTCCAAAAAGACGCACTCGAAAGTGACAAGTTAGTTGTTGTCGACTTCTGGGCTCCTTGGTGTGGTCCTTGCAAAATGGTTACTCCTATTATCGAAGAACTTGCCAAAGAATATGAAGGTAAAGTTGTCATCGGTAAGCTTAATGCAGATGAAAATACGCAAACAGCCGGTACGTACGGCGTTATGAGTATTCCGACAGTTATGATCATCAAAAACGGTAAGCCAGTTCAAGCAATTGTTGGAGCACAAGGAAAACAAACATATAAGCAAGAAATAGATAAAGCCCTCCAAGGTTAGATTAAAGATTTATGATTAAAGATTTAAGATCCCAATAGAACATTTACTTCTTCTTAAATCCTAAATCTTACCTCTTAAATCTTTATATATATGGATTCAATATACGACGTTATCATCATAGGTTCAGGTCCCTCAGGTCTAACTGCTGGAATATATACAACTCGCGCAGGTCTCAAAACACTCATTGTTGCAGGTGAAAAATGGGGTGGGCAATTGATGCTCACCACAGAAGTTGAGAATTTCCCAGGTTTCCCAGAAGGTATCCAAGGTCCAGATCTTATGGCCAACATGCGCAAACAAGCCGAACATCATGGTGCAGAATTCGTCGATGAGAATTTCTCCCAAGGTGATTTCAGTAAAAGGCCATTTACCGTCACAGCTGCTGACAAAACATACCAAGCAAAATCAATCATCATTGCAACAGGGGCCGATACCAAATGGCTTGATGTGCCAGGTGAGAAAGAAAAGATCGGCCGTGGTGTCTCTTCATGTGCCCCTTGTGACGCGCCTTTCTTTAAAGAAAAAGATGTTATTGTTGCCGGAGGGGGAGATAGTGCAATGGAAGAGGCAATTGTGCTGACAAGGTTTGCAAAGAGTGTTACCTTGATTCACCGGAGAGATGCCTTCCGTGCCTCTCAGATCATGCAAGATAAGGCAAAAGCCAATCCAAAGATCAAGTTCCTTTTGAACACCCAAATCGCTGAAATTACAGGTGAATTTAAAGTTGAAGGTGTGAAGCTTACGAATACTGTAACGGATGAAGAAAGCGAAATGCCGACACAGGGTGTTTTTGTCGCAATTGGTCATATCCCAAACAGTAAAGTCTTTCCTGGAATTGATGTTGATGAAAAAGGATTTATCAAAGCACAAGAGCACTACAGAACCAATATCGAAGGTATTTTTGTTGCAGGGGACGTCCACGATAGACAATATATGCAGGCAATTACAGCAGCAGGGTACGGTTGCGCTGCATCGCTTGAGGCAGAACGTTGGTTAGAAGCGCAAAAGTAATCTTATTGTCCCTACATGCTTTCAGGTTTATCATACAATATTTATCACGGCCGCAACCTGGACCAAATTACGGCCTGGCTCAATAATCTCCCACAATCTTTTGATATCCTTTGTTTCCAAGAATTCCCTCATGCGTATATCCCATATTTACAAGATCATTTAAAGCCCTTTCATTACGATTTTCATTACGCCACAAGCTTCAAGCATGGAGAGGACGATTATGGCGAATTAACGCTTACTGACCGGACAAAACTAGAAGTTGTAGCGCACAGCATTGTGCCTTTGGGAACAAGCTTTATTGAAGAACAGCTTTTAAAGCTGCAAAGTGGAAGAAGTGCTCTGCTGACGAAGTTACGTTATGAAAAGAAATCATTTTTGCTGGTAAATACCCATCTTCTTGCGTACGCGTCAAATCAAAAGAGGCGGGAGCAGTTGGCAGTTGTTATGCGAGCTGTCAAAGACTATCTTGAAAAAGAGACAATGCCGGTTGTCGTTTTGGGGGACATGAATTACACCTCACTTCTCAATAGAGACAGACTTTTTAATCTCATAAGGAG
>JACDET010000064.1 GCA_013816255.1 Candidatus Levyibacteriota bacterium | reverse complement strand
CCTCAAATCAAAACTGCTTCGGATATTTTGCAAGCCATCAACTGCATTAGTACGGCTGTGGGGCAAGGTGAAATTTCACCATCCGAGGGCGAAACATTATCAAAAATAATTGATATTCACTCCAAAGCACTAGAAATTTACGATTTCGAGAAGAGGCTCAAAGCGATAGAAGAGAGAGGGTCTAAATGAAAAGTTCAAATAAAATTCGTATAGAGAGATTAGAGAAGGTCATGAACATAAGCCTCAAGAATAAATTTGCACTTGTCATATGTGATAACCCTAATGACTTCGATACTTCAATGATCGATGCCGATCACATCTTAATTCTTCCTGATAACGGTAGACGTGACCATGGCCACGAGATTTCTAAAGGATCTTACTCAGTTTCTTTTAGCTAAATACTTGCACTCAACATAGCAGATGCTATATATTTATCCTTTGAATACGATTATCTTCAAAAGGAATAAATCCCTATGAGCGATTATAAAGGCGACCTTCCCAAGCTCCTCAAGTCCTTAAGAAAAGAGCTTGGATTGAGCCAAGAAGAGTTAGCTCAACGACTTGGAGTTAGTTTTACCAGTGTTAATCGATGGGAAAATGAACAAACGAAACCATCAAAGTTAGCAAGGCGACAAATAGAAGCGCTATGCAAACAATTTGATTGCCAAGCGCCCACACATGAAGGAGAGAAATAATTATGACCTACACTATTCCACAGCTGCCTCTCTCGATTGAACTGGAAACAAAACCTGTATTGAAAAAGCTCACGAAGGCTCATCAAGCACTTGCGGAATTGAAGGGGGTAACTGGCATTATCCCAAACCAAAGTATTCTCATTAGCACTCTTTCATTACAGGAAGCGAAGGACAGTTCGGCGATTGAAAACATTATCACTACTCACGATGAACTTTATAAGAGTGATGTGTCTGCAAAACAATTTACAACCTATGCAGCAAAGGAAGTTTACAGTTACGCAACAGCACTCCGCGATGGATATGAAAAAGTGAAGAAAAGCGGTTTGCTCATTAACAACCACATATTGGAAATTCAGCAGACTTTAGAGGAAAATAGTGCGGGCTTCCGCAAACTTCCAGGTACTGTTCTAAAGAATGATCAAACGGGCGAAGTTGTGTACAGCCCCCCACAAGACGAAAAACAGATCCGCTCTCTGATGAATAATCTAGAGCAATTTATCAATGATGATACCCTCAGCGATAGCGACCCTCTTACCAAAATGGCAATTATTCATCATCAATTTGAGAGCATCCACCCTTTTTATGATGGCAATGGCAGGACTGGGCGTATCATTAACATACTCTATCTTGTGAAGTATGGCCTTTTGGATACTCCAGTGCTTTATCTTTCTCGCTACATTAATCAGAATAAAAGTGAATATTATCGATTGCTTCAAGCAGTGCGTGATCATCAAGAATGGGAAAAATGGGTGCTTTACATACTGGAAGGAATAGAACAAACCTCGCGTCAGACTATATGCTTAATACTGGGAATGAGAGACTTAATGCAGTCTCATAAGCACAAAATGCGTGAAGAGCTACCAAAAATCTATAGTCACGATTTACTAAATAACCTTTTTCGACATCCATATACAAAAATTGATTTCGTCATGCAAGAGCTGCAAATACACCGCAATACAGCAATAAAATATCTCGAAGAATTAGTAAGAATTGGGTTGTTAACGAAGCATAAAATAGGTAAAGAAAATTTTTATCTTAATACAGCTCTCTTTGGCATTTTAGCAAATTCAAATCGATCGGCTGAGGGAGAAATAAACTCGAGGGATTAACAACTTATTCATACACAAGAAATCGAGCTTTTGTGTGTGTTTTTGAATCTCATACATACAATTTCCCCTTTTCTTAGCTATGTCTCTATAACGTGCATAAAAAATTCGGAATAATATGCATAACTGTTTTAGACAATAATTAATTCTCTAAATGATGGTTGATGGACTTTTGGGCGCAAATAGGGTTCCCCTTTTGCATGGTAAAGTGACTTACATAATGAATCGTCAAACTCTCCTCGAATAATATGTGAACACATGCAAGTAGATAACAATAAAACGCATGAAATGGACTCAAAAACTAGCTCATAATGTTCAGCGCGTAAAAGATCCAGTTTCTGTTAAAGAATCTATATCATCAGCACAACTTAATTCTTCGAGATTTTTTATAAAAAAATTCGTTGCGGCAACTTACGCACTCATCATAGGTGGCTCATCATCAGAATGTCCGCCATTCGGAATCATCCATAAATTGCTTCCCTTCCAATTTTGATATAGGGAATACGCTATCTCAGGTAAACAAACAACATCATAACGTCCTTGGACAATGATAGACGGGAGATGTGCTATTTTCTGCATATTAGACAAAATTTGATCTGATTCAAGAAAAAATTTGTTTTTTGCATAATGAAAAAATATCCTCATTACACCAAGGACAAGTTTATCATTTTTCATTACTTCTTCTATAAATGATGGATTAGGGCAATGTGTTGAACAAATAGCGTCAAATCGCATGAAAGTTCGTGCTGCAGGTAACTGTATCTCAGGATTGGGGTCGAAAATTCTATGGCAGTAGGCAGAAAATAAATCGTTTCTTTCTTCCTCAGGGATATGCTGAACAACAACCTCATATGCCTCTGGAAAGATCTTTCCCATTCCATAAAATAAATGTAGGTAATCTTGTTCTCTTGCAAGCCATGCTCCTCTAAGAATCAAACCCAAACAACTATCTGGATATTTTTGCGCATAAAGTAAAGACAATGAAGACCCCCAGGATCCCCCAAAAACAAACCAGTTCTTTATCTTCAAAGAAATTCTTATTGCCTCAATGTCGTTTACTAAATCATGCGGAGTGTTCTCTTCCAAGCAGCCAAAAGGCTCTGACCTCATTGCCCCCCGCTGATCAAACATAATAACATTCCATTTACTAATATCAAAAAATTGTACCATTGTATCATCACATCCTCCACCAGGTCCGCCATGTAAAATAATAACAGGGATCCCGTTCGGGTTGCCATAATTAGCATAAAATAATTTATGTAGGTTTGATACTTGTAAATACCCTTCAATCCGAGGTTTCACAATTGGATAAGCTGAATCATCAAAAATCTTTTCTTCTATGGAGTGCGAGAATAAAGTATTCGCCTTACATGAAGAGACCCCTCCAATTAAATATGAAACCATAAAGACACCCCCTAATGCTAAGAAAAGGCCTTTGATCATTTAACATCCTTAAAAAATTGCTTAAATCATATTAGAAATATGTAGCCCTTCAGTGTTTATGAGGGCAATACTGTTTTTACTGACTCATTTTCTCGTAAAGAATTATTATTCCTTTTTCAAAACTAAATAATGCATTCCTAAAACAGTCCAAGCGTTTTCATCTTCTAAATATTCTTTTAACTCATCATAAGCCTTATTTATATCTATTCGAACTTGATAAGTTCGATGCAATAAGGTCACAAACAAAAGGTTATGATTAAAATAAAGCTTTCGAGCCAACTCTCCTTCCAAACGAATGTTTTCATGTAAAACTTTTCCTGTCGTATCCAAATTGCTAGAAACTAGTTTATACAATTCACTGAGTGGGGATTGCTGATTTTCTAACATTTGCAATATTTCAAGGGTGATTTTACGATTTCCTATTCCATTATTACGTTGAGATTCAGCAACTAATTCTAAAGCTTGATCAATAGCAGTAATTGGATGCGAGGTTCTCTTAGCTGAATCACAGGAATCTATTATCAGAACATATCCATTTGATAGTAGATAATTCCAGGTATTTTGCAAAGCCAACAATGGCTTTTTAAGATGTTGTAAAGTTAAGCGAAATAAGACTACTTCAGCAGAATTGGTCAGTTGCTCATTGAAAATTTCAGCATCACCTTCTTGAAATTCTACCCTATCTCTTGCATAACGCTCATTTGCGTGCTTTACCGATAAGGGCAGCTTTTCTATTCCTAAACAAGTTTTATCCTGAAATTGATCTGCAAGCTTGGAAAGATATGCACCATTTCCACTTCCAATTTCTAAAACGCTTTTTACTCCTTCCCACCATTGTTGGTTCGCAATCCAAAGAAACTCAGGTTCAAAAAAAAGTTCAGCTTGTCCTTGAAGAAAGGAATCCCATAATTCTTCAGTAGTAGCTTGTTCTAATCTTTCCAAGCATATTTCTTTATCGTATTGGAGAAGATGCCTCAGAGAGACTTCTGCATTCAAGGAGGACATGGATATGATTAAAGAGGAAAGGAACATTAGGAATTTTTTCATATACAGTCCTTGTGTTAATTTTTTCTTCAGATAATCTGCGGTGCACTAGAGGTGCAGTAAAAGACATTTTTTGCCAGCTTAAATGAATAAATTCCAGTAGCATTTTAGCTATAAATGCCTTATCATCTTATCCATAGCGGTTGGATGGTATTGGGTTATATGGCGGACCACCGCCCTCATAACCCGCTGGTCGCTGGTTCAAGTCCAGCTTGCCCCACTTTTTCCACACATACTTCTGAGCAGATTTTTACGCATTACGCAAATGGTGCGATAACCTCATTTTACGCAATTTTTACGCAATCGGCCACAAC
>JACDET010000005.1:22553-46810 GCA_013816255.1 Candidatus Levyibacteriota bacterium | reverse complement strand
TCCTCAGAAAGTAGGTCTTTGGGGACATAGTATGGCTGGGAATATTTCCATGAGAACGGCTGCTACCAAACCCGAAATACCTGCTGTTGTCATTTGGGCAGGAGCTGGATACACCTATGCAGACCTTTTATCATATAGAATTAGTGATACAAGCTTTGATCCAGTTCAGAGCAACTCTTCAAGACTGAGAAAAAGAGAGCAACTGCGGAAACTGTATGGAGATCCTGATGTTGCAAAGCCGTTTTGGCAGCAGCTTGCACCGGTAAATTATCTCAACGATTTGCAGGGATCTATTCAATTGCATCACGCAGCTGATGACAGCGTCGTCGATGTCCGCTACAGCCGTGATTTGAATGAACTTCTAGGTAAAACTTCTGTGCCACATGAATTTTATGAATACGAAACAGGAGAACACAATATCGCGGGTGTTAACTTTGACACTGCTATGCAAAGAACGGTGGATTTTTATAAGAAATATCTCTAGTAACAACTTAGCAATAATAAACATATGATGCGCTACTACGATTTCAATGAACCAAGAAGACCGGTTCGGAGAGTAAAAAGAAAAAATGTAAAAGTATTAGGGTTTATGCTCTTAGCTTTTGTTTTGCTTCCTGCTGTTATTGGTGTCTATATCTTTAACCGTGAAGAGTTCTCTCCCCAGAAACAAACGCTTGCTATTACGATTGCACCAACACCGACAACAATTCCGACACCTACTTCTGCACAATCAATTGAACTTGATAGAATCGTCAAAGAGGAACTTGAAGGGACGAAAGGAAAATATAGTGTGGTGGTAAAGCATTTACAAACAGGGGAGAAATATTCGTATAACGAGCACCAATCATATCAAGCGGGGAGCCTTTATAAATTATGGGTTATGGCAGTTGCATATAACCAACTACAAAATGGTACTTTGAAAGAAAATGATGTATTGAAAAGTGATGTAACTGCAATAAATGAAAAGTTTAATATTGGAACTGAATCTGCTGAACTTAAGGAAGGAGAAGTATCATTTCCCGTTAACCAAGCTTTGCAGCAAATGATAACTATTTCGCACAATTACGCAGCTCTACTTCTCGCACAGAAAGTTAAATTGTCAAATGTCACAATTTTCTTGACTGATAATCAATTGACAGAGTCAAAGATTGGGCAACCTCCAAGAACAACAGCTAATGATATCGCTCATTTTTTTGAAGATCTTTATGGAGGCAAGTTAGCAAACAAAGACACTTCAAATAAAATGATTGATCTTTTAAAACGTCAGCGGCTTAATAATAAGTTACCAAAGAATCTTCCAGAAGGAACAGTAATTGCACATAAAACCGGTGAATTGGGACCAGTCACACATGATGCTGGCATTGTGTATACGAGTAAAGGGGAATATATAATCGTTGTTCTTTCAGAAAGCACAAATCCCGCAGTTGCTGAGGAAAGGATTGCGAATATATCAAAGGGAGTGTTTGAGTATTTTATTAATAAGTAATGTGTTTGTCATTCTGAACGTAGTGAAGAATCATATCGCTGTGAGATCCTTGTGCCACCGCTAAAGCTATGGCGACACGCGGTCGCTTAAGCTCAGGATGAAAAAAATTAATTTTCTGGTTCTGGAGGTAAGAATTCTTCTCCACCGCTATCAGCAGTTTGGGGATATTCGTTGAATTTAAGCCAATAGACATATGTGCATCCAGTAGCTTTTTTATTTGCACTATCCCAACCTGCTGTACTGCATTTCTTCATCTTCTTGCCTGCATTTGTTGTGAATAATACTAATTTCTTCCCACATTCAGGACAATCTTCATCAAGTTTTTCAGTTGTGCCGTTAACCCATTCGACGAAATCACAGCCTACTGCTTTTTTGGTAGCTTTATCCCATGAACCGGCTGAACACTTTTTCATCTTTTTACCAAAACGGGTTGTTGCCATGATAAGCTTTGATCCGCATTTTGGACAATCTTCATCAAGCGCTTCAGGTTCGACTTCAAACCATTTGACGTATTCACAACCTGTATTCTTTTTTGTTTCTGGGTCCCATGCACCTGTTGAGCATCGTTGGAGTTTGCGGCCAGTCTTCGTAATGGTTATCTCACCCATTGCCTTACCACATTTAGGACATACTTCTTCTGCTGTATTTTTTTCTTCACTCATGAATTCTTATGTTACTGGTTTTGCAGGAGAGAGTCAAGAGTGACAAAATATATGCAAATATCTCAATATATTATATTTATATCTACACATTTCATTTGAGTATATTACTATGTGAGCATATGATATAAATAATGCATGTACGACTTTATTAAAAAGCTACTTACAGGGAGTCATCAGGTAGCTTTCTTAGAGCCTGAAGCTTCAGATGGTTCAGGTATAAAGTTTTCTGCAGGAGATCAGAGAGCAAAATGGGATAGAGAATTAGGGAGAGGAGTGGAACAGTCAGAGAAAAGCCTAAAAGTAGTTTCATTAACAGGAAAAGAACTTTCGGCAGATTGGCCCAAAATAATGCCTCCTGATGAAGAGCAGAAAAGATACGATGTTCTGTATGACCCAGAAGATGACCGCCGTGAAGCTCCTAAGAATCCGCATATTGAAAGATTGAGTTATTCACTTACAAATGGCAGTAAAGAATTTCGCATGTTAGCGGTACAGCATATGGGTGGAATGGATGCCAAACCACAAGCACAGTTTGCTGCAATGGAAGAACACTTTGATGAATTAAGACCACAAATTGTATTTTATGAAGGACCAACTTCAGAGCCAGTATCCATGACACTCAATCAAGCATATGAAGGAGACCAACAATTCACGCAGTACTTAGTCATGGAGCATAACAAAAATCTTCAGCCTGGTGAACAACCGATTATTATGGAAAGCTGGGACATGCCTTTAAAAGATGCTGTTGAAGAATTTAAGAAAAAAGGATACTCAAGCGAAGAAATTGCAGCGAATGAAGTTTTTAAATGGATGTATGGAAAGGCTGAAAGTATTAAGCATGATGGTAGTCTAACTGAACAACAAAGAAACGAAAAACTTCATGAATTGCAGTCTCAATATGAATCAAATCCTGTTGATCCAAATATTGATCCTGAGTTCTTTAAATGGATTCCCCGAGATGATGGACAAGATTGGACTCCTGCATTGGTGCAAGAAGCATTTCAGAAGGTGACGGGAAGATCAGTTGATCATAATTTAAAACATGCAGATAGTCTACGTTTACAAAAAATGTTTGCTGATTTGAATATATTCCGTGACGTCTATGCAGTAAAGAAGTATGCTGAGGCTTTAAAAAAATATGATCGAGTTATGACAGTTGCAGGGAGTGCTCATTCAATTCGGGAAAGAGATGCGATGATTACATTTGTAGACAGCGAAGAACAGCCCAATGGAAGTTTTGGAGATGCCACAAATGATAACCTACAACAAGTAAGTGAATTGACAACATCTACTGGAGATCCAAGACCGCAACTGGAAGCCTTAGCAGTTGGAATAATGCCAACTGGAGAAAAGAACAGAGCTGAAATGAGACTAAATCAGGCAACAGATCATATTACTCGGTATGGAGACACAAGGCTAGATCATGAATTAGCTACCTGGATTAAGCCAGGAGAGGCTCCACGTGCTAAAGTTTGGCCGACGTTTTCCAATGGCGATTCAAAAGTAACTCTGGTTGGCGTATCACATACCAAAGATATGCAAAGCCCGATGATGCGTGACATTGTATCTACAACGGAAGAATACATTGCAGCAACCCCACTTGAGCGAAGGCTCGTTATGGTTGAAGGATTACGTGGTGGGATCCCTACATGGAAAAGTGAAGAAGATGCAAATACGGAAGCTGGAGAAATGGGCGTCATAGCTTTTAGGGCTCAACAGGCAGGTGTTGATGTTATCTCTCCTGAAGCCCCTCAAGAAGGTATTATAAACAAGCTCAAAGCAGAAGGTGTTCCAGCCGATAAAATAGCAAGTTTTTATATTCTACGCCAACTTCCTGGATTGTTAAAGCGCGATACTCCAGATGCTGAGAAAATTGCTGATTTCGCTGGAGCTATTTATGAGTACTCACAAGCTGCTGATACAGGATGGATTCAACCTCTTGGAGAAGATGAGATACAAAGAGTTGCTTCAGATCCTGTTTTTAAGCAAGAGTTGTCACAACGCATTATACAGGCCGCATTACCAAGACTTAATGCTAGTTTGCGGGATACATTTATGCAATGGAATACGACCCTGGATACTGATACAAGAGCAAAAATTGATGCAAAAAACTTAAGTGAAAAAGAAGTTGAGCAAAGAGTATTTCTTGATCTTATTGCAGCCAGTGAATCTGCTGTTCAGGATGAATCATCACAAGTAATTACCTACGACAAAAATGGTATTGGTACAAATGCAGACATTGACACACTCATTTACCTTACCAAACCTGGAAATGAAGCTCCCGCTATAGATTTGCGAGCTATTTCAAGAGTTGATAATGAAGCAAGAGATGAGTACTTACTACAAAGTATTGATGACGCAGTAAAAGCTGGGAAAAACCCCTTGGTGGAATTCGGTGGAACACACGCTATAAAAATAGCTCCTGCATTAATTTATAGATATCCTCAGCCTCAAGCCGCATAAATATCCACTAACAATTCCATGGTATACTCTTAAGCAAACGTTAAGCGTTTGGGCATAAAATTACTCCTATGAGAATACTTATTGTTGAAGATGAGGTGAAGATTGCGAATGCTATGAAGCGGGCTTTGGAGCTACAGAAATATGCTGTTGATGTGGCTTATGATGGACATGTTGGGTCTGATCTGGCGATTGGTGAGAAGTTTGATTTAATTATTTTAGATTTAATGCTTCCAGGTATTGATGGAGTTACCCTGTGCAAAAAGATCAGAGATGAAGGGATACATACGCCAGTATTGATGTTAACTGCACGAGGACAGATTGCTGATAAAGTCATTGGACTTGATGTTGGTGCAGATGACTATATGGTGAAGCCATTTTCATTTGAGGAATTATTCGCACGGATCCGTGCGTTGGTACGAAGACCTGTTACTGTGCAAGAGCCCGTATTAAAGATACGTGATCTGACGTTGGATCCCACAGCATTTAAGGTGAAACGGGACGGTAAGACTATGAATCTTTCAACGAAAGAATATGCCCTCCTTGAATATTTAATGCGGAATAAAAATATAGTTTTGACACGTGAACAAATCGTGTCACATGTTTGGAATTATGATGCGGATATTTTGCCAAGTACCGTTGAGGTACATATGAAGCATTTACGTGACAAAATTGATACACCATTTCCGCAACAACTCATCCGCACAGTTCGTGGAAGAGGGTATACAATAGGGGAGGAGTAACATGTTTGAATCCGCCCGACTAAAACTTACTGCCTGGTATTTACTTATTATCATGCTTATTAGCATGTTATTTAGTGTGGCAATTTATGACATTGCGACAAGAGAAATTCATTCCATTATAAATAGAATCCAATATGAACAATACCGTGAGCAAAATAATGGGTTTTCTGGACGGCAAGGGCGGTCGATTCCATTTACTATTAAAGAATTACAAGCTGTAAAAGATCGTATTAAGTTGCAACTATTTTTTATTAATGCTGTTATCTTTTTTACAGCAGGTGGTGCTGGATACTTTCTTGCGGGAAGAACATTACGGCCAATCAAAGCAATGATTGATGAACAAAATCAATTCATTTCAAGCGCGTCACATGAACTCCGTACACCAATTGCTACGATGCGGGCTGAAATGGAGGGGAGTTTACTCGAAAAGAATATTGCTGATAAAGACGCGCGCAAACTTATTACGAGCAATCTTGAAGAATTAGGAGAACTACAAAACCTCACAAATAATCTACTGCAATTAGCTCAAGTACATAACGTCAAAGCTGAGAAATTTCAGGAAGATGTTTCGATCACTGAGTGTGTCGCATCTGCTTTAAAAAAGGTTAAATCGCTTGCCAAAAGAAAAAATATAACAATAGATAAAGAGATAACTGACGCGATTGTTACGGGAGATAGAAATAGTATGAAAGAAGTTTTTGTCATCCTTCTTGATAATGCTATTAAGTATAGTCCTCCTCAATCAGAGATACACATTACAAGTGAAATGGCTAAGAATGTCGTTACTATTAATGTGATAGACAACGGAATTGGTATAGCAAAAAAAGATCTACTGCACATTTTTGAACGGTTTTACAGAGCTGATAAATCGCGCAACGAAGAAGGATATGGACTGGGTTTATCAATTGCCCGGAAAATGGTTGAAACACATAATGGATCGATAACTGTGCAAAGTAAAATAAATAAACCTGCCCGCAATGCTTTGCATAGCAATGCAGGCGGGGGTACGACATTCTCCGTAACACTTCCTCTCAAAACCTCGTAACAAAAGACGAAATTTTAAGCATCATTTAAGATAACCCAACTATAGTAGGTAAGGAAGACCCTCCTTCACGTGAAGTTTCGGAGGGCGAAGGGAGGTGATTATGTATGAATAGAAAAGCAATTTTAACAGCAATCGCAGTAACCGTTATTGGAGCAGGAACAGTAACGGCAAGTAGCGCATTTGCTCAGACTGAAACTCCAGTTCAAGATCCAATGAATTCGTTGATTCAAAAAATATCAGATAAGTTTGGACTGAATAAAGAGGAAGTGCAAGCAGTTTTTGATGAGTCGCATAAAGAACGTCATGCAGCAATGCAGGCTGATTTTGAAGCACAGCTCTCCCAATATGTAGAAAATGGCGAGATAACTGAAGCACAAAAGCAGCTCATTCTTAAAAAGCGTCAAGAGATGGACGCTGATAGGCAGTCCAATAAAGACTCGTTCAAGAATCTTTCAAAAGATGAACGCAAGGTCAAAATGGATGATAAAAAGGCTGAACTGGATGCATGGGCAACAGAGAACAAAATAGATCTCAAGTATCTTATGCCACATGGTGGTAAAGGTCATGGAATGGGAGGTCGTGGATCATTTGATCGACAAGACCATATGGGTAAAACTCCTATAAGGCCAACAACTATCCAATAAATACATATCTTTTTGGGTACATAAGCAGCTCCTCAAAAGGGAGCTGCTTTGTGGTAATTGGATTCTTAAATACCTTCACGAACACTTATTAAGTGTGCTATTCTACATTGATATATGATCCGCATCGGTTATGTTGGTATCAATACCACACTTCCTACTCCAAATAGAATTTTCCGTTTGAGCGGATATTCTGAAGAACGTATGATTGAAGTCGCTCGATCAAATATACAAGCTTTACAAACAATTTTGCAATGGAATAAAGAGCATTTGATTACAATTTTCCGTTTAACTTCACAGCTTATTCCTTTTGGTTCCCATCCAATTAATTCAGGGATTTGGAAAACTACGTTGGCTGAAGAGCTGCATACAATTGGAGATTTTGTCAAAAAAAACTCCATGAAACTCTCAATGCATCCGGGACAATATACAGTCATTAACGCGCTCAATGATACTTATTATCAGAATGCAGTCCGTGATCTTATGTATCATGCTGATCTTTTGGAGCTTATGGGCTTGGGTACAAAACATCGTTTTGTCATTCATGGTGGGGGAGCATATGGAGATAAAGTTACATCATTGAAACGCTTACAAGAGCGCATCAAACAATTACCCCAACCAATATACGAACGGTTGATGATTGAAAATGATGATGTTATTTTCAACGGTGAAGAGATATTGGACGTATGTTTACAAACGAAAGTGCCAGGGGTAATTGACACCTTTCATCATGAAGTCCTCCCAAGTATGCATGGACAAAGTATACGGGATATAATTCTTGCATATAAAAAAAGTTGGCCTGCCGATGAACGTCAGAAAATTCAGTATTCAAATCAAAATCCTGACAAGAGTAAAGGAGCACATTCATTAACAACGGATTTAGTACAGTTCAAAGCATTTTATGAAACAGTGAAAGATTTGGAAATCGATATTATTCTTGAGGTAAAAGATAAAGAGCAGTCAGTACTCAATCTTCGTCAAGCAATTCCTGAACTGCACTAATATTTCTGCTATACTATTTTTATGCAAAAAATATCTGGTTTTGGTGGTTACTTTTTCCGGGCAAAAGATCCTGAGGGTTTGAGTAAATGGTATGAGAAAAACTTCGGCATCAATGCCATGAATAGCACCGAAATATGGATGCAACAGGCCGGGCCAACCGTGTTTGCGCCCTTTCCCCAGGACACCGATTATTTCGCGTCTCCTCTCCAACAGGCAATGGTTAATTTCCGGGTCAATGATTTGGACGCGATGCTTGAGCAATTAAAAACCAATGGGGTAAGAATCGATGAAGAACGCATTGAGGATTCGGTCGGTAAATTTGCTTCAGTGTATGATCCAGAAGGGAACAAAATAGAATTATGGGAACCTACTGATGCAAGTCATTGGAAAGATACTTCACATGAGAAAATAAAAGATTTAGGAGATAAGATCTAGCGCTTCTTTTTTTTAGGTTTTGGAAGAGGTAATTCACTTGCTGTTTTTTGAATTACATTAGTCATCCAATCACGATCATCCCAATAATCTTCAGAAATAAGTAAGTATGGTTTGGCTCCCGGGTAAGGTGGAGCATCATTTCCTGGGCCAACTATTGCTCGACCTCCATCAGTTGGTTTAACAAAAAGTTTATCATCACAAACCAAAGCGATAACTTTCTCATCACAATAAAGTGCATATTCTCCAAACATCTTGCGGTAGCGTATACTACCTGCTCCCGCTATTTGATCGGTGAGAAAATCAACAGTTGATTGTTTGCTTGCCATACTATGTAGTATACAAGATTTCATAACAAACAATCATAATAATTTGTTACAATAAATAGCTATGTCCCGACACGTTCTTAAAGCCGTAAAATTCAGTGCACTTTTTCTTTTAATATCGGTTTCTCTTGTGTCAATTATTACCGTGATCTTTACCTACAACAAACCACAATCAGTTATAGATTTACTCCAACCACTTGTTCCGACTGATACTCCGGCTCCAATCACAATGAAAGGTGTTGCGGTTCTTGGAGACAGCCAAGCGGATGAATACCGGGCAGATGATAATAGGGGATACAACTATCCCGCAACGACGCTTAATTGGATTGAGATATTAGAGAAAAAAAGAAATGTTAATTTCGGTCCTTGGAGTGTTTGGGAAGAACCGCGAAGAACTGGCTATGAATATAATTGGGCGCGCACGGGAAATACGACTGCAAGTATGATTCAAAGCGAGCATCATATTGGAGTTGCTGAACAAATTAAACAGGGTAAAGTAAATGTGGTTGTCATATTTATCGGAGCAAATGATTTTGCGCCCTATATTTTGGATGATGGGTATCATGCTATCTATAATGGTGAACTTTCAGAACCTGCCAAAAAGAGCAAAGTGAATAGGATTATTGCAGATATTAAGACAGCCGTGTATACAATTAAGGATGCGGGAGATGTACGTGTCGTCCTTGTAAAAGTCCCGGATTGGGGACAACATGTCGGGGTACAAGTCGCATTTCCTTTTCCTGATCAGCGCAATGATGTATCAAAGGTTATACGAGATGTTAATGCTGAAATGGACAAATTAGCAAATGATGAAGGGTTGGTCACGGTTGATCCAAATGCGTTATATCAAAGCTTGGTTTATAAAAATGAAGATAATAAAATGATGGTTGACGGGATAACTATTGAGCGACTACTACTTAATAATAATCCCAAAAATTTTTATCTTGAAGATGGTGTCCATACAGGAACCGCGGTCAATGGTTTTATGGCAAACGCTATTGTCAAACAAATAAATACTATGATTGATAATGATATACAACCATTAAGCGAAAAAGAAATCCGCGAGACAGCAGGTTTATAAAAGGAGGTGAGCGTATGGATAATAAAAAAAATAAACAAGAACTGGAAGTAAGTATTAATTTTGATACAACACCGATTTTGTATACTGATAATATATCTGTGACTTCAAATGATCATGGAATTATTTTCGATGTTATGCAACGGGTTGGGAGTACCAATAAAGTACGCATTGTTTCAAGACTTGGGATGAGTAGGTCGCATGCTAAAAAATTTATAACAGAGTGCAGTAAGTTACTCGCAATAACTGAAGAACAAAAACGGGATGAGAGTAATAACTAAGCATACTTATTGCATCAAAAACTATAATTTTTCCAAATACTCCTTGACAGCTTAGCCTCCTCTAACTGTATACTTAAATAAGTTAAGCATTCTTTAAGGAGAATGTATATGGAAGGAGGTGAAAAATACATGGAAAGTAATACAAATACAACACAACCGGTTCAAGAAAAGAGTCATAGTTCTGCTATGACAGTTGGAATTATCGCTGCAG
The DNA here is from genome assembly GCA_013816255.1 of Candidatus Levyibacteriota bacterium. Classification (GTDB taxonomy): domain Bacteria; phylum Patescibacteriota; class Microgenomatia; order Levybacterales; family UBA12049; genus JACDET01. The sequence continues at coordinate 36,443 of JACDET010000005.1, read as the reverse complement.
TTGTTGGTCTTGGTGTAGGTTTATTGGGTGGAAGCGCATATGGTAAAAATATGGCAGAATCCCAACCACAAGCAATGACAGCTGATAAAACAGGAGCTGATTCTGAAAAGATGATGGCACCTGAAGGAAGCGTTACAGTAAAATCTGCTGATCTTCGTGTCCTTTTAAACGGACTTGAAAAACAGCACGTTGACTTAGCTTCAGCCGCAGTTCGAAATGGTTTCGATGGTGATCCTGATTTTAAAGCATCTGCTGATGCACTTGATTTAAACTCAGTAGCAATTGCTGGTGCAGTAGGCAGTGTCTACGGGCCAGAAGCTGAGGCTAGTTTTCTTGAAATTTGGAGAAGTCACATTGGTTTCTTTGTTGACTACACAGTCGCAGCAAAGGGCAGTGACAAAGCAGGTATGGACAAAGCTGTTGCAAACTTAGGTGGTTATGTAGACGCTCTCTCAGATCTTTTGAGTGGCGCCAATCCTAACTTACCACGTGAAGCTGTTGCACAATTATTAACAGAACACGTTGGTTTACTTAAGGGAGCTGTTGATGCTTATGGTGCTGGCGATTATGCTGGTTCGTACGCTAAACAAGCTGAGGCTTATACACAGGTCGGTACAATTGCTGATGCCTTATCAGGCGCAATTGTTAAACAGTATCCTGAAAAATTCTAATAGATTGGATACATGGAGGGTCTCGTCACGGCGAGACTCTTTATATACCCAATACAATGAATATGAAGAAATATGGTATTATTGCGGGAGTTGTTATCCTACTCATTGGAGTAGGATTATTTAGCATGAATAAATCTGCTTCTGTGGTACCTAATAATACTGCTCCTAGCATTAGTCCAAGTGCTGTAGTAAATGAGCCAAATACTGTGAGAATAAGTAATTATGAATTCCTACAGGGGAAGATAACGGTTAAAAAGGGGACAACAGTTACTTGGAAGAATGAAGATATTGCAAAACACACAGTAACGGTCGAAGAGGGTATTACTGAAGGACCGAGAAGTGAATTTTTTGGTAAAGGGGAAGAATACAGGTATACATTTAATACTGTAGGAAATTATCCATATTTTTGCGAACCACATCCTTATATGAAAGGAAGCGTCGAAGTGATTGAATAATCTATGAAAGATAAAATTGTTATAGCATCTATTTTTGTTTTTTTTGTTGCTGGGGGTATTGTTTATAGTCTTCATAATCAAGGTGTACTCTTTGCATCACAAAACGCTTCACCTGAAGAGAAAAAGAAAGATACTGGAGTTACTCTGGTGGCGCTAAAAAATGATAAAGCAATCCCAGATGCAGTAGCGATTAAAGTAGGGGAATACGTACAATTCAACAGTAAAGATGGGAAATCTCATGAAATAGCATCAGGAACAGGGGACGGCTATGGGAATGATCATGGTCACGATCAAAGTGGCGTAGATTCAGGTGTCTTTGATGCTGATGAAGCATATAAAGTACAATTTAAAAAAACAGGTACCTATGAATTCCATGATAATAAGAATCCAAAGATTTTTGTAACTGTTGTTGTCTACAAACCTGACACAAAAGAAGATTAGTATTTATCGGAGCATTTCATAAACTACTGGATAGATAAGTTTTTCCCACTCTGCATACATTTTGGCTGAGGGGTGAAGAGTATCCGCTGCAATCATACTCGGGTCCGAACCCTTTTCCTGGCTGAGAGGATAAATATCTACAATCTGCAAATTTCTTTTCTGCGCTTCTTCTTTAATAACTTCATTAAATTCTGCAATTCCTTGTGCAATATCCCGGCCATTTCCATAGGTCATACCCCGCGGGCTGACTGAGAAATCAGGGATTGTTACAAGAATGAGATTTGATTTATCAGGAAGTTTTGCCTGCATCCGGTCAAGAATGATAATGAGATTTGCGCGGAATGTTTCTTTTGGTACTCCTTGTACCCAATCATTAACACCGATGAGCAATGTAGCAAACGTTGGATTTGATGCATCATAAATTCGTAATTCATTATTTATGACATCTTGTGTCGTCCAACCTGTGACCGATGGATTGGCAATGAGTTCAATATCGATTCTATCTTTTTTCAAGTGTTCAGTAAGCAGTGATGGCCACGCCTCAGCGGTTGATGCTCCTTCTCCAATGGTATATGAGTCACCCAGGGCAACGTATCTGATTCCTTTAAAATCTTGCGCAAGAGGAGGAGTATTCATCTTATTTAAGAAAATAATGCCTCCAATAATACATACGATTACAATAATGCTTATGATCCAATTGTTCATAGTTCGATTTAATTACTTTTCTCCTGCAGTTGTTTTACTATTTTTGGCACAAATGTTCTTGGTACAAATTTAATGACACTTGTAAGAAATTTATTTTGCAGACCAGGAATAATAACAGCTCGACCTGCAAGTAAACCATTATATGCAATCTCTGCAACTTCACTCGCTTGCATATTCTCTCCCTGAAAGAGCTTTGATCTTTCCAAATGTGCCCTTTTAACAAAACCTGTATCTGTCGGTCCTGGACAAAGTGCTGATACTGTCACACCTGTTCCACGCATTTCTTCAGCAAGAGCTTCTGAAAAAGATAAGACATACGCTTTACTTGCATAATATACAGCCATCAATGGACCTGGGAGGAAAGCTGCGGTCGATGCTACGTTTAGTATTCTTCCACTTTTTCTCGTGAGCATGTCACGCGCGTAAAGTTTGGTTAGATGGGTGAGAGTTACTATGTTTACTTGTAGCTCTGCTAATTCGTCCTTCAAATCATTTTCTGTAAAGAGACCATAACTTGCAAAGCCAGCATTATTGATGAGGATATCAATAGTTATATTTTTTGATTGAAGTGTTTTAAAAACTTCATCGGGAGCATGAGCGAGTGCCAGATCTGCAGCGAGAGTGATAATCGTATTCGTATTTGATTTGAGTGTAGCTGCCGCTGCCTCCAATTTATTCTGATCTTTTGCGACCATAACGATGTTATAGTTATTTGCTACAAATATCACGGCTAGTCCATAACCAATTCCAGACGACGCTCCTGTGATTAATACTGTCTTGTTCACGCATCATTAAGTATATACCTATCGTCATTGAGTTTGCAAAATCAATGACGAGGCATACTACGCTATTCATAGAATGATTAAGAGGTGTATACCAGAAATGCACTATTGCATAATTACTTGACAAAGTATATAATTTCCCTATAATGTTAACTAAGTTAATCAAATTAGCTTAAAAGAAATCTTATTATGAATGATCAAAAAGTTGAAGAACAAGTACATATTAATCCGAACCAGTTGCGAGGATATACAACTGGTCTCTTGCAGGGGAAGGCGTATAGCAGATTGCATACACATCTTACCCGTGTACTTTTCCCGTTTAATATTTCAATTCCTGAATGGAAACTCCTTGGTCAGCTTCATGAAAATGGAAAAGTAAAACTTGCAGTGCTTGCTGGACTTTTGAGCTATGATCCTCCTATGGTTACAAAGTTGGTCAAACAACTTGAGAAAAAAGGTTTGGTAAAAAGAACACAAGATACTATAGATGAACGCGCAAAGATTATTACGATTACAAGTAGTGGTACAAAGTTAATTGATGACGTAGAGCCAGAAGTGAAAAAGGTTATGCGAGTTCTTCTCAACGGTATTACCCGTGAAGAGCTTATTACTTATTTGAAAGTCCTTACAGTGATTGTACATAATACAACAGAGTAAATTTTCCAAAAAACATCTTGACACAGATGTACTTTGCGACTATATACTTAAATCAGTTAAAAATTATATAAGTTAAACATATTACGAAGGGAGGTGAATACATTATGAACAAAACAATATTAATCGTTGTAGCTGCAGTCGTTATTTTAGGAGGAGGATTATTCTACTCTATGAATATGAACCAGCCAGCAACAAACCAAACTGCAAACCAGACGCAAAATGGAGCAGCAATGGAAGGTGAATCTATGGAAAAGCAAGAAGGTGTAATGGTCGGAGGTGCTTTAATGACACCAGATAAAGATATCGTTGATAACGCTGTCGGATCTGCTGATCACACAACACTCGTTGCAGCTGTACAAGCAGCAGGTCTCGTTGAGACACTTAAGGGCACAGGTCCTTTCACAGTATTCGCTCCAACCAATGCGGCATTCGCAAAGCTTCCAGCAGGAACAGTAGATACATTATTATTACCTGAAAACAAAGAAAAACTTTCAGGAGTATTAACATATCACGTCATTCCAGGAGCTTATAGAGCAGCTGATCTTACAGACGGCTTGACTCTTGAAACTGTTAATGGTCAATCACTTACTTTCACTATGAAAGATGGAAGTGTATACGTTAACGAAGCAAAAGTAGAGATTGCTGACGTAATCTCATCAAATGGAGTAACACATGTCATTGACAGTGTTGTATTACCTAAGTAATAATTAGGTACAAATGAATCTCTCCGTCACGTTCATATAAACTGAACGTGACGGAAGATCATAAGAAAGAACATATTATGGAAGTTTTATTATTATTCGCTTTTATCTCCGGTCTCGTGACCATCTTTGCTCCATGTATTTGGCCGTTATTGCCAATTATTTTGTCAGCAAGTTCAAGTGGGGGACATAGAAAACCTCTTGGTATAACCTTGGGTATTGTACTCAGTTTTGCGGTTATCACATTGACGATCTCGTATATTGTTAAGATTATCCCTTTTGATCCTGATGTACTCCGTTACTTCGCTGTAGCAATCATTGGTTTTCTTGGACTTACACTAGTCATTCCAGTACTTTCACAAAAGCTGGAGGGTGCCGTGAGTCGTTTGAGCGGCAAAATGGGACTTGTCTCTGATCCAAAGAAAACAGGTTTTTGGTCAGGATTTCTAACAGGTTTTGCTTTGGGAATCGTCTGGACACCTTGTGCAGGACCGATATTAGCGACAATCGCAACTCTTGCTGCTACACAATCTGTAAACCTTGATGTCATCCTTGTAACGCTAGTCTATGTTATTGGCGTAGGAATTCCACTTTTTATATTCGCGACAGCAGGAAGTACATTATTTAGTAGAAGCCGATTTCTTTCTAAATACACAGGGCAAATCCAACAGGTATTTGGTGTCATCATGATATTAACCGCAGTTTCTATAGCAACTGGCTTTGACAAAACGCTTCAAGTAAAACTTCTTGATGCAGTCCCAACCTATGGTAACTTTATCAATCAATTAGAAACCAATGATTCAGTCAAAAAAGAACTTGATAGTCTGCGGGGAAGAGATGGTTCAAGTGCATCTACTGAAAAGGGTAAAGCCGCACCAGAATTCGTCGGAATAGCAAAATGGCTCAATACCGATAAGCCGCTCACAATCAAAGAGCAAAAAGGTAAAGTTGTCTTAGTCGATATTTGGACGTACACATGTATTAATTGTCTCCGTACAATACCACGAGTAAACAATCTTTATGAAAAATATAAAGATGATGGACTTGTTGTGGTCGGTGTCCATTCACCAGAATTTGAATTTGAAAAAGATACCAAAAATGTTGAGGCTGCAATTGAACGGTTTAAAATAAAATATCCAGTTGCTCAGGACAATGACTTTGCTACCTGGAATGCATATGATAATCAATATTGGCCAGCTAAATATCTGGTCGATGCAAATGGTGTCATTCGTTACACCCACTATGGTGAAGGAAACTATGAAGAGACAGAACGTATGATTCAACTTCTCTTGAAAGAAGCTGGACAACAAGTAAATACAACTATAGATGCTGATTCTGATAGTACTATTGCACACGAAACAAATTCACCTGAAACATATTTAGGTTCAAAAAGAATGTTATTCTTAGAGCCTCAAGGAAAGGCAGCCAATGGTACACAAAACTTTACACTCATAAACAGTCCAAAAAACAACCGGTTCTCTTTCGGTGGACAATGGACTGTCGCAAACGAATATTCAGCATCTGGAGCAAATGCTACAATCCGGTACAATTTTAATGGCGAAAAAGTGTTTATGGTTTTGAAAAAAGGAGACGCAATTAACGGAAAGATTAGAGTATTACTTGATGGAAAAGTGGTCGATGCGGCTGCCGCGGGAATTGACGTGAAAAATGGTGAAGTAACTGTTACTGAAGATAGATTATATGAGATCATTGATCTGAAAGGACAGCCACAAAATAAAGTATTAGAATTACAATTCTTAACCCCAGGAGTCGAGGCGTATACCTTCACATTTGGTTGATGCTTCAGAACGTACTCGTGCTATACCACTTCGCAATATTTACAAATAATTACTTCGTTAGGCATTATACTTATTGTACTTTGAGAGCAAAGGAGTATATAATAACCCAATGAAGAAACGCATCATTGCACTCGGTATATTTCTTAGTCTCATTGTAGCGGCCGTTATCATCCTACCGCAAACCCTTCTTAAGCCAGAACCAATCCACATCCATGCAGGTTTTCAAGTCTACGCGGATGACAAATTGCAGGATTTATCTGACTTTAAATACATGCACGAAATGCCATGTTCAATTGATGGCAAACCTGTTGAAGGTGCACCAAAAGACGAACAGCAAGAGCGGGCGCATTTGCATGATCAAACAGGCGACGTGGTACATGTCCACCGTCAGGGTGGTACATGGGGTGATCTTTTCAAGAATATTAAGTACGAAATAAGCGATGATGCTGTAGTCTATGCAAATGGGCAAAAGATTGATAACCTTTTAGACCGTGAAATAGTACCATATGAAAGTGTCGTAATCTTTACCGGCAAACATACTGATGATCAAAAATATCTAAAAAATGCCGTGAAGAAGGAGTACATACAAGAAATTGAGAAAAAAAGTGAAACCTGCGGATCGTAATCAAATATAATTACACTTTAATAATTATTTAAAAGATAAGAATTGTGTAAGTTTTAGCCTCAAGATTGTACTGCTGACTTTGAAATTACTTTTTCTTAGGTCTATACTGATTTTTATCTATGAGAGAGCATGAAAATAATCCACAAGTTGTTTTCTATGATATTATTGAACGCCTAACGCCTGCCAGTAATGATAGTGCCGGAATCGCAAGAAATGATGCAGGGGTAAAAAAGCTACAAGCTGACTATAATAGAATCAAAAGTGATGAGCTTGATGATTTACCAAGAGTGCTCATGGTTCAATTGAAAGACAATACGCAAGGAGATATGAGTGAAGTTGTAGCACATGCACTTAAAAATCCAAAAACATTACAATCGATGTCTGAATCAAATCAACGAGAACTTATGCAATTGGCTTTGGAAAATGATATAGCATCGTTACAAAGATTGCCTAATGCTGCAGATATCTTTCCAAAACCTATCCATTCAAAACTATTGCCAAAGCTTGTACGGAGACAAGAAATGCTTGCTGATTTGAAACATTCTACACCGCAAGCAGATGAGGTGCAAAAACCAACTATACCAAAGAATACAATTATTCAAAATCCTCTTCAACAATGAGATACACCTCGGTGATAACCTCTTAAGCAAAACATAAGAAATATACGTAATAATACTGTTGAGATTAAGAAAGCTTTTACTTCTTGGGTAAAGAAAGATATACTAGAGTTACGCTTGATTTCTACAGAAGAAGCAGTAAAATGAAAAAGTGAACAGATTTAAAACTCCACTGAACGTATTGAAAAGACCATTTACTTGGTTTCGTTCAACTCGGCGGCGCAATAAAGTATTTGCAGTTATTGCCGTGCTTATTATCGGAAGCGTGCTATTCAATCAAGTCCAAGCAGCCAACGCCAAACCACAATACGTTACCAAAAAAGTAGAGCGCGGTACCATCGTTCAGCTCGTTTCTGAGACAGGAAACGTCAATACCGCAGGGCGAGTTGATGTGCCTTCAACAGCCACTGGCATTATCGAAGAACTCTATGTCGATAATAATGACACAGTTGCTATCGGTCAAAACCTTTTCAAAGTGAGAAGCACAGCATCAGATCAAGAGAAAGCTTCAGCAAACGCAACCTATCAAAATGCAGTAAGTTCATATACGACAGCAGTACAAAGCAAAGAAAGTCTTGATGCGGCGATGTGGCTCAAGCGTCAAGCAGTTCTTGATGCGAAAAATAGTGATAATTATCAAAATAGTAATACAACGAACCCAACCACTAAATCTGATTATACAGAGCTTGAGAAACAAAGTATTGATAATGGTGTTGTCCTAGCAGAGAAAGATTTTACGGCAGCTGAGAAAAAATATAAAGAAGCTGATATCGCTGTACGCGCAGCACAAGCGCAAGTTACATCCTCACTTTTATCCTATCAAGCAACACAAAATGTTATTGTCAAGGCACCATCTGATGGAACGGTTACAAATTTATCCTTTAAAGTCGGTGACAGTGTTAGTGCTAGTGGCGGAGGCGGCGCAAGTGCAGCAGTTGCCACTGGTGCGACAAGTGTTTCAGCGGCATCTGGTGGAAGCGCCGTGTTAACATTGGCAAACCTTGGAGATTACTCAATCAAGCTTGCTATAAATGAAGTCGATATACCAAAAGTGAAAGTTGCACAATCTGCTGAAATTAGTCTCGATGCTTTTTCAGGAAGATCATTTACAGGTTTGATTACACACGTTGATCAGGTGGGTACCAATGATCAAGGGATTGTTACGTATAATGTTGTTTTGGATATCACAGATCCGACGGACGCGATCAGACCTGGTATGACCGCCAATGTTGATATTGCGGTTGCAAATGCACGTAACATACTTACTGTTCCAAACAGCGCAATTAAGCCGTATCAAGGTAAAAAAGCAGTACAAGTGGTTGATCCGCAAACAGGCGAGCCAAAATATATTCCTGTTGAAGTGGGCATACGAAGTCCTGAAAAAACGCAGATTTTACGGGGAGTTGCCTTAGGAACAGAAGTGATTACTGCACTTAAGAATAGTCAAGTGCCGTCAGATAGTCCATTTGGTAATTAAATCGCATATGTATGAAGAAATCCAATATCCTCATCTCACTCAAAAATATCACTAAAACGTACACTATTGGTGAAGATGTGTACCAAGCACTCAAAGGAATCAACTTTGATATCAACGAAGGAGAATTTGTCGCGATCATGGGCCCTTCGGGAAGTGGTAAATCAACGACAATGCATATTGTCGGTGCACTCGATACACCAACAAGTGGACAATATTACCTCAAAGGAAAAGATATTAGTGCGTATAATGAAGATGAATTATCTGATATCCGCAACCGTGAAATAGGTTTTGTCTTTCAAGCATTTAATCTGCTACCCCGCACATCAGTTCTAAAAAATGTTGAACGTCCGATGATGTATGCTGGGATTGCTGCACAAGAGCGAGAGGCGCGTGCGATGGAATGTTTGCGTTTGGTCAAAATTGATTCGAAAGCGCAGAACCTTTCAAATCAAATTTCTGGAGGACAAATTCAACGTGTAGCAATTGCCCGGGCACTTGTGATGAATCCTGCAATCATTTTGGCTGATGAACCAACAGGAAATTTAGATAGTAAAACTTCACACGAAATAATGGAATTTTTTCAGGAATTAAATAGGCAAGGACATACAATCGTTCTCATCACGCATGAAGATGATATCGCGGCATTCGCCAAACGCGTGATTAAGCTAAGAGATGGTGAAATAGTTTCGGACAAGAAGAAGTAAGAGATATATATGAATTTTAAAGAATTAGTTTCTGCTGCATTAACCGCGTTACGTGGTAATTTGTTGCGAACGTTACTGACTATGCTTGGTATTATTATCGGTATCGCGTCAGTAATTTTGATTATTGCATTGGGTGACGGAGCGACACAAAGTATTAGTAGCCAGATTTCATCATTTGGAACAAATTCTATTTTCATTGTCCCTGATAGTCCTGGAGAAGGTCCTCCGCAGGGAGTCCAATCATTAACATTGGAAGACGCGAAAGCTATTCAAAACGACGATACAATTCAAAATATTTCTCTTGTCTCAGCAGCTGTTTCAACTAGCGGTCCTGTCAGCGCAAACGGACAAAATGCGACATCAACAATTCAAGGAATTTCAGCCTCATATGCGGAGATACAATCATTGGAGGTCGCTCAAGGTGAATTTATAACGGTCGATGATGAAGATAGTTTGGGGAGAGTTGCGGTGTTGGGATCAGAAATAGCAGGAGAGTTGTTTGGCGTTGGATCAGAACCTGTTGGCGAAAGTATAAAGATTGATAACCGGTCATTTCGTATCATTGGTGTTCTTGCTGAAGCTGATACGAGTTCATTTACCAATCCTAATACAGCAGTTTATATCCCCGTGACAACTGCTATGAAAATACTGTTGGGGCAAAACCATGTTGGAAATATCACAGTACTTGCTGATGATCCCGAATTCATAAACAGTTCTGTTGGACAGATTGAAACCTTATTGCGAGAGAGACACGATATTGTCCAAGGAGCCGAGGATGATTTCGCAGTACGAAGTTCACAACAAGCACTTTCGACCCTAGGAAATGTGACAGGTTTGTTAACTGCACTGTTTGCGGGTATTGCCGGGATTTCACTTGTTGTTGGCGGGATAGGTATTATGAATATTATGCTGGTAACGGTGACTGAAAGAACGAGAGAGATCGGGCTTTTAAAAGCAATTGGTGCGAGGCAAAAAGATATATTGACGCAGTTTCTTATTGAAGCAACGGTCCTTACACTTGTTGGGGGAGCGATAGGTATGATCTTGGGAATAGCATTGGCAGTTATTATTACAAAAGTTGCTAATTTGCCGCTCGTTATTTCACCAATTGCAATTCTTGCATCAGTGGGGGTCTCAGCAGCGGTAGGAATACTATTTGGTTATTATCCTGCACAAAGAGCCGCCAAACTTTCTCCAATAGATGCATTGCGACATGAATAAAGGGGGCACTTATCTCTGATTTTTTGGAAGACTCTCGCATGCTTCTCCATCTTTGTCTCCATCGAGTCGATTTAAATCATTTCCTGAGCCGCCTACTTTGACAAAGAAACTCTGTGCTTCAGGATTGGATGTAAAATCCGAACAGTTATAATCATCAGCCTTTTTACCGGTTTCACCATCGGTTGTGATATTTCCCATTTTATCAAAGAGGATATTTCCTTGGGTATCACGAGAAACCTTTGATTGTTCAAATGATTTTGTTTCCCATAACTTTCCGAGATCCCAATCGTTTTGACCCACTTCAAGTCCAAAAGCTGCCAAAAGAGTGATAAATGCTATAGCAAGAACGATGCGAAGTTTTTCAAAGAAGTAAAATAAAATTGCAACAATTACTAATAATATCCCAATAAATATCAAACGGAATTTGCGATTTGTTCTTAGTTTGGTAAAGGTAGAAGGGCCTTTTCTATCGGATTTGTCTTGGGTGTCTTTTTCTTTTTTTTCTTCAGAATCGCTCATAACGTCATCATACAGTAGAGTATACAAATAAGCAATATATTTTATAAAACAGAAAATTACTTTTCTCTTACGTTTTTCACTAGTACACATTACACTTAGTGCGTATGATCTGATCTATTGCTTTGTTGAATTCTTTCTAGACGTTTGCTATAGTTTAAAAAATATTCTTGCATGTGAATTATTATGAATAAATTTAAAACAAAAAATGTTATGTCAGTTTTGCCCAAAACCCCAACAGGTATTCAGGGACTTGATGAGCTAACAGAGGGCGGATTGCCAAAAGGTAGACCGACACTTATTTGCGGTGGCCCAGGATGTGGTAAGACGCTCATGTCCCTTGAGTTTCTCGTGCGTGGAGCAACAGAATTTGATGAACCAGGAGTCTTCATGGCGTTTGAAGAAACTCCTGAGGAGCTCTCACAAAACGTAAAGTCTCTTGGATTTGATCTTGATGAGTTGGTAAAGCAGAAAAAACTCTATCTTACACATGTAAAAGTTGAAAGAGCGGAAATAGAAGAAACTGGAGAATACGATCTCGAAGGTTTATTTATCCGTCTTGGTCATGCTATTGACTCAATAGGTGCAAAGAGAGTTGTTCTGGATACTGTCGAGGCACTTTTTGCCGGACTTGATAATACTGCAGTTCTTCGGGCAGAACTTCGCAGACTTTTCCACTGGCTAAAAGAAAAAGGAGTTACGGCAATTATTACCGGGGAAAGGGGTGAGGGCCAGTTAACACGGCAAGGGCTTGAAGAATACGTTTCTGATTGTGTCATTTTACTTGATCACAGGGTAATTGATCAAATAACGACGAGGCGTCTGAGAGTTGTTAAATATCGTGGTTCAACGCACGGCACAAATGAATATCCATATTTGATTGATAGAGATGGTATCTCCGTGCTTCCTATTACATCGTTAAAGCTTGACCATGATGTCTCATCTGAACGTATATCATCAGGTATTGATAGGCTTGATGCAATGCTAGGAGGGAAGGGTTATTATAAAGGTAGCACTGTACTTGCTTCAGGAACTGCCGGCACTGGTAAAACAAGTATTGCTTCTCATTTCGCCAATGCCACATGCGGACGTGGAGAACGTGCACTTTACTTTGCATTTGAAGAGTCACCAAAACAGATAATCCGTAACATGAAATCTATTGATGTTAACCTCGAACAATGGGAGAAAAAAGGATTACTGCAGTTTCATGCAGCCCGTCCTACACTGCAAGGTCTTGAAATGCATCTTGTACAAATGCACAAAGCGGTAAATGAGTTTAAGCCAGATGTTGTTATTATTGATCCAATTACAAACCTTATTGCAACTGGTACTACAATGGATGTTAAAGCCATGCTCCTGCGTATGATTGATTTTCTTAAAATGAAACAAATTACTGCACTTTTTACAGCATTAATGCATGGAAATTCAGCAGATGAAAGTACAAATGAGGCTATTTCATCTCTCGTTGATACATGGTTACTCGTTCGCGATATCGAATTTAACGGCGAGCGTAACCGTGCTATTCATATACTAAAGTCTCGAGGTATGGCACATTCAAATCAAGTACGGGAATTTCTCGTTACGACAGAAGGGGTTAATCTTATAGATGTGTATACGGGAACCGAAGGAATGTTGACAGGTTCAGCAAGAATTGCTCAAGAATTGAAAAATAAAAATTTGGCGTTTGAAAAACAGCAACAGTTTGCTATAAAAAAGCGTGAACTTGAACGTAAGCGCCGTGCAGTAGAAATAAAGATAGATACACTACAGGCAGAGATAGAAAATGAAGAGCAAGAAATGATATATGCTATGGCACAAGAAAAGACAGCTGGAGAAAATAGTACATATGATAAAAAGCTCATGGCCATGGGAAGAAAGGCTGATGTAAGTATGGATGATGTTATGCAGGGAGAAAATTCTGAAAAGCGAAAATCAAACAAAAAATAATATGAAAAAATCAGAAAAAAATTCACTGGAAACATGGGAGCTCATGCTCTATGTTGCAGGAAAGACGCCAAAGTCGATTACAGCATTTAAAAACCTCAAAGAGTATTGTGAAGAGCATTTAAAAGGATTATATTCAATTGAAGTGATCGATCTTCTTGAAAACCCGCAACTTGCCGAAGGCGATCAGATCCTTGCAATTCCAACACTAGTTCGGAAATTTCCTGAACCTATCCGTAAGATAATTGGTGACTTATCAAATAAAGAACGCGTTCTTATCGGTCTTGATATTAAAGAACGTACTATTTAATTACAGCTATAAATGAAAAAAGCAAAACATAAAAGTTCTACAGAAGTGTTTGAAAATGCGCTACAAACAAATAACTCCTCGTATGCTCTGCGTCTTTACGTCGCGGGTACTACTCCACAATCTGTCAAAGCAATAACGAATATCAAAAAAATTTGTGAAGAATATCTGAAAGGTAAATATGTGTTAGAAATTGTAGATATGTATCAACAACCAAACCTTGCTGAGGGTGAGCAGATTATTGCTGTTCCAACACTTATTAAAAAAC
>JACDET010000005.1:0-22543 GCA_013816255.1 Candidatus Levyibacteriota bacterium | reverse complement strand
TGATATGTCAGATAAAGAACGTGTTCTCATCGGGTTAGACCTCCAATCAAAAAAATAAAATATGCCCAAGACTAATAAATATAAAGACATAGCAGAAGTAGAGGAGTTGAAAAGTCGTCTGGCTGAGGCTGAAGAGACGCTGCATGCGATTAAAAGTGGCGCAGTGGACGCATTAGTTGTCTCTGAGCCGAATGGTCATAAAGTGTTTACGCTTAAAGGTGAAGATTATACATACCGTGTTTTGGTTGAGCAAATGCATGAAGGGGCCCTTACTTTCACTGAGGAGGGAATTATCCTCTATGCGAATAAAAGTTTTGCAAACATTGTACAACTTCCTTTGGAAAAAGTAATAGGTTCTTCTATTTATGATTTCGTTGCATATCAAAGTAATAATGATTTTGCGTCCCTTATCAAAAATGGAAAGAAAAAAAGTAAGGGAAGTAGGGGGGAGGTGGAGTTGAAAATTGTAACCGGGAGAAAGCTACCAATATATGCTTCAATAAATTCATTGCAAATATATGAGATTGAAGCATTCAGTATGACAGTTCTAGACATATCACAGCTTAAAATAGCCAAAAAATTAGAAGAGAGTGAAGAAAAGTTCCGAACACTTGCTGAAAATATTCCCACTTTAACATGGACTGCAAATGCAGATGGGTACATATATTGGTATAACTCACGATGGTATGAATATACTGGAACAAAACCTGAACAAATGGAGGGTTGGGGATGGCAATCTGTGCATGATCCCAAAGTACTTCCGCAAGTACTGAAAAAATGGAAAGCTTCAATTGCAGATGGTGAATCATTTGAAATGGTATTTCCCCTGAAAGGAGCAGATGGTATATTTCGCCCATTTTTAACACGGATTATCCCGATGCGGGATAGTGAAAATAATATAATCCAGTGGTTTGGAACTAACACCGATATTACAAAACAAAAGGAATTGGAACGGCAAAAAGATGAATTTCTTGGTATTGCAAGTCACGAGTTAAAAACACCTGTCACAAGTATCAAAGCATACGGACAAGTATTGCAAAAAATGTTTCAAAAGAAAGGGGATGCAAAGTCTGTAGAGCAGTTACAAAAGATGGATGCACAGATCAATAAGCTTACTAATCTTGTAGAAGATTTATTGGACGTAACCAAGATTCAATCAGGAAGATTAGAATTTCATGAAGATTACTTTGATTTTAATGAATTGATTCAAGAAACCGTTGATGAATTACAATTAACAACTGAAAAACACGAGATTATCACAGAATTTAAAAAAACAAAAAGTATTTATGCTGACAAAGAACGCATAGGTCAAGTCCTGACTAATCTTATATCCAATGCAGTAAAATACTCACCGCATGCCAAAAAAATTATCATAAAGACAACATATGACAATACTAAAGTCACTCTTTGTGTAGAAGATTTTGGAGTTGGTATCCCAAAGGATAAGCAAGAAAAAGTTTTTGAACAGTTCTTTCGTGTAAGCGGATCGAAACAAAGTATATTCCCCGGACTTGGATTAGGTTTGTATGTCTCATCAGAAATTATTAAAAGAGAAGGTGGCCGTATTTGGGTTGAAAGCATTGAGGGAAAAGGTTCGACGTTTTGTATAAGTTTACCTATCAAAAAGAATAAAATTGAACAACAAAAAAATACACTTGCAGATACTGAAATACAACATGAATGATAGAGAATCATCTCTTACTATTTTCACATGTCGAAAGATTATACTTAAATTCTGCTTATGAATAAACATATATTAGTTGCCGATGATGATCCTGCAATTGTCGATGCAATACAAATGATGCTTGAGTTAGAGGGATATACAGTTGACACAACCGTTAACGGAGAAACTATCTATAAAATGGAAAAAGTTTATCCAGATTTATTGCTTCTGGATATATGGATGTCAGGGCAAGATGGGCGGGAAATTTGTAGGTATTTAAAAAAGGATCCGTTGACAAAGAAAATACCCATAATTATGATTTCAGCAAATCGTGATATTAAAGCATCTGCTGAAAAAGCGGGAGCTGATGATTTTATCGCAAAACCGTTTGAAATGCATGAGCTTTTATCAAAGGTAGCAAAATATGTAGATACGAGTAATTAATTGGGGTTTAAAGAGAAGCTTCTATTGACTATCGACTGTTTGTTCTACTTCTTCTTTAGATACAGGTTTTACTAATTGCATCAGCTGTATGACTGCGTAGGCTATTAAAGCATATACTATAACTGCAATGATGGTAGACCATTCAAAAAAGTTTCCTTGGTTGGTTGCTGTAACTCCGAAAATACCACTGAACGGAAGTGCCAAAGGATCAGAAAGAGCATAGATGAGATTGGTAAATCCACTTGAAGGATTGGCACCCAATGCTTTTAATGTCATACGAAATGCCAAAAGGAACTCAACAATACCTAATATATACCAGATGATTTGGTGTGTGCGAAAAATAGCTTTCTTTTTTTGTAGCACTTTTTGTGGCTGACCAATTGGTGTTTGTGGTTGCACTTGACTTGTTGTTCTCACAACTTCTGCTGGTGAAGTCTCAGACACTACGGTTGTTTGTTGTGTTCCATTTTCTAATTGATCTGGCATAAGTTATTGCTTTCTTTATTAATAGTAATATATTTATTATATTGAGTCAATGATCAGCTTTGTAATCTCTCTTACTTTTCTCGTACACCTAATCTCATCATTACATGGTAACCTTATCTATAGAATTTTAACAATAAAGGAGGTGAAGAACTATGACAAGTAATACAAATAAAAAACAAAACGGTGTTAATCCCGTTGCAGCAGCAGTGGCAGGTGCAGTCGTCGGAGCTGGAGTCGCAATTGCCGGAGCAATAGCAATGAAAGATGAAAAGAACCGTAAAAAGGTTGAGAAAGTAATGAATGATGTAAAAGATCAAGCTTCAGGACATATGAAAACAATGCGCGGTGAAGCAAAAGAAAAAACTGCTGAAATTAAAGAAAAGGTTACGAAGGTAATTGAGAAATAAGAGTAGCGAAACACACGCATATATGTTATACTATCGGCCACTATGCCGAGAGAACGAGAACATAATCGTTATTCCACACAAAATAAAATATTTACACTTACTGATGCTCCTTTTGGTCCTGATGAGGTAACTTTGGTCACTGGATATTATGATCTGTTACATTCTGGACATGTGGGTTTTTTAGAAGAATGTAAACAAATTGGTGATCCATTGACGGTAGGAGTGCGAGCAAAAGCAAAATCAGGAAAACCTGGTAGACCAATTGTTCCAGATGATGCGAGATTACGTGTTGTGGCTGGACTAGCATGCGTAGATCATGCGTTTTTAGACGAACATGGTTATAGTAAAGTGTTGCTAGATACTCTTCAGCCAAAAACCATAATTCTTTCTTCAGGTGAGGCTGCAAGTGCAGAGAAAACTGCAGAAATTATCTTTCTTAGAACGCAATATCCGGATCTGAATATAACAGAGTTACCCCGACACACTGATGAAATTTCAACATCACAAATTGTCGAGTGGATACACAATCCTGAAGATGTTTCTGAAAAAGAAATTATCAGAACTGAGGAGATTGAAGGCGCATTAATTGATTATGCTCAGCAATCAAATGCAGCAATGAAATCTGCTGCTTTTATCATTGGTGAAGGTGGTGTAGTTCTTGCAAAAGGAGTGAACTATCATCCAGAATTTTCAGGAACAGTAATTTATTTTAATACTGCAACATTAGAGTATAAAGAATCAAAACCAAGACCTATGCATGCAGAGTTTGATGCGATGCTTAAGCTTGAGGATAAAGGTATTGACGCTGCATCACCACATACTTTACATTGCCTTCACATGCCGTGCGCGGGTTGTGCTGAGGTGATCTCCAGAAAAGGATTTAAAAAAGTTGTTTATTATAATGGTTTTG
This sequence comes from Candidatus Levyibacteriota bacterium, assembly GCA_013816255.1. GTDB lineage: Bacteria > Patescibacteriota > Microgenomatia > Levybacterales > UBA12049 > JACDET01. The sequence continues at coordinate 18,633 of JACDET010000005.1, read as the reverse complement.
ATAATAATTATGGTGAGCTTATTTTACGAAGGAATAATATAGAGCTTATAAACGGTAATTCATCTGAAAAGACAACGTGATTTATTTATTTTTTGTAACCCTAAGGAAAATTATGCACGGTGAGCAAGTGATACTAGTAATTATTCTCTTGTAGCAATGAGCCATGCTTTAACGAGTTTGGTAAATGCCTTTTCATGAATGGCTATATCTACCATATTTTTAAATGCTACAGTAGCCCGATCTTTTGTAACCCAATGCATAAGTCCACTCGTATCTTCAAAGATAAAGTCTGAGTTATCTTTCACTTTTGCACCTCTGTGAAAAATTAACTGAATGTCTTTTGGTGGATGTAAGCGGAATGTGATGCGATCATCTCCATTGTAACCAAAGCTTGGAGCATTCCATTTTATATGCTCAGATACTTGTTCGTCTGTATGGAGAATAATTTCTCTTACTTTAATTATTTCGGTTTTGAACGGATGGTTAAGAGTTTTTATAAATTCATTTACTTCATCTGAGTAGTTTGGCATACATAAAGTATAGCATTTCTGAATATACATCATCCAATTCTTACACATCTTTAATACCATACTTATAAAACTCAGTTATCATTGGTTAAGAATTAAATTTATATAATCATGTAAAATGAATAAATTAACATTCGTAATCATTGCGGTTATTATCGTTGGAGTAGTAGGTTATTACATTCAAAATAACGGAAAGCAAGAAGTTCAAATGGAAAAAGCACAATCAGCAGATACAATCAAAAACCCATTACAAGTAACTCCAATCTCTCATGCGACAATGGTATTGCCACTTGGAGGACAAGTGATATACACAGATCCTGTTGGCGGGAGAGAAGCATTTGTCGGACAGCCTGCTGCAAATATTATTCTCATTACTGACATTCATGGAGACCACATGGATATAGATACCCTCAATGGTGTTTCAAAAGAAGATACTATACTCATTGTGCCGCAAGCTGTTGCGGACATGTTACCAGAAGAACTTTCTGGTACTGTAGTCATTCTTGCAAATGGAGCGACAACAACACAAAAAGGAATAGCAATTGAAGCGGTTCCTATGTATAACGTCCCTGAATCAGCTGATGCATTCCATACAAAGGGTAGGGGAAATGGTTACGTTCTGGAGGCTGAAGGAAAAAGGATTTATATCGCGGGAGACACATCCGTCACACCTGAAATGCAAGCATTACAAAACATTGATGTCGCCTTTATCCCGATGAATTTACCCTATACGATGAATGAAGAAGAAGCAGCTGCAGGCGTCGTTGCCTTCAAACCAAAAGTCGTCCATCCATATCATTATCAGGGACAAGATGGGTTAGCTGATGTTAATAAATTTAAAGAACTTGTCCAATCAAAAAATCCGAATATCCAAGTAGAACTCCTCAATTTTTACCCCAAATAATAAAAAACCGCAATCGCCAAAAGAAAAATTTAAGATATTATTCCATTTTTAATAGATTTCTAGTATGATGTATGTGTGAATTCAAAAATGATAATAGGGGATACATTTGCTTTTATTGACGCCCAGAATGTAAACCTTGGTGTACAAAGTCAGGGATGGAGATTAGATTGGGGGAAGTTCAGACAATATCTACGCAATAAGTATGGTGTGATGAAAGCATATCTATTTATTGGCCAAGTACCGGGAAACGAGGCTTTATATGCTTTTCTACAAGAATGTGGGTACATTCTAATCTTCAAACCGACACTCCATCATCGAGTAGGAGACAGAATAATCGTTAAAGGCAATGTGGATGCAGAACTTGTGCTTCATGCAATGATTGAGTATAAAAACTACCACCAAGCAATTATTGTCACAGGTGATGGTGATTTTCATTGTTTGATTGAGTATTTAGAAGAAAAAGGAAAATTATTGAAAATTCTTGCACCAACAAAACATTACTCAAGTTTGTTACGAAAGTTTAATCAGAATCACTATATAATTCGTATCGATTCACTTCGTGTATCATTGGAACAAAAAAAGACTGGCATTCGCGGTCGGTCGAAACCTTAGGCTAGTCCAGTCATCGTGATATGTGCAGTATACGATAGTATGTAGCTCTTGTCAATTTAAAGATAAAAGGTGCGATTCTATCTAGAGCGTACGAGAATAATCTACTTTATATTCCATTTGATATAATCTCTCAATGGTAAAAGAAGCTGCACAAAGATCGTGGGATGAGGCTATTGAGATGTCAAATGGACGTCTGCCTTGGCACACTACGCGCACAAATGCCTTTTCATGAGGATTATGCTGAATGGTTCTCACAACTTGAGAAGATTGAAAGTCTGGAAGTACAAGGAGGATTATATGTGAGTGAAAAAATGCATGCAGAAATGTTGTACAAATACGCAAACATACACACAAGCAAGTCGTGCTCCCTCAGATAGAAAACGTAGGCCGACTCCGCAAACCAACATATGCAATTTCTGCGGAGGTGACATATATTCCTATGTAAAACTCACGTATTACACAAGCTCTTCTATTACGTGTCTCTTACCTCTACCATACATAATCTTATTTTCCAATCTCTACAATTAATTTATAACAAATAGATTTTATGAAAGGAGGTGACTTTTTATGGGTTTAATTATTACATTATTATTAGCAGGTTTGGTAGGTTGGATAGCATCCATGATCATGAAAACTGATGCGCAAATGGGTTGGATCGCCAACGTTGTTGTCGGAATGGTTGGAGGTTTACTCGGTACATTCTTATTTGGATTTATCGCTCCAGCGACACCAACAGATAACGGATTGAGTTTATCAGGAATCATCGTAGGCGTCGTAGGCGCATGTATTGCAATCTTTATCTGGAAAGCAATTTCTGGAAAAAAAGCAGTTTAATACGAAAAAATTTAATAAGCCAGGTCGATTGTATATACAAGAGGCTTGGCTTATTTTGTGCCCAGGAATGTGCAATCATTATCTATGGTACAACTTCTTTTGGGATAATCGCTTAGAGTTCATACCCCATTCATATATTAATAGAGTATATTGGTTGAAATGACTCAATATGAATAAACTATCTATAGAAAACTCTTCACAAGAATTACTGAATGTCCATAAAGCTGCTTCTTTTTTAACAGTCAGCGTGACAACAATCCGTAGATGGGCACAATCAGGGAAGATAACAGGTATAAAAGTTGGCATACGTGGTGACTGGCGATTTACCAAAGAAGACTTATTAATAATGATGAAACCAAATAACTCAGAAAGAATATATGGTAAAAGCTAATAAAACATCAGCAGGCGAACAATTATTTCCTATTGTTGGTATTGGCGCTTCAGCGGGAGGGCTAGAGGCATTTACAGAGTTTCTTAAGGCTTTACCAGCTGATACAGGCATGGGTTTTGTATTGATTCAGCATTTAGATCCCAAGCACGAAAGCTTATTAGCATCCCTTCTGGCAAAAGCAACAACTATGCCTGTCAAAGAAGTAATAGATGCAATACAAATCAGTCCCAATCATGTCTATGTCATTCCGCCCAACTCAGAACTGGCAATTCATAAGAGAACCCTTAAAATAACTCCACGACCGAAAAATGGCAAATTACATTTACCGATTAATCATTTCTTTTCTTCTTTGGCCACGGATCGTAAGAATAATGCTATTGGTATTGTGCTTTCAGGTACCGCGTCAGATGGTACGTTAGGACTGGCAGCGATTAAAATCGCAGGAGGTATAACTTTTGCTCAGGATGAAGACACAGCCAAATTTAACGGCATGCCTAATGCTGCAATAGAATCAGGCAATGTTGATTTTGTTCTTTCGCCTAAAAAAATAGCCTTGGAGCTTTCACGAATGAGTAAACAACCATACGTGCATGAGTCTAAGACTCATCCTATAGAAGAAAGCACACCAGAGGAAAATAAAAGTTTTAGGAGAATATTTTCTTTGCTTCAAAAAAATACGGGAGTAGATTTCTATCATTATAAACCTGCAACCATAGACCGACGGATTAAAAGACGGATGCTTCTTCACAAGCTTAACAATCTCGATGTCTATGCTGAATACTTGAAGGATAACACTGGAGAAGCAGATGCTCTCTTTCAAGATCTTCTGATAAATGTGACGAGCTTTTTTAGAGATCCTGGATCACTTCTTTTTTTCAAAGAAAAAGTGTTACCTCGTGTACTGGAAAACAAATCATCAAAAGAACCTTTGCGTGTTTGGGTGGCAGGTTGCGCAACAGGTGAAGAAGCGTATTCGCTTGCGATAGTACTTACCGAGTATTTAAGAAGTAAATCACTCAATATTCCTATTCAAATATTTGGGAGCGATCTCAGTCATTCTGCAATTGATAAGGCGCGAAAAGGACTCTATACGCAAAATGATCTTCGAGACGTCTCAGCTATACGCATCAAAGACTTTTTCATAAAAGTTGGGAGTAATTATCAAGTAACGGATGCAATTCGTGATATGTGTATTTTTGCTCCACATAATGTCTTTAAAGATCCACCGTTCTCGCGACTTGATCTTATCAGTTGCTGTAATCTTATGATTTACGTGGATACAGAATTACAAGAGAAAATACTTCGCTCATTTCATTATGCACTGAAACCCTCAGGACATCTCGTGCTTGGGAAAGCAGAGGGAATAGGAACTTCAATAAATCTTTTTACACAAATCGACAGAAAATACAAACTTTTTATGCGAAAAGACACGAAGTCTCGGGGAATAGTAGACTTTGCTTCACAAAGTTCTCCAAAAAATAATGGAAAAGGGAAGTCACTCAATAATGATGAAAACATACCGGTAGCAATAGATATTGAAAAAATAACTGATGCAATTCTTCTCCGCCATCATACCCCAGCAAGTGTCCTGATTGACAGTGATTTAGAGATCATCCTGTTTCGTGGAGCAACTGATGAATATCTTTCTCATACAGATGGAAAGGCAAGTATCAATCTTATGAAAATGGCTAAAGGTGACTTATGGCTTGAGCTCCGAACTGCTATTGCTCAGGCAAAAAAGAGTTTGAAGCCGTATAGAAAGGAAAATATCCAGTTAGCCCTCAAAGACATGAGTAAAAGTATAACAATTGAAGTTGATCCTTTAAAAACCCCTGAGGGTGAAATCTATTATTTGATTCTTTTTGAACATACGCAAACACGATTAATACATTCAGAAGGTAGCAAGAAAAGTACTACTAACAAAACTCGCCGAAATCTACAGTTAGAGCAAGAGCTTATTCAAGTACGCGCAGATATGCGTGCAGCAGGAGGCAACAAATGAAGAACTACAATCAGCTAACGAAGAAATACTCTCAAGTAATGAAGAACTACAGAGTATTAATGAGGAACTGGAAACTTCAAAAGAGGAACTTGAGTCAACAAATGAAGAACTTCTCACAGTGAATGAAGAATTACAGAATCGCAATGCAGAACTTACCGAGGCACGTGATTATGCCCAAGCAATTATACGAACGGTACGATCACCACTGCTTATTCTGGATAAAGATTTACGGGTAAAAACGGCGAATAGAGCATTCTTTCAAACGTTTCAAGTAGATGAAAAAAATACAGAAGGTAATTTCATTTACGATCTGGGAAAAGGGCAATGGGATATTCCAGCACTCCGCAAACTCCTTAATGAGATTCTTCCAAAAAATAATGTCTTTGATAATTATGAAGTAGAACATGTCTTTCCGTCTATTGGACATAAAATCATGCTCTTAAATGCACGTAAATTTTATAAGGATGGCGAAAATATTCTCCTTGCGATTGAAGATATAACAGAACGCAAAAGCTACGAAAATCAAAAAGATGAGTTTATTGGAATTGCTAGTCATGAATTAAAAACGCCAATTACTACAATGAAAGCGTTTGCGCAGATTCTGCAAAAACGACTTGGCCAAAGCGGAGACAAAAAAGATGTCTACCTCTTAAATAATATCAATTCACAGGCAGATCGACTGACTAATATTATCAATGATTTACTCGATGTGAACAAGATTGAAGCTGGCAAATTGGAATTACACAAAAAGAAATTTGATTTGGATGCATTAGTAAAAAAAGTCGTTGTTGATTTTCAATATACCGTTGATACACATAGCATTATCAAAGCGGGAAAGATAAATGAATTAGTATACGGAGATGAGAGCGGTATAGAACAAGTACTCGCGAACCTTATTACGAATGCAATCAAATATTCTCCAAAAGCGGATAAGGTTGTTCTTAACATTCTCACTGATAAACGGAATGCTATTGTACGAGTACAAGATTTCGGTTTTGGTATTGCAAAAAATGATCAAGAAAGAATCTTTGAAAGATTTTATAGAACAAGTGACAAAGAAAAAAATAATGTCTCAGGTTTTGGTCTCGGATTATATATCTCCTCAGAAATAATTAAAAGGCATCACGGAAAATTATGGGTAGAAAGTATGACTGGAGAAGGCTCTACATTTATCTTTTTGTTACCATTAAAAAGTCAGGACAAGTGATGAAAAAAAGCATGAAAAAGAAAATACTAATAGCAGATGATGATAAAGGGATAGTAACTGCGCTGACTATGATGCTAGAAGATGCATATGAGGTGACAGCAACAGATAATGGACAAACAGTTCGGCAAGCGAATAACATTTATCCTGACTTGATACTTCTCGATATTTGGATGGGAGATGTTGATGGTCGAGATATATGTAAGCAATTAAAAAATCAAGTGTCGACAATGGATATTCCAATTATTATGATTTCTGCGCGAGCGAATGCCGAAAAATCAGCTTTGAGCTCTGGAGCGGATGCTTTTATAGCAAAGCCTTTTGAGATGGATGACTTACTCAAAAAAATAGGGCAACACATAATCTAATGTATTATCGATATTCTGGATTTTCGAAGTCAAAACGTGTACCTGCTTTCCATTCTGCCGGTTGATTTCCGTAGGCAGGAATTCCACCATTATCTTTCAGCATTTTTGCGACATGGAGAAGATTCCAGGTCATAAATGTCGTATTGCGGTTGGTAAAATCGCTTTCAGGTCCACCGGAATCTTTATCCAAATACGATGGTCCAGGACCTATTGCCCCAATCCATCCAGCATCTGCTTGGGGAGGGATCGTGTAGCCGATATGTTGGAGGCTATACAAGATATTCATCGCACAATGCTTTACGCCGTCCTCATTACCGGTGATGATTGCTCCACCAACTTTGCCATAAAAAGCGTATTGTCCTTGATCATTGGTTATTGAAGAAAGAGCATACAGGCGTTCGATAATCTTTTTTGTTTGGGAACTATTATCTCCCAGCCAAATTGGACCAGCAATAATAAGTATATCCGCATCCATCACTTTTTTTGTAATCTCTGGCCATTCGTCAGTTGCCCAACCATATTTGGTCATGTCAGGATAAATACCTGTCGCTATGTCATGATCAATTGCTCTGAGTACTTCTGTCTGGACACCGTTTTTCTCCATTATCTTTTGGCTTACGTTCAGCAGTCCTTCTGTATTGGATTTTTCAGGAGATTTCTTCAGTGTACAATTGATAAAAAGCGCTTTGAGATTTGAAAAATCTGCATTATTTTTTTGCATGCCATTACACTAACACAACCTCAATAACACGTCAATAGATTTAGCCCAGACTTACACATTTCAGACGATGTTTTATTCTTTGAAAATGTATCTCTGTACTTCGTTGTCATTTTTTGTAACAATTAAAATATGAAAGTTGTTAATAACACTTTACCAGACACAAAGAAACTGTTACAGGATGCTTGGAGTATTTTTCTAAAACGTATAGTTCTTTTTACACTACTTTGTCTTCCAATTGTTTTTGGAGTTAAAATCTTGTTTGATGTTTTCTTGACGATTTATGCAACAGGAAGTACGAAAATACTTTCTAGTTACACATTATTTTTTATAATCTATTTTATAGGTATTCTTTTTATACGTAATATACTTTTATTGCAGTTAAACAATTCAATAAGCTTTATAGAGTCATTTAGATAAGGTATTAAAAAATTGCCCGCTAGCATATTTCTAACCTTTACCAAAAGGATTTCTGGAAACAACTTTTCTGACATGATCTACATACTTGAAGAAACAAATATTGAACAAGCGCAAATAAAAAGCCAAGAATACATGAAGTATTACGGAAACGAAGCCGGTAAAAGATTAAATAGTATAGATATTGTGTTTAATTTTAATATAGTAATCTTTTTTCCTGTGATATATACATATATTATTTCAAATAGTGCTTTGATGCTTGTTGTTCTTATACTCTTTACTATTAATTATTTATTAAGTTTTATTCTACAAAATATTGGCAAGCATCTTCTCTATATGCATATTAAAAAATATTATAGAGCAGAGGAGTCGTCTTCTTTTCTACCTGTGAAGCAAATTGCATATGACATTTGAGCACAAAAGGGTGCAGGCATAAAACACGCGGAGCGTGGCGGTCTATGTAGGTGTATTTATATTGGATTCTATATAGCTTTTTAGTATACCGCTTTTTGTGTTGTTTTGGATCAAAAAATTATATATAATTTTAATAAATATATGTCAGAAGGAGAAGTAGTAATTGAACCTGATATGAGTCGTGACCACCAGGATGTGGATAGCAAAGATTTCCGTAGAAAGACACTTCCTGCATTGGAAGAATTTGTTAAACGAAGCGAACTAACAATCGGAAGTACTCCAGAGCAACGTGTGGCCTGGCTAACCCAGCTAAGCCCTCATAACATGAGTGATTTCTTAATACAGTTAAACGCAACTGCAAGAGGAATAACCGATCAACATACTTTTGATGGAGAAGGTATACAAGCGGGTACAGCTGGTGCATCAATTCCGCCTGATCAAGCAGACAAAGAGCCACTTCTTCACTACGCGCTTGCCGAAACTCAAATGATGAGCAGTCGAATGCTTGCTGATGGAATGTCACACCAAGAAGTGCTTGACCGCATGGCTGTTGTTTTGCCAGTAATCGTTAATAAATTACATCTTTTTGCTAATGGCAATGGAAGGACATCCCGGGTTTTTCGAATGTTGATCAGGGATGGTGTAGCAGATGCAGACACAAGTATAGATGGAATTGTTAACAAAACTAAAGATGAAGTTAACTATGATGCATCGCCACGGCCGAAAATCGATTATGTTATTACAAATGTAATTAATCGACAACATGGCACACGCAATATAAAACTTGAGGATGATCTGGATGGTGATAGCATAAATGACGAATATACTGGTGAAGTTGACGATGTGGCTAAGCTTGATCCTGATTTAGCTCGTATTCGTTCGGATATGCAAAACTTCCAAATCATCGCTCGAGATTTTGCAAAAAAATATACTCTCTTAGAGCCTGGAGAAGCGGATTCAGTTAAGGTATCCCACAAAGCAGTTCTAACTCTGGCGGGATCTGATCCTGATAAAAAATCTGAATTCATGGAAATGTATAGACATGTCCGGAAAGAGCGGGTAAATGTATTAACGGATGCCCTTACAGAAAAAAAAGATATACTTATTTATCCCGAAATATTGCTCTCGATAATAAACAGTGCCCGTGCAGCACGACAACAACCTCCTCTTACTGGCGAACATGTGGATAGTGTCGCCAAAGCAGTAACTGCCTATATGGAAGCTAAATCACCAACTAGACTTTAATAGTAATTGCCACGCTCCGCGTGTTCCGAGCCTGTACCTACATCCATTGACTCTCCTGCATGTTCTCTTTAAAATAGACTTATGTCTAAAAAAAGAAAACTCACATTTATAAATGATGGTTATTATCATATATATAACCGAGGAATAGATCGAAGAGTCACGTATACAAATAAGCGAGAATATCAACGCATGCTTAATTTACTATCTTTTTACCAATACAGAACTATCCCAATCCGCTACTCTCGATTTGCTGAAGCAAAGGAAGATATCCGCCAAAATTATTATGAGCAAATGAAAGAGAGTGGAAAAATTATCGAAGTGATTGCTTATTGTTTCATGCCAAATCATTTCCATCTATTGCTTAAGCAACGAGAAGAGAGTGGCATAGCTACATATACTGCCAATGTCGTAAATGCTTATACAAAGTATTTCAACAAAAAATATCAACGGACAGGCTCTCTTTTTCAAGGTGTATTTAAAGCAGTTTATGTTGAGACAGATGAACAATTGGTTCACTTAGTGAGATACATACATCTCAATCCCGTAGCATCAAGTCTTATTCTCCAGGAACAGTTAGATACTTTTCCATGGTCCTCTCATAGTCTTTACGTAAATCTAGCTAATAACGATCTTATTGAGCATAAGACAAGTACCATGATTAAAAAAATAGTGCCTGACTATGAAGTTTTTATTAAAGACCAGATTTCGTACGCAAAGGAGCTCGAGAAGATCAAGCATATGACATTTGAGCATGAAAGGGTGCAGGCATAAAACACGCGGAGCGTGGCGATGACTGTACCCTAAATAGACGTCAAAACCGGCGTTTTTTATTTTACTAGCTGCCACTCAGCCACTGTCGGGGATTCGTCATACTTCATTTGGTTCAAAACAACTACATTCATATTATCTTCTATGAACTCGCAAAGCGGAATAAGTCTGTCTGCACATTCATTACCTAGCTGAGTTAAGGAGTACTCTACTTTTGGCGGAGTTAACTTATAATCCTGTCTTTGCAGCATGCCATCTCGCTCTAAATTACGCAAAGTTTGCGAAAGCATTCTATCTGATATCCCTTCTATGGAGGCCTTTAGGCCACTAAAACGCAATGTTGAGTTATCTTTGAGTAATCTCAAAACAGTCAATCCCCACAGACTTGAAATATGTTTGCTTATATCTCTGGCAGGACAACGCTGGTTATAAAGATCCCCCTGAAGGGGTAAATTCTTGGGTAATTGCATAATTTTGATACTTACCTTGCTGTTAGTACTTGCTTTATGAGCTTTACTAATTTATAGTTAGTATACATTACAATATTACAAAGAACAACTATGAAAGGAGGTGAGTAATTATGAAAATCTATGAGTCAACATTTTATCAATTTGAACTAGACGAAGACCGTATTGTTAATCGCTGGAAAGATACTACTGACAAAATGACTTTCCAAGACTTTAAAGACGCCTTAATGACCTTAGCTGGCTATGTTATTGAGTACCGCACACCAAAGATACTTATTGATACCACCAATTTCAAATTTCAATTGCCGCCAGAGAACGTAGAATTCCGTAATGAAGTATTCTATCCGCGCGTGACAAAAGTTGGCGCAGTAAAACAAGCTCTTATTATGCCAAAAGAGTATTTGCAATATGTGAAAGATGAAATAGGCAGTGATGTAGTTGTACCTACCAGGTATTTTTCGGATGAGAGCGAAGCAACTGCATGGCTAGATAGCTCAGAATAAGATTAGATGCACCCTGTGAATAACTATATAGGTATACATAGTTGGTTATTCACAGGTCATTTGACTTATTATAAGTAAGGAACAGTGACCTAACCCGCTCTATAATGCTGTACCATTATAAAAACCTTGTAAGGAAGCGAAATCTACGTCCAATCCTTCAACAACGACCTCATCATCAACCCTATCAAGCCATGTCTTATTCCTTTTAGTGTCATGTATGGCCAGCGAGTATAATCACCACGCTTCGCGTATTCGGAGCCTGCACCTTCTCTTAGTTTCGTTTCCCTCAGCCACCTGATATAATGACAACATGAATTTAAGTGTCGGCATCGTCGGTCTTCCAAACGTCGGTAAATCTACGCTCTTTAATGCACTCCTCAAAAAGCAGGCGGCTTTGGCGGCTAATTATCCTTTTGCGACCATTGAACCTAACGTCGGGATTGTGCCTGTGCCTGATCAACGTCTGTCAACGCTTGCAGACGTGGTAAAGATCGAGGAGAATTTAGGGGGATTGCCTCCACTTAAGTCTGCTTTAATTGAATTTGTGGATATTGCGGGGTTGGTGAAGGGTGCATCTGAGGGGGCTGGTTTGGGGAATAAATTCTTGTCTCACATCCGTGAAGTGAAAATTGTGGCGCATGTGGTTCGGGCATTTGAGGATCCTGATGTTATCAAAGAGGGCGCTGTCGATCCGCAGGCTGATTATGAAGTGATTGTCGCGGAACTCATCATTGCTGATTTGCAGACTGTGGAACAGCAACGGGATAGTAAGGCTGTGAAGACTGATGCCAAGAAGAAATCGGCAGTTGAGAAGTTGTATACAGGATTGAATGAAGGGAAACCTGCACGGGAAATTGCTTTGACAGAGGATGAACGGGCTTTTGCAAATGAATTGTTTCTCTTATCAAGTAAGCCTGAGATAATTGTTTTGAATGTTGATGAAGATCAATACTCTCCTGAAGGAATCGCAGAAGTTACAAAGAAGTATATGGGGATCCTGAAACAAGTTCAGGATGACAATATTGTTGTTATATGTGCAAAAATTGAATCTGAACTTTCAACACTCTCTGAAGAAGAAGCGAAAGAATATTTGGCTGATTTAGGTTTGGAACGATCGGGACTTGAGCGACTCATTCAAAATGCGTACAAGACACTTGGCCTGATCTCATTTCTTACAGCAGGGGAGAAGGAAGTCAAAGCATGGACAATCGCCAAAGATACCGACGCCCCAAATGCCGCGGGAGCAATCCACACAGATTTCACCAAAAAGTTCATCAAAGCTGAAGTCGTTTCATTTGATGATTACGTCACAACTGGTGGTCGTAAGAAGGCTCGCGAAGTAGGGAAGGCACGACTTGAAGGAAGAGATTATATCGTTCAAGATGGTGATGTCATTGAATTCAAGATCGGGGCATAGTTAAGCTGTTTGAAGTAAATCAGCTTCAAATAGAAACCTCCCGTCAAGTACTTGTTGTAATAAAGCTTTATTTTTAATAACTACCCCAGATGAATATTTTACTTTGAGAACATCTTTAATGGGATCGTCTCCCAGCCATGGAGAAAAAATATTAGTAATCACAACTGTTTTATACGTATCATTTTCTACATTCTCAATAGTGCTTTTAGAAAGAAATAATATTTCTCCCAATTCGGGACGTGCAAATCCCTCAATTGTACGAAGGTATTGAACTACTTTTCCAGCCTCTACTGTTCTGAGTTCTTTTAGCGTCATCGGTTTTAAACTTTGCGCATGCAAGCGTAAGTATTGTGCAGCCTTATCAGTTCTTTCTATTTCTAATGCGTCAATAACTTTGTTTGCTGTAAATAATGTAACTTTTCTTTTGCGTTTATCCAATTTTTGAAGGATTGTTGGGTGGATATCTGCCTTCTTAGCTAAATCATTTAGAGTTATTCCTGCATCATTACATAATTTTAAGATAGCTTCACCGAAAGAGTTTGCTTGAGAAACCTGATTAAAAACTCGATCTCTTATAACTCTTCCATCTTTAAAAATAACTGTTCCGCTAAACGCTGCGTCTTCTATCAGAGATTGTACACGTGTACGTTCTTGTTCAGTAAAGTCTGAAGCTGTTAGTAGTGTTACTGCTGCCACAGCATGTTCATTGTCTTCACTTGCAATATTGCCGATAGCATCAATGACTTTCTCTTTATATTCAATATTTCTTCGTCTTTTTCCGTTTTCAAACCTTATGAATGCACTTGGTGACATTCCAGCTTGTCTTGCTAGTTGATTATGCGATAAACCTAAACCTTGTCTGACTGCTCGAAGGTGTGCTTCAATATCATCTAAGTGTCTTTTAGGCTCGCGGACTTTTATTATCGTTCTAGAAGTTGGTTCATTAACTTCATAATTACTCTGCCTTTCTGTTTTTGACATGGCTCATTTTATCATGATATATATATTCCTACTTGAGTTCAACTTGAATCGTGTGGTACAATAGCATCCATGAGAACTTATGAATTGGCTTTGGTTTTGCGTCCTACTATTAAAGAAGCAGACCGGAAGAAGCTTATCGAAACTGTCACCGAATGGCTTGGTAAAGTAAAAATTGCAAAGCAGCATGACTGGGGTCAAAAGGCTTTGGCATATCCAATCAAAAAAGAAGACGCAGGATATTTCATGATGCTTGAACTTGAAGCAGAAGATCCATCAGTACTTGCACGCGAAAAGCATATAGCAGGCGGACTTCCAGAGGATTTTGAACAAAGAATATTAAGAAATGATAGTATCATTAGACATCTCGTGTTGAGAACAAAGTAAGTGGTTAGTGCTTAGTCGTTAGTGCTTAGTAATATGTAATTTACTAAACCCTAAACCCTAAACCCTGACCCCTAATCAGTATGGCCAGAAGTTTAAATAGAGTACAGTTAATTGGGAATCTAACACGTGATCCAGAATTGCGATATACGCCGTCTGGAAGCGCTGTCTGTACATTTGGTTTGGCTACCAATAGATCTTGGACAACAGATGCAGGTGAGAAGAGAGAAGAAGTCGACTTTCATAAGATTGTCAGTTGGAACAAACTCGCTGAACTTTGTAGTCAATTTCTGACCAAAGGACGTAAAGTTTATGTTGAGGGGAGATTATCTACCCGCAACTGGACAGCACAAGACGGAGCACAGAAAACAACGACCGAAGTAATCATTGATGATATGATTCTTCTTGATAACAAAGGCGGATCAGCACCAGCTGCAGGTCCATCAGATGACAATTTTGATCCTGAACAAGGACCAGAAACAAAACCAGCTGCGGCAAAGAAACCGGCCGCAAATAAAGATGAAGTGCCACCTCCATCACCAAAAAGTGATGAAGAAGTAGCACCGGATGATATACCTTTTTAATTAAGCGTCTAGGGAATAGCGTCTAGCGTCTAGTAAATTAATCACTAGGCCCTAGCAGCTAGAAGCTAAGCGCTCCAAAATATTATGGCTGAAAAACGACGGATACCAAAGAAGAAGATAACAGTACCAAAGACATGTTTTTTCTGTGTTGAAAAAAAGATGCCTTGGTATTCAGATGTAGCAAGTCTACAGAAATTTGTCACAGACCGCGGCAAGATCGTTGTACGGACACGTTCAGGTATTTGCGCAAAACATCAGCGCCGTTTAACAACTGCAATCAAAAATGCACGCCACTTGGCATTGATGCCATTTGTTAATAGAGACTAATAGGTTAGCGGCTAGGTTCTAGCTGCTAGCGTCAAGTAAGTTATTTTTCACTTTCCGTTCTTCATTAAACTATAGCCTTTAGACTTCAGTGCTTCGTCTTAATTAAATATACATATTTATTATCGTAGTGTTTGCTATACTCATAGTATGTAATAGTTTTTGGTCACTGAGCACTAATTACTTAGCACAAAATTATGTCAACTCTGCCTTTTGAACTTCCTGATGGGTATACTCCAATTGTTAAGGAGGGCGATGTGGTAACTCCTGGACAAATACTTGCAGAGTTCCAAGGAAGTGTCGAAGAATTTGTTAATGTTCCTGAGCAACTTGGGGTGGCTTTGAAAAATGCAGGGAAGTATATAAAAAAGAATCCGGGTGAAACTATAGAAGCTGGGGAAGTGCTTGCGGTGAGAAAAAATCTTTTTGGCAAGATACAAGCATCAATCACTAGTGAAGTTGGAGGAACTATCTTGCGTTACGAGCGCGATACGGGAAATTTGATCGTGCAAACCGATCAAATGGCCGACATGTCTCATTTGATTTCGCCAGTTGATGGCACTGTCCAATTGTGTAATAATAAGGAAATTGTCATACATACTGACAAAGCTGTTGCAGGCACCCGCGTAGCAAGTGGCACAAAGGGTGAAGGTGAGATCTACGTTCTGAAAGAGTCCTTTATTGAAAATAGTTCAGGCAATGTCATCTTCTATTTAGACAATAATGCCGTTGGCAAAATAATACTTGGAAATACATTTACTAGAGACGTTCTTATAAAAGGATTCGGCATAGGCGCAGCAGGATTCTTAGGGCAATCAATCTCAGATCAGGATATCGAATATCTCAGAGAGAAAAAGATAACAATGCCTGTTATGGAAGTAAGTCCTGAAGCAATTGCAACACTTCTAGAAATGCATGGTCAAAAAGTAATTCTGGACGCACAAACAAGGACAGTTATATTTCTTAAAGCATAGGTTATCTATATATTCTTCGAGTAAGGGCTAAGCCCGCATCGAGAAGCATATCGGTTCTCGACTACGCTCGAACAATAATGTATAGATTTTAACAATGATAAAATCAGAAAAACTCCGAATCATATTACTTATCGTTATAGCAGGCTTTCTGGGATACTTTGCTGGTGTCAGTAAAATTGCATTTGCATGGAATAATTATCAACCCCGAATCGAAGTTTCTAGCAAGGAGCCTCCGCCCTCAGTCCAAATAGGTGACGCTGGCCGTATGTGGGAAGTTCTCGAAAAGATTGAAACAACCTTTTACGATAAAGATGCTATCAATTCTGAAAAAGCACTCAATGGTGCGATCCAAGGAATGGTCAGCAGTCTTGACGATCCATATACTGTGTATCTTCCTCCAGCACAGAATGATGATTTCAAACAAGGATTAGCTGGGAAGTTCGAAGGTATTGGAGCTGAACTTGGATTGAAAGATAAGAACATTATCGTCGTTGCTCCTATTGATGGTAGTCCTGCTAAAAAAGCTGGTATCAAAGCCGGAGATGTTATCTATAAAGTGAATG
The DNA here is from genome assembly GCA_013816255.1 of Candidatus Levyibacteriota bacterium. GTDB lineage: Bacteria > Patescibacteriota > Microgenomatia > Levybacterales > UBA12049 > JACDET01. Next base: position 2,035 of record JACDET010000005.1, on the reverse strand, counting down.
GTCAATTTATCAGTGGACTCGCCCTCAATCAAGTTGTCGAGAAAATTCGTGGACCAAAAGGAACAGAAGTCATCTTGAGTGTCCAACAAAAAGAAGGCGAAGAGCCAAAAGATATTAAAATTGTCAGAGATGAAATTACCGTTAAAAGTCTTACAAGTTGGAATAAAAAAATCAAAGACATTGAAGGTATAAATGATAAAGCTGAAGGTTTGGCAAATGCTGGTGAGAACAATGTCATTTATATCCGTCTCTCACAATTTGGTGATAGTACCAATGATGAGTGGACGACCTTGGCAAGTAGTATTGATCGACAACTTAGTGAGGATGAAAATATTAAAGGTATTGTCTTTGATCTGCGGAACAATCCAGGAGGCTACTTAACTGACGCTGTGTATATAGCATCAGAATTTGTTCCATCAGGAGCAGCTGTTTTGCAGGAAGATAAGAATGAGAAAAGAACCGCGTTTCCTGTTACCGGAAAAGGATTATTAACTGATGTTCCAGTCGTCGTTCTTGTCAATAAAGGATCAGCGTCAGCAAGTGAAATTGTCGCCGGTGCACTTCGAGATAGTGATCGCGCACAATTAGTTGGAGAAACATCATTTGGAAAAGGTACTATTCAACAGGCTGAAGATTTGGGTGGGGGAGCAGGGTTACACGTCACAATCGCGAAATGGCTTACCCCTAACGGTATATGGGTAGGAAATGGTAAAGATGGTCAAGGACTCAAGCCAGATGTTGAGGTACCTTTCGATACAAAAGATCCGGCCCACGATGTGCAACTTGAAAAAGCTGTCGAAGAACTGTTAAAATAACCCCAAGTGTCAGCTTGAACTTCATTAAGGCGTTCTTAAGCTAAATGTAAGCAACCAGTGTGACAATACAATTCTATGCGTAGGCTTATACTATTAATTCTTGTTCTCATCGGCGTACTCTTTCTCATCAGTGCTGCGCAAACATACATCCCACAAATTTTCAATATAGATACTGCGAGGTTTGCTCCAAAGCAGACAGACCAGAATATTAAAGTCGTAACTGAAGAGTCTGTCACGATTGATATTGTCAAAAAAACCGGTCCGTCGGTGGTTACTGTCGCGGCAGCAAACACATCCGCAGGCAACGAAACGCCGTTTGATTTTGGTCCATTCTTTGGTTTACCTGGTGAAGAGCAAGAGGGCCCAAGTGAGCCACAAGATATTGGTTCAGGGTTTATTATTGGAACAGAGGGGTTAGTTGTGACCAATAAGCATGTCGTATCTGATCCTGATGTTGAATACCGAATTATTACCAGTAATGATAAAGAATACACAGTCCAAAGAATTTATAGAGATCCACTCAATGATATCGCGCTCCTGCAAATTGACTTGGCACAAAATCCCGGCGAGCAATTAAAAGTGCTTGAGCTCGGTGATTCATCTAAACTGCAAGCAGGTCAATATGTTGCAGCAATCGGTACGTCGCTCGGGGAATTTAGAAATAGTGTGACAACGGGTGTTATTTCAGGATTAGGGCGAGGTATTACTGCCGGCAGTCCGTACGAAGGTGCTGTTGAAAGGCTTGATAACGTCATCCAAACAGATGCTGCTATAAATCCAGGGAATAGTGGGGGACCGCTCTTTAATGCAACAGGACAAGTCATAGGTATTAATACAGCAGTGTCAGCAAGTGGGCAAAACATCGGCTTTGCGATCCCTATTAATGTCATTAAAGAATCACTGAATAACTTTAATGAAACAGGTATGTTCGAACGGCCTTACTTAGGCGTCTCGTATCGGATTGTGAATGAAGAGGTCGCAAGGATAAATGATTTGCCGCAAGGAGCCTTCGTGCAGGAAGTCATCGCAGGTTCATCAGCTGAGGAAGCTGGAATTAAGCCGGAAGATGTCTTGACCAAAATTGACGGTAAAGAAATTAATGAGGATACGCCATTGTCTAGCTTTATATCGCAAAAGAAAATCGGTGATACGATTACTATTACATTAATCCGGGGAGAAGAGACACTTGAAGTAGCAGCAGTTTTGAAAGTGGCACCGGA
>JACDET010000037.1 GCA_013816255.1 Candidatus Levyibacteriota bacterium | reverse complement strand
GGGTTGCCGTTTATGAACTTCTTTGGACGCGATTTATCTCTTAGGAAAGGGCTTGATCTCCAAGGTGGAACAAGTATTACATTACAGGCAAATATGAAAGATGTTGCTGAAAATCAGCGCGATGCGGCTTTAAATTCAGCCAAGGAAGTTATTGAGAGACGTATTAACTTTTTGGGTGTTTCAGAACCGGTTGTACAGACTTCAAAAGCAGGTAATGAATACCGCATTCTTGTTGAGATCCCGGGAATTACTGATGTTAATCAAGCAGTGCAGCTTGTTGGACAGACAGCGCTTCTCACCTTTTGGGAAGCAGGAGCACCGGTTGCGACAGATTCAGCAGAAACAGCTTCAGAATCAGCGCTCACCGCTACTGAAGGCAAACCCCTTGGCGTTCAGCAACTGTTAGGACCAAATGCAAAACAAACAGAATTAAATGGAAATGATCTGAAGCAAGCAAATGTTGTTTTTGATCCAAGTACAGGCAAGCCACAGGTTGAACTGCAATTTACGACTGAAGGAGCCGATAAATTTGGTGATATAACTGAGCGTAATGTAGATAAAATTTTGGCAATTGCTCTTGATGACCAGTTGATACAAGCACCTCGGGTAAATGAACCGATTTTTGGTGGTAGTGCTGTCATCACTGGAGATTATACAACCCAACAGGCAAATACTTTACAAATTCAACTCAATGCAGGCGCACTTCCAGTTTCTTTAACTGTTCTTGAACAGCGGGCAGTTGGTGCAACACTTGGACAAGAATCTGTCGAAAAGAGTTTACTCGCGGGTATCTTTGGTTTCATCGTTATTGTCATCTTTATGATCTCTCTCTATGGAAGACTAGGAATTATCGCAAGTATCGCGTTGTTCATTTATTCACTCATCCTATTAACCTTATTCAGGCTTATTCCTGTTACCTTAACCCTTGCAGGTATTGCTGGATTTATTCTGTCAGTCGGTATTGCTGTTGATGCCAATATTCTTATCTTTGAGCGCATGAAAGAGGAACTCCGCCGTGGACGTTCACACACCGCTGCGGTTGATCTTGGGTTTTCGAGAGCATGGCTTTCAATCAGGGATTCAAACGTCGCAAGTCTGATCACAAGTTCTGTACTCTTTTACTTTGGCACAGGAGTTGTCAGGGGCTTTGCATTTACCTTGGCACTTGGTATCATTATCTCGATATTCTCAGCAATTTTTGTTACGAAAACATTATTACAGATATTCTATAAAAGGGACTAGGGGTTAGGGTCTAGGGTTTAGGAGAATTAAAATATAATTCTTATTAATCCCTAAGCCCTAGACCCTAACCCCTAAAACCTAAACTATGTTAAACATTATTGGTCATAAAAATTGGTACTTTGCATTTTCGCTTCTGATTATCATTCCGGGGCTTATTTCCTTGGCATTATGGGGACTCAAGCTTTCAATTGATTTTACGGGCGGATCCAGACTAGTGCTGCAATATCCACAAACGGTTAATGAGCAAAAGGCAGAGCAAATCCGTAGTGTCTTTGAAGAAAATAATGTTGAGATTGTAACGTTGCAGCCGTCTGATGATCAGGTTATTATACGAACCAAACCGCTTAATGAAAAGCAGAGTGCTGCAATACTTACTGATCTTCGTACGACAACAGGGGATGTAAGCCAGGAACAGTTTGAAACAATTGGACCTATCATTGGGCAAGAAACCGCAATTAATGCTCTCAGTTCAATAGCAATTTCATCACTCCTAATCGTCTTTTATATTGCCTGGTCTTTCCGTGGTGTCCGCAAGCCAGTGAGTTCTTGGAGATTCGGTTTGGGTGCCGTTGCAGCCTTACTTCATGATGCATTACTTGTGATTGGTGTATTTTCACTACTAGGGCATTTCTTGGGAGTTGAAGTTGATAGTCTTTTTGTCACTGCATTATTAACAGTACTTGGTTTCTCAGTCCACGACACAATAGTCGTCTTTGATAGAATTCGCGAGAACTTGCGACGAAATGTTGAGGCTCCTTTTGCGCAAGTTGTAAATGATTCAATTCTCCAAACCATGGTCCGTTCACTGAATACATCAGTAACGGCCTTACTCGTATTGGTCACCTTACTTATATTTGGTGGTGAAACAATCCGCTGGTTCATTGTCGCAATGATTATTGGTCTGATTAGCGGTACATATTCTTCCATCTTTAACGCGGCACCACTCCTCGTTGCTTGGCAAGAATGGGCTGATAAAAGAAGAGCACGACTCAAAGCATAATTTATCATGGTATACTATCAGTAATGGCTGATATACCTCCACAATTACCGCAAGCAGATACAAATCAACCTGTCCCGATCAATCTAAATTCAGAGCATCATGGTATTCTTGACCAAACGCTTGGAGAAATTTTGCATAGCAACCCACAAGCGCAAGGAATCGTTATGAAAGGCATGAATCTGAATCCTGAACAGTTCCAACAGTTATTAACAAAAACAGATGATAATACCTTGATGCAGACAAAAGTACGAGACTTGTTCACGAGTGGCGTTGTCCAACAAGCAATACAGCAACATAATGCTGCACAATCCTTACCTCCAATCCCGCAAGATCAATTGCAAATTACGCCGGAGCAAGCCGCACAAATACAAGCACAAGAAGGGAATGGAATAACTGTACAACCTATCTCCCAAGGTACTTCAATGCTTGATAAAATAAAAGGCTGGTTAAAATGATTGATACATACATAGTTCCGGTTTCTGTCAAAGGACTTGTCATCGAAAACGGCAAAGTGTGGCTTCGTAAAAACGAAAGAGAAGAATGGGAGTTACCAGGAGGAAAACTAGAAGAAGGAGAACAGCCTGAGCAGACAGTCATACGCGAAATGCAGGAAGAACTTGGATACGTTGTAAACGTATTAGAGCTACGACAAGCGCATATATACACAGTAAAACAATCAATTGACGAATCTCACGGAGTTTTAGTCGTTACGTACCTTTGTGAAGTTGTTAAAAAAGTTGGAGACTTTGAATTTATTGGCGAAGGCGGTAAAGCAGAATTTCAACAATTCGCCCCAGATGAGTTAGATAGTCTTAACATTCCTGATTTTTATAAATCCTCAATAGCAAAAGTGTTTTCAAAAGAAGATTGACTGAAGTGAAATACATTACTGAAGTTTCTCACGGACGATTTTACTTACGAGTCCTCCATCAGCTTTGCCTTTGGTCTTTGGCATAAGCGCACCCATGACTTTTCCCATATCTTGTGCACTGGTTGCGCCTGTTGATGCGATTGCTTCTGCAACGAGTTTGGATATTTCTTCCTCACCCATTTGGGCCGGAAGATATGCTTCAATCAAAGCAAGTTCTTTTGACTCATTTTGTACCAAATCATCTCGTCCACCGGCTTTGAACTGCTCAATTGAATCCCGTCGCTGTTTTGCTTGCTTTTGCAGAACTGCTTTAACATCTTCATCGGTTGCTTCATAATTGGCTCCCCCTTTTTCAATCTCGTAATAACCAAGCGCAGATATCACCATACGAAGCACAGATGTTTTTTCACTATCCCGGGCAAGCATTGATTTTTTCAGTTCGTCTCTCAGTTCTGCTTTGGTCATACATGTATTATATCAGAAATGAATTTATATGGAGCTGGATTCCTGCCTACGCAGGAATGACATAATTAGTCATCAATGATAAATCCGTTGACTTGATGATCCCACATATTTTTGAACACACCATTTGGTTTTTTAAGCAGTTCATCCGGTAGACCATCCTCAATCACTTTACCATCTGCGATAACGACAATGCGATCCATTTTTTTGAGTGTCGAAAGTCTGTGCGCAATTGCAATAACTGTTCGGTGTTTCATCAGTTTTTCGATTGAATCTTGAATCGCATGTTCACTTTGACTGTCCAGACTACTGGTTGCTTCATCGAGAATCACAATTGGTGCATCTTTCAGGAATGCACGTGCAATCGCAATCCGTTGCCTTTGACCGCCTGAAAGCTTGACTCCTCGTTCTCCAACTAATGTGTCGTACCCGTGAGGGAGACTTTCAATAAATTCACTTGCCTCACTTCTTTGCGCAGCGAGTATAACTGCTTCGTCTGTTGCATGTTCATTACTGTAGCGAATATTCTCACGAATACTTCTATGAAAAAGACTTGTGTCTTGCGGAACAAAAGCGATTGCGCGACGCAAACTATGCAGTGTAATTTGTGAGATGTTATGTCCATCAAGTAAAATGTTTCCTTGGTTAACTTCAAAGTGTCTGAGAAGGAGTGAAACAAATGTTGTTTTTCCGGCACCACTCCGTCCGACAAATCCAACTTTTTGCCCTGCTGGAATGTGAAGTGAAAAATTAGTGAATATCTTTTTATTTTCATATTGAAAATCAATACTATCAATTTTGATTTCACCTTTATTAATGTCTGCTTTCTTAGCATTTGGTGCATCAGTAATCGTGTGTTCATGTAATATCTCATGCAATCCCTCTTTTGCCTGGCCGTAATATTTTGCAGTGTCGCGCATCTCCTGACCAATAAAGAGAAACTGCCCATACAGGTTACTGACGATTGCTATAACCATGACAACTGAACCAACACTTATTGCGCCACTTTGCAAGAGCGATACTGATGTTCCGACCATTAAAAGTACAAAGAGAAAAATGAGAATTCCATTAACGGTAAGTATCCATTCACTTAGAGACCACTGTAATAAACCCGCTTCACGGTGTTTATGTATATATCTTAAAATATAATTCCGTTCTCCTTTGACGTTTGCGTATTCATGAACGAGTGAAATATTTGCGAGTGAATCAACAATCCGTCCTTTCAAGTTGGATACTGCTTCGGCTGATTTATATGAACGCGGTTGTAACTTTTTCGCAAACCACATATTCAGAGTAACAAAAATTGTGGCCCACACCGCAATAATGAGCCCCAATAAATAACTTTCGTTCCATGCAATAATAACGTACCAAATAAGTCCAATAAAAAGAGGAATAAATTGCCATAGTATCGTCTCAAAAATACTTTCAGTGCCATCAACGGCATTACTCATTTTGTTGGTTAACGCACCAGCAAACCGCGAACTAAAAAAATCTTTACTGTGAAGCGTTATATAATTATAAAGTGCCTGATACGATGACGTACGAAAGTTCATGAACCAGCGCATACCGATAAACCCACTTGAACGCCAGAAGAGATGTGCAGCTAAAAGTACCAAAGGGTACGCAATTGCCCAGAACCAAACGTCTCCCATAACAATAGTATCCATAGTAATGGAATCAGTGAGATTCTTGAGAATAATGACTGAAGACCGATCAAATCCTGTCGCAATAAAAACACTAATGAGTGCCATTAGTGCCCATTTCTTATGAAACTTTGTGATATAAAGACCAAATGAAAGTGGTCCTTTCGGAATAGTATTAAACATAATTATAGTGTGTGAGTTGTACTGCCGTTTGGTTGCAAGTCTGGTAGATACGAGCGGATTATCTGCTATGAAGTTTTTTCATAATAATGTGTATTTCAGAAACATGCGAGAAAAAGGGCAAGTCTTACTCAGCATTTACTATTATAATAGTAACAGAAAAAAATGCAAGCCATACGACACTATTTATTAAATAGCTAAATAAAGTTATAATACAGCTATGGTAAGCGAAATGTTTAAAGGCTTTAAACAATTTATTCTTAAAGGAAACGCAGTTGATCTGGCAGTTGGTATCGTTATTGGTGCATCATTTACAGCAGTTGTTAATGCTTTGGTTAAAGACATTATTACGCCATTTATCGGAGCAATAGGTGGCCAGCCAGACTTTTCTATGCTTTCATTTACTATCAATGGAAGTAAGTTTCTCATTGGAGATTTCTTAAATGTCTTAATTGCGTTCTTTATTAATGCAGCTGTAATCTATTTCTTTGTTGTTACGCCTATGACCAAATTTTTGGCTAACATGCAAAAAAATAAAAACACACTTGATCCAACTTCCAAGAAATGTAGTGAATGTTTGAGTGAAATTCCTCTACAAGCAAAAAGATGTGCGTATTGCACTTCTATACAATCACTAAAAACCACCCTTAAATAGCCTATAAGATTAACTATTGACAGATTAAGTCTCATAGTATATAATTTATGCATGGAAAGACCAAGATTAACTCGTTTAAAAGATGCAGGGAACGCTGTTGCTGATTTTCGTACGCTTGTAACAGATAATTTTGCTGATCTAAGAAATAATCCGGATAAGAACTGGAATCCGCTACATACAATGCGTGTTCATGAAGAAGATTTGCCAGCTGTTTCTCTAAAAAAAGATGGAGCAGTAGAAATTGCACAAGGTAAGGGCGCGACTCTTATATTTTCTAGTGTTGATGCCGCTGTTAAAAGTTATGACACATCAAGAACAGAAAGAGTGAGAGCAGCAGCAGTTAGAGGATGGGGTTCTTTATCATTAATCGTTTTTGGTGCGATTGCTACAGTACATAAAGATCTAGCTGGAGCTGGTGCAAGCTTTAGTGGAGCGACTGTTTTAGCAGTAGATGCAGTAAGAGCAGATAAAGCCTCACGAGTAAATCACAGAGTTAGAGATAGAATCAAGGGTTTAGTTCAGTAGTAGTACTATATTAAAGCTCTCTTACGCGTTTTAGTAAATACTCTTTTGTATTCTTCCCCAAATCTTCATCAACTTCCTCAAATAATTTTTCAAGCATTTCTCCAATATGTTTTCCTGGTTTAATCCCTAATTCTTTCATAATATCATTCCCATCAATTGCTAAATCGTTAATCGAAAATGGTGCTGGGGCTAGTTGCTCTTCAACGCGTTTTTTAAATAACTTTAATCTCCAACTTTCAGCAGTTTGTGTCCCGCCACCGAGTCTGTCACCGACACGAAGATCCATCATGTCTTTGACGTTTTCCACACCAATTCGTCTGATAAATCTCCGGACCGCACTATCAGTGATATGCTCGTCCACTGTGAACATATGCCAGCGGATGAGTTTTACCACTTTCTCCCGCTGCTTTTTCGAAAAACGTAATCTGTCACAAATTGCATATGCCATTCTTGATCCGGTAACTTCATGATTATGAAAAATAACAAATCCCTCATGATCTGGCGCTGCAACCCGCGGTTTGCCGACGTCATGGATTAGTGTCGCGAAACGAACAATGGGATCAGTTCCGGTACAGAACTTAAGTGAAAGTACATTGTGTGTAAAAACATCATCTTTATGATGTCGTCCGGGTCTGGTTTGTGAGACTCCAATACCTTCAAGCAGCTCTGGAAGAATATGCTGGAGTAAATTTGTATTCTTGAGTAACATAATTCCTTCATATGGATATTCACTCGAGAGGAGTTTTAAGAGCTCATCCCGCACTCGTTCGTGTGCAATTTCAGTTAGAAGTACTGCGTCAATGGTAATTGCTTGGAGCGTTTTATCTTCGATCTGAAAGCCAAGCTGGGCTGCAAATCTAATTGCGCGCATGAGACGAAGCGCATCTTCTTTGAAGCGTTCTAAAGGATTGCCAACGGTTCGTATAACACGATTTGCAATATCTTTCTGCCCGTCGTAAAGATCAATGAGATGATCGGTATTAATTTCAGCAACGTCTCCTTTGAATTCGATAGCAATTGCATTCATTGTAAAATCGCGCCGTGCAAGATCTTCCTCAATTGTCTTTCCCCATGTTAATTCACTCGGATGACGGCGATCAGTATAGCCGCGTTCTGTACGAAACGTTGTTATTTCAACAACGCCAGGATGTTCTGTCTCAATAAGACTTTTAACTGGAATACCAACGGTACCAAATGCATTATCATAAAATGCCTCAGGAAAAAGCTGCATCATTTCTTCAGGCGTGGCATCGGTTGTCATGTCCCAGTCTTTAATTGTTTTTAATGCATCCTCTTTATATAACAATATATTTCTGACGGAACCGCCTACCATGTAGAGCTTGAATCCGGCAGTACGGAACTGCTCATAGATCTTTTGTATTTCGACTGGTACTTGTTGCTTCATGCTGGTAAAATTATATACCACTCCGCTTTAAATTCAAAATTGTATATGCCTACCGTAACTTTCAAAATAGAAAAGCTTTTATAAGTATCTTTTCTGCGTATTGCCATTTAAAGCTCCGTTAGGTATTATAAATTATATTTTGAAAGTGAAGGGGTATACCATGCCAACAAACAAAAGATGGGTGATTCTTTCTGAATCAAGAATTAAGAATCAAGAATTAAGAGGAGATGCCCTCGTTACTGTTTTATTAAAGAATCGTGGGCTGGAAAAGAAAAAGGATGTCGATACATTCCTCTCGCCCAAACTCACCGATGTCACCGCAAAGTCGGTTGGGATTGATTTAGATCAACAGAAAAAGGCACTGAAACGGATTAAAAAGGCAACTGTTGATCAAGAACAGATTGTTGTTTTTGGTGATTATGATGTTGATGGGATTACCGCAAGCGCGATTCTTTGGGAGACACTTCATGAACTTGGAGCAAAGTGTTTGCCGTATATCCCAAACAGAATCGATGAAGGATATGGGCTTTCTATAAAAGGAATCACCAATCTTCGAAAGCAAATTCCCAATACGCGTTTGATTATCACTGTAGATAATGGAATTGTAGCTCATAAAGCTGTTGATTTCGCCAATGAACAGGGGATAGATGTCATCATTACTGATCATCACACTGTTGGTGAAATAGAACCCAAAGCCCATGCAATCGTGCATACAACAAATCTCTGTGGTGCGGGAGTCGCGTATTTATTGAGTAAAGAATTAAGACAAATGTCATTTCGAGCGAAGCAAAGTGAAGCCGAGAAATCTCATACAACGGGTAAACCTGAAAGATCAGTGGTAAGAGATCCCTCGACTTCGCTCGGGATGACACTAGATGATGATAGACATCTTGAGCTTGCAGCATTGGGGACGGTTGCTGATCTTGTGCCTCTAACTGGTGCAAATAGAACGATTGTTATGTACGGTTTGGAAAAGCTGCGGACAACTACCCGAATTGGGTTGGTAGCGCTCTTTACGCAGTCAGGAATCAAACAAGACGCAATCGGTGTCTATGATATAGGGTACATCATCGGCCCACGTTTGAACGCTGCAGGGCGTCTTGCGTCTGCGATGGATAGTTTGCGTTTATTATGTACAAAGGACAAAAGTAGAGCTGTTCAGTTAGCCTCTCAATTAGAATTAATTAATAAAGAGCGGCAATTTCTTTTGAAAGAAGCAGCAGCGCATGCGATAGAAGGAATCAAGAATCAAGAATCAGGAATCAAGAATATTTTAATTATTGGGCATGAAACGTATCAGGAGGGAGTGATTGGATTGATTGCAGGGAAATTAGTTGAGGCATTTTATCGCCCAGCAATTGTGTTATCCCTTGGTGAAGTGACGAGTAAAGCTTCCGTACGTTCTGTCAGCGGATTTGATATCGTAAAGTTTCTCAGATCGCATCATGAGCATTTTCTCACATTGGGTGGACATCCAATGGCAGCTGGATTTTCAATCGAGACTGCAAAGATTGCTCAGTTACAGGAAATCTTAGAAACGAGTGCTTCTGAATTATTAAGTACAGATATATTAACAAAGAGTTTGAAGATTGATCTAGAATTACCTTTTGCAGTACTTGATGAAGAGCTCTACCAAAGTCTGCAGCAAATGGCACCTTTTGGTATGGGAAATGCAGAGCCTGTTTTTGCAACCCGAGGGGTAAAAATAGAAAACATTCGCTTACTTGGCAAAGAGTCTAATCATCTCAAGCTCATGGTATCGCAAGATGGAAAAAGCTTTGAAGCAATTGCGTTTGGTATGGGGGAACTCTCGGCAGAATTAAAAGTAGGCGACAAAGTAGATGTTGCGTATGTGCTTGATGAGAATACTTGGAATGGGAATACGAAGTTGCAATTAAAGGTAAAAGATATCCAAAATCACTAATTTATTTTCTTAACGGTAAATCAGATCTACCTCGGTTGTAAATAGTCGCTGCAGTTTTGATCATGCTCGCTGCTTTATTTTCTGCTTGTTCTAACGTTTCACGAGAATCTGGTTTGAAAATATCTCGTACTATCGCCATTCTATTTTTTAAAGTATTTTTAGCAATGGTCTCTCTACTACTAGAGTCTACATTTGTTATGTCATATAAAGCATTCATAACAGTTTGTGCGCCACGAATACTTCTGGTTGCTTGCATAGGATCATGTAAGAGTTCTTTCATTGATCCAGAAACTCCATTTGGTAGGTGATACGTTTCCTCAGGAGGAGTTTGTTGCGCTGGCTTTACTCTCCACGGAGCAAGTCTCCTTGATGAAAAGGCATCTATATCTTGTTGTCTTGGTCGTTCGGTAGTTGTCATATTTTTGTCTTCTTTCCAAAAAAAAATCTCCTACTTTGAGGAGATTGGTTTTTAGAAGTTATTTTACTTGTATCTTCACGTCACCAATCTCCCATTCACCCAAAGGGTGAGGAGATTCTTAATCATAAAATTGTGGCGGCAAGATTGATATGTTTGCATATACTTAATGTAAGTATATTGTAAGTAGCTCCTCCTTGTCAATAGAGTGTTTTTGAGGTATGATAAGCAGCAGATAAACATTATGAAAAAGACTGATAGATTACTTATTGGTGAAACTCCAAAGCATGTCGATAAAGAAGTTGTCCTCAAAGGATGGGTTGCAACAAAACGTGATCATGGAAAACTCACTTTTATAGATCTTCGTGACAGAACAGGCATTATTCAGTGTGTTGGATTTGGCAAAATGGGAGAACTCACGACAGAATCTGTTGTAGAACTGCATGGTTTGGTCAAGGCGCGTCCGGAGCGAATGATTAATCCCAACATACCAACAGGTACAGTTGAGCTTTCAGTGAATGATTACACAATCCTTAATAAAGCTGAAGAGTTGCCAATTCAGATCGATACTGATGGGCATGAAATGAGCGAAGAAGTACGTCTAAAATATCGATATTTGGATCTACGACGTGACAGAATGCAAAAAGTTATCCGCATGCGTTCACAATATTCCAATGCTATCCGTTCAGCATTACTCGGACAAGAGTTTATCGAAATAGAAACACCTATGCTTATCAAATCAACGATGGAAGGCGCACGGGATTTTCTCGTTCCATCGAGGTTTCAACCAGGAAAGTTTTATGCATTGCCGCAAAGTCCACAACAGTACAAGCAGTTATTAATGACAGCAGGTTTTGAAAAATATTTCCAATTCGCGCATTGCTTGCGGGATGAAGATTTGCGTGCTGACCGTGGATTTGAACATACACAAGTTGATCTTGAAATGAGTTTTGTAAATCGCGACGACGTGATGCAAACGGTTGAGGATGTCGTAAAAACAGCTGTTAAAGCAGTTGGAGGCAAACTTAAAGCTGATACGTTCCCAGTTATCACATACGACGAAGCAATGAAAAAGTATGGTGCTGATAAATTCGATCTTCGGACAGATAAAGAGAAAGAAGAAAATGTCTTGGCATTTGCATGGGTTGTGAATTTCCCTTTCTTCAAAAAAGTTGACCAGAAAGATGCAGCAGAAAAACGTGATGGTAAAAGTGGATGGACATTTACACATAACCCATTTAGTATGCCCATCCCTGAACACATCGATTGGTTATTAGAAGGCAAAAATATAGAGCAGATTACAACAACACAATACGATTTAGTCTGTAACGGATTTGAAGCGGGTGGTGGAAGTATCCGTGCTCACCGTCCTGATCTCCTGAAGGCTACCTACAAGATCATGGGGTATTCAGAGGAAGAAACAGAACAAAGTGTTGGACACATGCTCGAAGCTTTTTCATACGGGACACCACCGCATGGTGGTATTGCATTAGGTTTAGACCGCCTAGTGATGCTTCTTGGTGGCGAGACATCACTCAAAGAAGCTATCGCTTTCCCAATGACTTCAACAGGAAGAACTGCAGTCATGGATGCTCCATCAGCAGTATCAGAGGAACAATTGAAAGAACTCGGATTACAAGTTGCCCCAAAGAAATAATCTTGCTTTTCATTTGTGCTCGAAACCCTTACAATTATAGTAATAGTATTGGAGCGTGTTGATGAAAGATTTAGTGTCATCGAAGAAAAAAATAAGGAAGTACAAAAAGGCAAAACCAAGTAAGCACGCAAGTGTCGAGGCTAAAAGCCGTCCTGTATCTCTGCCGGAATATGTAGAAAAAACTATTTTTACCGCTGAACCCAAAACAAGTAAGGATAAAAAGCCTTTTCGCAAACAGCTGGAAAACGTCATTAAATCCCTCCAAAAGAAATTACGTACAATTAACCTCCCTTCCAAACATGTTCCTTTGCATAACCTAGCATTTCTTAAAAGGCATAGAGGGTTGCGGAAATTTGTTAAACAAAACGAATCTGATATCCAACTTATACTTTTTCCTTTGATACTCCTCATGATTTTGATAACGCTTAATGTCGTAAATAGTCAGATGTTTACAACAATTGCCGAGGAAGAGTTTCATGCTTCAAGTGTGAATACCAAACTCAATCCGTATCCATTTGTAGAGGCACTCGCATTGCCTAAAGTTACCGCAAATGCCGCGATCATCGTTGATGCGGATTCACAAGTCATTCTCTTTTCCAAAAATCCGGGGTTGCGGTTCTCTATGGCATCAACGACCAAAATTATGACTGCTTTGACAGGGTTGGACTATTACAAGCAAGATGATCAGTTGACGGTAAAGTCTGTCGGCGTTGAAGGATCGGGACTTGGTTTGATTCGAGAAGATCAGTTTGCTTTCGGTGATTTATTATATGCGATGATGCTCCCTTCAGCAAATGACGCGGCGCAAACAGTTGCTGATAACTATCCTGGAGGTGCAGAGGCTTTTGTACAAAAAATGAATGAGAAAGCTGCATCTCTTAATCTCAGCAAAACCCATTTCTCAGATGCTTCAGGACTTGATGATGATGGTGATTATACAACAGTCGTCGATTTGGCACGGTTAGCTTCTTATGCTATAACAAATCCGACTTTTGTAGACATTACGTCCACCAAATATAAATTAATTAGTAATAGGAGTCTGACGCGGCAGTATCCACTAAACAACTTGAACAGGTTGCTGGGGACAGAGGGTGTAACTGGCATTAAAACAGGTACTACAGAAGGCGCTGGAGAGGTACTTGTCACCTCAACTGTCAAGAATGGTCACACCTACATTATTGTTGTAATGCAAAGCCGTAACCGCTTCTCTGACACAAATATCTTGATGAACTTTATTGAGGAAAATGTTAAGTATGTTATGCCTCCAGTACCACAGGAATAAATGTTAAATCTTATTCAAGTGCTTGGTCTTCAACAGCTGAGACATACGCGAAGAAACCATTTGGTCCTTCAAAGACAATAACTGGCATCAGGTATTCTTGTACTGTTTCGCCAATGTAATATGCTAAGTACACCTTATTTACTAGGATTTGGCTATCTGCGCCACTATACGCTGCAACATATCCATTACCCGATTGCAGTTCTTCAAATGCTTGTTGCGCTGTTTTAATCGGGTACGTTGGGGTTTCCTCTGCTTCCGGTTTAGATTCTAGGTTAATTGACTGGTGGTTATAGATTGCAGACACAACTTCAGGAGCACTCACTCCTGAGGCAACCAAAAAGTTCATTGTAGAATACGGAGGGCGTGGGTAAAGAATTGGCATTTTCATTTCAAAATCTTCAAATGCTTCAAGATCTTCATCTTTGCCTGCTGTTAGTTTATATTCGATATCTTTTTGGTAAAGATCAACGCGTATAACTTGCGTACTTGAGAGACTTGTCGTTGGAATCAATTCATTATTTCCAATGGAAAAGAGTTGCGGTGTTGTTGCATACTTAATTTCAGGATCTGGAGCTTTTGTCCTCTCTATTGTAATATCTTCAGGAAGAGATTGTATGGCTGTGAGGAACTCTTGAACTGTTTGTATTGCCAGATCTTCGTTTCCTAAACGGGTCGCCCGCAGTACAGTATTTGATCCAAGATATTCTGATGTAAGCGTGAAGTTGAGAGAAACAATATCGAAAACTACTTTGCGTTCGATTCCTGTCAACTCAGTCCATACATAGCTTGGACCACCCAACGGGACTTCGGGCAAAATATTCCCTGTTTTATCGACTAATCCAAGTGCGACTACCTTTTGCTTCACTGCTTCAAGATTGAGTAGGTTTGGCGGATTATTCACGAGCGGGTAAATAACTAAGCGGTCAGGTAATTCTGGCAACGTGCCCGTAAGTGTATCGACGGTATAGGTAAAGTCAGTATCAATTGTGCTCTGTGGAAATTCTAAGTAAGGGATTTTACCGTATGCTTGATTGGCCGGTGCTATTGATGGAGGAAAGAGAATATTCTTCACAACGATACCAATTCTAAAGAAAATAACACCAATAATGATCACGCCCAAGCCAATCGAGGAGACAATACCGGCTTTTTTCAAAAATTCAGCAGTGGAATGTAGGGTCATTACTTGAGTATAGGGCAAATTTTACCTATAATGCAATAATGGTTCGAACACGTATTGCTCCAAGTCCGACAGGATATCCGCATATTGGCACGATTTATCAAGCTTTATTCAATTATGCCTTTGCTCACAAGCATAACGGGCAGTTTCTCGTACGCATTGAAGATACGGATAGAGCACGATTTGTCAAAGGAGCTGAAGAAGTTATTTTGGATGCACTTGATTGGTTTGGGTTATCTGAGGATGAAAGTGTGCGAAAAGTTGGAAAGTTTGGTCCATACCGTCAGTCTGAGCGCTTGGCGATATATCATAAGTACGCGCAGGAATTAGTAGACCGCGATCTTGCTTATTTTGCGTACTATCTTAAAGCTGATGCAGGACAGAAGAAAGATTATACCCATAACCCTTCGACAGACTCAGAGAAAAAGATTGCTGAAACAAGTGAGACTCCTCCAAAGACAATTGAAGAAATGATTACCAGAGGTGATTGGATTCTCCGTATGCGCGTTGATAAGAGTCGTGAAGTTGTTGTCCATGATGAAATCCGTGGAGAGATCACATTTGCACCTGAGCAAGTAACAGAACAAGTCATTCTCAAATCTGATGGGTATCCGACGTATCATCTCGCAGCAGTTGTCGACGATCATGAGATGGGAATTACCCATATTGTACGTGGTGAAGAATGGATATCATCTGCGCCAAAGCATGTACTCCTTTACCAATATTTCGGTTGGGAGGTTCCATTATTTTTCCATACACCGCTTCTTCGCAATCCTGATAAAAGTAAACTTTCCAAACGACATGGGCATACTGACGTTCGCTGGTATCAAGAAG
>JACDET010000036.1:14235-15282 GCA_013816255.1 Candidatus Levyibacteriota bacterium | reverse complement strand
AGAGTATTTGTGTCGGAGTGATAACAGGCGGTCTGTAGGATTTACCTGCTAATTGTGTCATTTGTCGGCCGATGAAATTATATGCCATAAAACCACTCAACAGTATGACACCTGCAATGATAAGAGCATTGGTTCGCGGAGATCGCTGCGATGTATTCATTCCATCCATAGTGTAACGCACTTTTCTCAACAGTGTCAACCATTTTGTCTAAGCATATCCAGTAAATAAATCAGTCTTGATGTGCTCAGAAGGTATAAAAAGACTTTCAAGGAAAGCATTGTATGATGTAACCATTGATTGGGGACCGGAGACATAATAGAGACTTGAAAGATAGTGAGGAACGTACTTTTCGAGAAGTTCTTGCGTGACATGACCTGTTGGGAAAGGCCAATCTTTTGGTGGTTTTTGCAAGAGGTAAACCGTTTGCAATCCGATAGTCTCTTTTGCCTCAGCAAATAAATCCCCAAACAAAAGCTCGGACTCATCGTGCGCTTGATAAAAAAGCGTTATAGCAATCTTTTTCTTCTTGTCCACAAGATCTTTTACCATACTCCGAAAAGGAGTAATCCCAATTCCACCGGCTATAAAGATATATGTTTGCTCACTCACAATAGCATAATAGTAGCGTATATCTATAAAAAAACAATACGTTCATACCACAACTATGCAACTAGTTGTGGCTTGCAAGCTGGGCGTAAATACGCTAAAATACAAGATAGAAACTTTCTAGACGCTAAACGCTAGCAGCTAGACGCTCATTATATGGCACACGAACCAAAGAAAAGACATTCACGGGCACGTCAGGGAAAAAGACGCAATCATATTAAGCTTGCGGTAAATGCTTCTATTGTATGCCCAAATTGTGAAGCACCACAAATATCTCACTCAGTTTGCGCAACTTGCGGATTTTACAAAGGCGTCCAAGTGATCCAAGTAAAACAGCCAAAACACCAAGCAGCAGCAAATTCGTAATAATTCGCATGCGAGATTACACTCCCGTAAGTAATCACCCATACTAATCAGTACGAATCTGCATACATTCGTAC
>JACDET010000036.1:0-14225 GCA_013816255.1 Candidatus Levyibacteriota bacterium | reverse complement strand
CTATGAAGACGTCCCACGACCCTAGACACAAAAGAAGACAGCATCTTGTGCAAGAACTTTTCAGTGCACAATTTCATAGTCAAGAAGTCAGCCCTGAAAGCCGTGAGATACTCAAGCAAGTAACATTCCTTGATGAAAAAATCCAAGCTGCCGCGCCTGAATATCCTGTCGAGAAAATCAATAAAGTTGACTTAGCGATCCTGAGGCTTGCTCTTTTTGAACTATTAATTGACAAGAAAGCACCACAAAATGTCATAATAGATGAGGCAGTAGAACTAGCCAAAGAATATGCCAACGAAACAAGTCCTTCATTTATTAATGGAGTACTCGGAAAAATAAGTACCAAAGAAAAGTAATAATTGTCATCCTGAACTTGTTTCAGGATCCCATATTTACAAAATAGTAATTGGGGATGCTGAAATAAATTCAGCATGACAGAAAAATAAATAATATGAACAACCTACCTGAATTTAATAATCAAAAGCTTTTCCAACAAGCATTTATCCACCGCTCCTATTTAAATGAAGCGAAAGAACCGCTTGAATCAAACGAACGTCTCGAATTTCTCGGAGATAGTATCTTGTCGTTTGTCGTGTCACAGCATCTCTACATCACGTATCCACAATTTGATGAAGGTATCTTGACCAATTTACGTTCACTCGTCGTCAATACCAAAAGCCTTGCCAAAACCGCGAAAGAATTGCAATTTGGCGATCATCTGATGCTCTCACGAGGTGAAGAAGATTCAAAGGGCCGGGAAAATGAATCGATTCTCGCCAATACATTTGAAGCCGTCATCGGAGCGATGTTCATGGATCAAGGCATTGAATCAGTCAAAACCTTTCTCCATGCAGTGCTCATCCCGGATATTGAAATTTATGTCCAGAAAAAAGTATTTAAAGATCCAAAGAGTTTGCTCCAGGAATATGTCCAGTCAAAGAAACAGAACTCTCCAATGTACAAAGTAATCCATGAAGAAGGCCCAGCGCACGCCAAACTGTTCACAATTGGCGTCTTTGTCGAAAACGTTTTAACCGGTGAAGGTCGCGGGAAATCCAAACAAGAAGCCGAAGAACGAGCAGCAGAGAAAGCCCTTGAGAAGATAGGCAAATAATGGTACAATACTGCTTAGTGCTTAGAAATTAGTACTTAGTAGTTAGTAAAGAACTAAGAACTAAGAACTAAGAACTAAGAACTAACACTATGTCACTCGTAATACGATTAACCAGAACAGGTAAAAAAGGAGAACGCAAATTCCGTGTCGTTGTCAAAGAAAAACGCAGTAAAAGAGACGGCGGATTTCTCGACATGCTTGGTTGGTATCAAAAAACCACTGATCACAGTAATAAAAAGATCAATATGGAACGATATAATTATTGGGTCAGCCAAGGCGCACAGCCATCAGCTACCGTTCAAGAAATCACGAAATAAGCATGAAAGACACACTCCACTTTATCGTTTCAGCTATTGTTGATAAACCCGATGCGGTACAAATTGATGTTCGCGTTGAAGAAGGCATCAACATCTACACAGTCACCGTCGACAAAGAAGACATGGGCAAAGTCATCGGTAAAGAAGGAAAAGTAATAAGAAGCATCCGAAACATCATGAAGATTAAAGCCATGAAGTACAACGAACGAATGAAGATAACCCTCGCAGAAATTCCTCAGGAATAACCCTTTTAAGAGACTTTTTTATCCAATGAACTATTTCAAAGAGGTTGATTTACCAAGAAGATCTTTCTGATTGCTTTTCCTGAGAAGCGCTGTAAGTTTATTATCTATTTGCGTAGGTAACCACTGTGGAGATATCCCAATAACCCCTGCCATATCATCAGTTCTAGCCAGTGAAAGGAAGTGTTTAACATTTTTTGTTACAACAATGCGCTCCTGTGAAATGGCAAGTTTATATACTGCCTCATCTGAGATTCCTGCCTTTTTAAAATCAGTTACTATATGTTTGACATCAAAATATGCATTGAGTAGAGGAAAATCCGTGCGGTTTGGCATGTTCTCATCCAGAAGTAATTTATGTTTGTAAAACCTTTTAGGCATGAAGGTTGCTACTGAGGGTATCTATTGCTTCACCAATAGCGCCTTTAAGCGTCTTTATATCTACCCAAGAATACATGCTATGTATCTCTTCAACCGAATAACCATCCTTCAAACGATGAAGAATGACGTCCACAGGAACACGAGTATCTTTTATGACAAGCTCGCCCCCCATAATGGTTGGGTCAGACATAATATATTTCATAACAATGTAAATGTAACAAAACTACTAAAATAAGTCAAATCTGCTAAAATACATTTATGAAAATCTCTATTTTAACGTTATTTCCCCAAATGTTTGTTGGACCCTTTACTGAATCTATTGTAAAGCGGGCGCAGGAGAAGGGGATTGTTGTGATTGAACTTCTTGATATCCGGGAGTTTGGGATTGGGGCGCATAAAATGGTTGATGATACACCGGCTGGTGGGGGAATTGGGATGGTTCTCAAAGTTGATGTTGTGCATCAGGCTATTGAACAGGCCAAGGCGAATTATTCTTCGACCGAAGTGAAACGTAGTGGAGAAGCCGGTGGAAAAGTTCTCGACTCCGCTCGAACAATAAAGAGGAAAATTCTTTTGACTTCAGCAGGTGGGAAAACGTACAAGCAAAAGCATGCCAAAGAATATTCTCAATTGGATCATCTTATCCTGATTTGCGGACACTATGAAGGTGTTGACGCGCGGATTATGAAATATATAGATGGCGAAGTATCAATTGGCGATTTCGTACTCACTGGGGGGGAAATACCCTCGATGCTCATAACAGATAGTATCGTACGATTAATTGCGGGTGTCATCACAGAAGGTGCCACAGAAGATGAATCTTTCTCACAATCCGCGCAAGCTATGCTTGAATATCCACACTATACAAGACCGCGCGAATACGATGGACAGGAAATCCCTGAAGTTCTACTCAACGGAGATCATAAAAAGATTGCTGCGTGGAGACACGAAAAAGCATTGGAGAAAACAAGAAAGTTCCGTCCAGATCTACTTCAAGAGAAAACCATTAGTTAATACAAAATACGTCATCCTGGCTTGCCTGCCCGCCTATGGAGGGCCCAGGATCAGTCGACTGATTCCGGACAAGCCCCGATCGAATCGAGATCCCGACAAGTCGGGGCCGGAATGACGATGCAAGGGTGTTAAAAAAGTGGAATTGCCCCAGCACTTCCAGCTGTTGCATCTAAATTAGGCAGTGGTTGACTCCGCTTCCACTTCGCGAGATCCTGAATAAGGGCTGTTTTTTCAGCAGACAACGGAGCCAAAGGTTTGTCGGCTTGAATATCTATTTGGGGTACATTCTTTTGGTAGAACTGAATACTCAAAGAAACAGTCTGATTACTCCCATCAATATTGACAACTTCAGTCACAGGAATACTCTTCTCAAGATTACTGATAAACTTTTTCACATTGGCTATCGGTCCCGTAGCGACAAGGGTAATTTTTATAGCAGCAACATCTTTGTGACGGGCGTCCGCTGCTTGTCCTGATGAAGACGCCACATTACCGACTTGGAAAGAAAAATCATTTAATGAAACACCTGAGCTAACCGCGGCAGCAGATAAAGCATCGAGCATCGGACCAAACTCTTTTTCAGTAGGAAGCGCCGTCGTTGCTGTATCTAGCTGCGTATTTAATGCATTGCGGTCCAAATTATTCATAAAGTTAATATTACTTTCCAGAATAGCTATCCGCGCGCGGGTTGCGATTATTTCCTCCCGTATAGAGAACCAACCGGCAAACTGGGGGATAATGACATTAAACACAAGCACGAGACAGCCAATCACCGTTAGTGACGTGAGTGCAATCGAAAAATATTCTGAATCGCGATATTTATAATACCAATATCGTGAATCTTTTTTACCAACCCAAACTTCTTTACTCATAATTTTTACCCCTTATAACAGTATCAAATGTACCGTCAACGAATAATCATTGCTGACATTGTCACTTGAAAGACTACTGAGCATTACCTGAGAGAATCCTTTTTTTTCCTGAACATAATTAATTAAACCATTAAGAAACGTATCAAGTGCTTGCAAGGAACGGCTTTCAACAGTGACTACTAAGATATCTCCTTCAACGCGGAGTGAACTTATCGTAGCATTGTCAGGCAATGTATCTTGCAAGAGTCCTATGGTTTGATCATATGAAGTTCTTTCTGAAAGCAGTTTGGTAATGACACTCGTGCGCTCATCAAGTAATGCAAGTTTGGCCATATCAGCGCTGGAATTAGATAAATTCAAGCGCAATGATTGCTCTTGCCTTTGGAGTTCTGGCAATGGAGAAAGCGCGATGAGAATAAAAACGATAACTGCCGAAACAGAAACCACAAATAACATACTGACCGCCATAATCCGCATGAAATGAATCCTGCGCACAGGCAAGATATTTTCATTCTTTTTATTTGCGTCTAAGAGATTAATTCCTTCACTCATAGTATCTTTTTGCTAGAACTATATTTTTCTTATTTTCATATCTTATTATATTTGAAAAGCAATTACGCTACCAAACCAGCAAAAAGATACTACTCATATTCTTTTAAAGCCAAACCAATAGCGACAGCAAATTCAGGTCCTTTTTGCTCTACAGCCTGAGGGACACCCTGGATGTTAAGCATACTCCATGGATTTGCCAATACTCCCTCCAAACCTAAATTCTGCGCAAAGTACACAGCGAGACCAGGCAAACTTGCACCGCCACCGGTCAAGAGTATTTGCGAAATCGGAGATTCACTTTTATATTTATCAGTATAAAACGTCAAAGCTTTTTTCACTTCAGTAAGTAGTGTTGTCAGAATAGGTTCAATTGCACGCCCCACTTTACCACCAAAATTTTTATCAGAAAGACCATATACTCTTTTATATTCTTCCGCTTGCTCAATCGGCAGACCAAAGTCTGAGGCAATCGCGCGGGTCAACGCGATACCACCGAGAGGAACTGAATAGTTAAAGACGATAATACCGTTCTGGACGATACCAAGTGTCGTACTCATCGCGCCAATGTTTGCGATAAGCGATGTTGGAGTATTGTTCGGTGGAATAAGACTGCGGATAACAGCCAGAATCTCTGTTTCTACAGAAACAATTGTTAAGCCCGCAAGATCAAGAATTGTTTGATAACGCTTAATCAATGTTTTGGGCGCTGCAACAAGAAGTACTTGCATACGTTCTTCAGAGAGCGATGAATTTGGAGTTTCCAATTTACTCCAAGCCAAGGTTACGGTATCAAGTGGCATAGGAATATACTGCTCAGCTTCCCAATAGATCGCACTTGATAATTCTTTTTCAGAAAGCATCGGCATTTCAACCACTTTGGTAAATGCATGATTTTCAGCGAGTGCGATATTCACATTGTTGGTCGTTATCTTGGCATCGATAACTAATTTATTTATTATCTGCGCCAACTCTTGATGATCAAAAGGAGATTCAGACTGCATGCCCTGGACAGGAGTAGGAACAGATAAAGAAGACGCGTATGAAATTGTGTTTTTGTCATGATTTAACCATGCAACTTTAATTGCATTGTTTCCGATATCTAATCCAAAAGCATTACTTTTCATAATCTATTGTGGTGCAAAAAACGTATATGGAAAAAGCTCTGTCGGTAACTTCGGATACCACCTGAAACTTATAAGTTTATGTTGTGTATTATCCGCGGTACCAACTGCTTCAATGATTGTCCCTTGTGATGGAAGAGCGCTGCATCCGCTTCCAGAACCATCACATCCACGAACCCCAAGTGTTACTGGTGCGTACAATGGGATGATACGGACAAATAAGCCTGACGAAACAGCAATTGTTCGTCGATACGCATATGATTTACCGTTTACTGTTCCACCACCAGGTGAAATAAATTCAAAGCTGTTACTCAAACTCCGTTGCGAGCAAGGATCAACAGCGTATCTGGTAATTCTCGGATTAACGGTTGTCCCACTCATCACAACAATTTCCAATGCCGCCATAGTATTAGTTGATTCAGATGGCGAACAGCTATCATTTGACTGCCCCCAATAGAGTGTCAACGTCCCACTCCATGGATTTGCATATGTAGGGTACGTTGAAAGCCAAATATCATGCGCATCATCTTTGAAAACTGGTACGCCATTATTCAGCGGAAATTCAATTCCAGAAACTGTTGTAACTGTTGTTTGATATGACGACCTGTTAGGGAAATTCCCTGTTACAGGCCGACCATTTGTTAATGATTGCTCAATTCCTGCTTCGGCCGCCGAGAATGCTTTCTCTGAACTCTCAGCCTCTTGCGAGGTCCGGGTATTTGTAATTGTCCGTGTTGCTACTGAAAGTCCGATCGTCAAAGCTGTCACCATAACTAAGATCACAACGAGTAAAACTTGCCCTCTTTGAGCCTCCATCTTTTTATACATACATTAAGCCACATTTATCGTATACCACTTCGCTTTATCATTGCAAGAGCCTCATATGTCATTCCGAGCGAAGTCGAGGAATCTTATACCACAATATTTCAATATCAGATGGTGTGAGATCCCTCCACTCCTTAGTCGGTCGGGATGACATACTTGAGTAATGTAGGCAAAATTTGATACAACCTCATCTTTCAAAGTTTCTCATTGTTACACTTGTTTGAAAAGGGATTGTCGCTGTTGTCTCGCTGAAGTTGGCAGTAGTTTTGGCTGACAGGGAAAATTGGATTGTAATTGTCGGTGGATCTGTCAGGCGCCCCTGTGCACAGGTAAAAGAACAACTCGCAGCAGCAACTGCATTGGTATTGATAAGTGAAGCACTGTTAGAAGAGAGTGTACTTGAGGCACAACTGAGCGTTGTCTGACCATTATCTTTTAATGAAGTAAGTGTTATTGAGGATGTAGTAACTGACGGTGTGCAAGAAAGTGGAGCATCAAGTCTTTTAGCATAACGCACGGTTCTGACCATTTGTGAAAGTGCAGCGTCACCATTCTGACGGACAATCTCAAGTGCTTCAGATTTCTGCGATCCACGGAGACTGATAAAAACAACAGACAAGACAATAACGCCAATAACACTCAAAATACCAATGACTGTGAGGAGTTCAAAAAGAGTATATCCCTTTTGAGATGAGAAATGAGAATTGAGAGGTGAGAAATGGATTTTAATTTTTTCAATAATAGTTTTATTTATAATTCCCATAATAAATTTCTCAACTCTCAACTCTCAACTCTCAACTCTACAACCCCTTATTGGGATTCACTGTCGAAAGACATGAGGTGTGGGTTTGAGCGTGGCAATAGGTATTTGGTTGGCACTTACCACTTGTAAAGGCGACACGTACAATAACGCGTGAAACATTTGGTGCACACCCTGGACTTTGTTCGATAGTAACAGAACGGATAAAAGTATCAGCATTGGGTGTCGAGCATCTACTTTGCGGTGTTCCAAGTGTTGTTTGTCCTTTTCCTAAGCAATAGAGCCCGTTATATGATCTATATGCTGAGTAATCCGTGTTTCTCACTTGACGAACAGTTTCAATACCTTGTTGCGCAAACTTCGTCGCCAAGGTTTGATTTTCATTAAAGAGCGCGTTACTCAACGCAGTCGTAATAACCATTGTGACGGCCGTAATAACAATCGCCACAATCGCAAGGGCTCCAAGTGCTTCAATAAGTGTTTCTCCTTTTTGCCAATTCGGGTGCTTGTTCATACTAATTTGTTCCTATATTTCCGGTTGTTGATACGGTGATTGTTTTATTTTTGCCATACCCGGTTATTATCAAACTTGCAGGAGTACTCGAACCACTTGAGACGTTGAAAAAGACACGTGTCGCTGAACCAGTCCCAAATGTTACACCACTTGGTAAATCTTGCGCTTTAATCCTATATGTATTGCCTCCGCAGACGACTTGTAGAGCGTACTCCGGACCCGGAATTGTTAAAACCACCTCATATCCCGATAATGTTCTTCCCGCGCATTCAGGAGGTTTCACATGCGATAGAGCCCGAGATTTTGCAGTCGATAACGTGTTGACCATATCTGCACTTGCAGATTGCACCGATTGGCCATTTGCAAATGAGGCATATGAAGCCATACCAACACCTGTGAGAATCCCAATGATCGCAAAAACGACAAGAAGCTCAATTAAAGTAAAACCTTTTTCAGTTGAAAATTGTCTAAGATACTGTTTCATGTATATTTATTATTAACTTTCAACTCTCAATTTTCAACTTTCAATTATATGTAATGCCCCTAGGGATTTACCACCGTAATTGACCAATTTGTAGTACCTGTGCAGTATGTTCTGTTATTTATTTTATCTGCTTGTCCATCACGCTCATTCTCCAAACACGCGTATAAAGCATAGGTGGTGCCTGTAGTCGTGTAGGTATACACATGTTGACCAGTTGCTGTGGGATCGCAAGGAATTTTCTGCATGTACGTTGTTCCACCGATGGCAAGGCTTGCATCACATGCTGAAAGGGGAGCAGGGGGGTAGGTTCCTTGATCTGCACGGTACAATTCAAAAGCAGTTTGCATCTGCCGCAATTCAGATTTACGCTCTGCATCCCGAGCACGCTCCCGCGCCCCCAAAAAATTGACCATAATAACGGAAGTCAACGTCCCAATAATAGCTAAGACGATAAGTAACTCAATAAGAGTAAAACCTTTTGATACTTTTAGATAAGTTGTTTGCAATTGTTTCATGGTGCTACGTTTGGACTTGATACTGCGTAATTACAGGTACTGCCGCATGCTGTTGCTGGAGGGAACCCTCCACCTGTTGTAAGACTAACACATGCATTTCCCTGATTACAAACTTGTGGGTCTTTTGCACCCCGTTCCAGACTTGCATATATATAATACGTTTGTCCACTAGCAGTAAGAGGAGAGTAATATTGGTATGACAAGGTCGGACTTGAATCTTTCGGTAACGAATTGATATAAGGTTTCCAAGGACTACCCCAAGCAAGCGTCATATTGTTGATGTACAGTTTAAAATCTGCAGATGATGGAGGATATTTGCCATTATCTTGATAATATAACTCCAATGCACGCTGCAACTGCGCCAAATCTGATTTACGTTCAGCATCACTAGATTTACGTATCTGGTCAATAGGATTAATACCAACCAGTAATGTTGCCGCGACAACACCTACCAGCCCAATCACAATCAACATTTCAACAAGGGTGAAACCCTTTTGAGATGAGAATTGAGAGATGAGAGTTGAGAGATACTTTATTATTTTATTCATACATCTTCTATTATCATCTTTCATTTCTCATCTCTCATCTCTCATCTCTTTACTTTTTACAACGTAAAGAACTGCATTACATAATTTATAAGATAGGTGCCCCACAATAAACTGATTATTGTACCAAAAACGAGAAACGGACCGAAAGGAATTGTACCGCCCTTAAAGCTTTTCTTTTTACTAGCGATTAACACAAGTGCGACAAGAGCGCCCGTGACAAAAGCTATATATAAAGCCAAGATAACCTTTGGGAAACCTAAAATAAATCCCATTAAGAAAGCGAAAACAACATCGCCAAACCCCATACCACGACCTTTTGTCGCGTAAAAAAGTACAAAAAAGAAACTAAATGCACCCAAACCCGCAGCAAGAGAATTGAGAAAGTTGGTTTGTAATCCAAGAATACTTATTTCAATTGGCGAGAAATACAGAGTAGGGAGGAGCAAAAACCAGAAGACCGAAACAAAAAGCGCGAATCCGACAATCTTAAAAGGAATAATCCCAAACTTTATATCCGCAAAAACAATTGCAATAAGTGAGCCTATGAGTAAGAAATAGTAGAGCGCAAGAAAGATATATTGGAGGTTCACAAGCATAAACCAGCTATCTTGAAAAATTGTGAACGCAGCCAACACAAAAGCTATACCTGTCACAAGTTCAATTATGAAGAAGTACCAATCCAACTTTTGTCCGCAATAACGGCATGTACGGTTAAGTACAAGAAAAGAAAAAAGTGGTACAAGATCAAGAGGGTGGAGAGTTCGTCGACAATGATCACAATGCGACCTACCTTTCCAGATTGATTCACCACTCACCAATCTATCGACAACAACGCCAAGAAAACTCCCAACAGCAGCACCAAAGAAGAAAATAAAAATATAAAAAGGAAGAATCATACGTTCTCTTCTATTATACCTATCATCATTGATTTTGCAAAAGTACTGAGGCCTCATAAACGATGAGGCATACTACACTATTTTTACAATAATTTAAGAGGAATATATGAAGGTGCTCGGACAAAAATGCAAAAAGAAAACAAGTACTAAACGCTACATTTCTTTATTTCTTCTAACACAAGTAAATCCTTATCAAGTGTAATAAGAAAGTCTACTTTTTCTTTTTCTGCCAAGATGAGATATACATTATCTGTAGAATCACGTGACGCTAAAGATGCGCTCTGTCCTGCGGGCAAAGAAATAAGTTGAACATTGTATTTGTACCAGGCAATAAATGATCCCATTTTCGCAGGTTTATATTTGGTTAAGTTTTTTATCTTTCTTGATTTGGTTGTGCTTTTAAGTTCATCAAAGATTTCTTCTGTCGAAATCAATTTTACTTTTTTTTCATCTATAAGTTTAAGGATATCTCTTGTGTAGCTTTTTCTGTCGGAGACCAAAACTGAAATAATTGCAGAACTATCTAGTATTAAAAGCACAGACTACTATTATACTAGATTATTTTTATTTTTATTCCACCATTTAGCGAATTCGTTCTCTGTCATTCCTGATTTTCCTTTATCTAAATCTTTAAAAAATGCATCTATATCAAATTTTGCGGCAGCGTCCTGTCTTTTGGTAGTTTTTGCTAGATTATTAAGAGCAAGCCGCACGATACCTGACTTATCAAGTCCTTCGTACTCACGTGTTAAAAAGTTCCACACATTTTTAAGCCCTTCATCTAATGTAAGTTTTACTTGTAAGTTTTGATTAACTGTTTGCATATTGCACCTTATGTAGCATAATGCAGCATTGGGTTGTCTATGTCAAGCTGAAAAGTCTATTACAAAATATACTGCTCGAGCAAACCCTAAACCCTACTATTATATTTCACTATGGATGAGTCCAACAACTTCTTTTTTCTCTGACGTATCTTTGTTGAGCTGACGGAAATCTGCTTTATTGTATGCTTTCAAGAGAAACGTAAATGTCGATCCTTTACCACGTCCTTCAGATTCTGCCCAGATCTTTCCTTGATGAAGATCAATTATTGAACGGCAGATATACAGTCCAAGTCCTGTTCCAAGTGCCGGTTGATTGGTGGTATATGAGCCTGGCAGTAATCCAAACTTCTGGAACAATTTACTGATATCATCAGCTTCAATACCGCTACCTGTATCTTTAATGATAGTCTGCACAAAACCATCTTTTTCAACAAAACTCACAGTGACTGTACCATCTTTTGGTGTAAATTTAATCGAATTACCAAGCAGATTAAAAAATACTTCCTTAATCTTGTCAGGGTCTGCGAGAACATGTGGCAACGTTTCATGATGTGACATAGAGACTTTCACACCAACCTCTTTTGCACGTGGTTGCACTTCTTCAACGACTTCCTTGGCAAGAGCATTCAAATCAAGAGATTGCATATCAATCGTAATTCGTCCAGCCTCAATACGCGAGATATTCAACATATCATTCACCAAACGTATCAACCTATCGACAGAATTATACCCTCGCTGAATATAATATCGCTGCTTCTCATTCAAATCCCCACCCCTACCTTCAAGCGCCATCCAAAGATACGATTTAATAGCAGTCATCGGAGTCCGCAACTCATGCGAAGCCACAGAAACAAATTCGTTTTTCAAAAGGTCTAGTTCTTTTAAGCGTAAATTAGTATTCTGAACTTCGCTATAGAGCAATGAATTATCAATTCCAATTCCAATAAGCTCTGAAAGTTGAGCCAAAAGAATACGACGGTACTCTGAAAGTGCTTGTTGCTCTTCTTTCATACCAATAACAATAGCTCCAATCAATTCATTTCTAACATACATTGGAGAGGTGAAAACAGAATTTACTTTTATTTGGTCATGCGGTTTCTCAACTAGTATGTTTTGCAATGAGCTTGTGTATTTGGCGCTTCGCTCTTTCACTGCTTGCACAATAAAATTTTCTGTTTCCTTAAGAGAAATTGTAATGACTTTTGAAGAATCTGCGTCAGAAGTATTTTCTTGATTCGCATAAGACTGAGCAAGTGTTCGTAACAGCTTGTTATCTTTTTCATAGATAAAAATAGTTGCAGTTTGAAAATCTATTTCTGTTACAAGAATAGAAACAACTTGTTTTGCTACCTCTTCAGGGTGGGTAATAGAACCTAATATTAATTCATTTATCTTTTGCAGAAGTGAAAGTGCTTTGTTCCGCTCTGCTAACTCTGCACTCTTTTTATACATTTCCTGATTAATATGTGTAAATTCACTTTCAGGAAGAGTAGCATTACTTATTGTATCGCCACTTTTTAAATCAAGAACTTTTTTAATCAATTTAGAGAAACCCATATTATTAATGTAGCAGATTTAAGAAGAAATTAATATTATCTTAATATTTCCGGAAGATCTTCTTTTGGTAATTGAGGTTTAGACTCCAACACGGCCTCCTTACATATTTCTACAGAAGCTCGACCAAATAGAATTGCATATTGCTCAACTAATGCACTAATTACAATTTTAGCATCTCCATTTATTTTGATAGAGTTAATGTCAATTATCTCCAGACCGTCAACTTTTCGTGCTTGTTCCAAAGCAACAGGGCCAATAATTGACTCTTGATCTTTTATTATTTGGCTAACTAATTGTGTATATAGATTCATAGTATTCTGAATAAATATTATGGCTTATTCATTATTTTTGTCTCTACAGCTTTAGGCTTTTCGCAAAATCCAAGAACTCCAAATGTAATCAAAAATAAACCGATAGTAAGCATTAGATCACCAATATTACCGTTATAATATGTTCCAATTGTAGTTGAATAAGAAAAGATTGTATCAGCCAAAAACATTACACCTAAACCTGCGAGGATAGAGATAATATCATCCTTATATTTTCCTCCAAAATACTGAAAAGAGAGCCCAGAGATTATTACTGCAGCTAATAATGCCAAGAAGTCACCCAATGGATACACAATATCCAGTACTATCTTAAGATCTGTTTCACCTTCTGGTATTAAGACTCCTCCTCTAGCAATGACAACTAATAAATAATATGATGCAGCTAGAAGTAGTAATGATGTTAATATCACAAATAATTTTGCGAATTTATTTCTAAATCCATACTTTGCTCCTGTAACTTTAGCTAAAAATATTGCTCCAATACCATAAAAAAATATACTTGGGGCAAACCCTATATCAGCAAGAGAAGGATAAGGAGCAGGCTCATTTAAGAAGAAATTATAGTATGACCAGATTGTTTCTCCAAAACCCCAACAAAAAAGTCCTAAACCGATATAAAATATAGCTTTACCAATCGCGCTGTTTAAACCTCCCCATATTCTAGAGTTCGTCATCGCTATAAAACCACCTATTAGTGGAATAAGACCAAATAAAAATGAATAAAGAAAATTATAAAAGCCGGTTTTTGAACCCGAAATAAAGAGGAATATCCAAAAGATACTTAAGAATACCAAAAATGCTAAACAAACTTTTTGATAAATATTGAGTCTCATACTATTACTATATAGATAACGATTTGCGTATGTCAATGAGGTAAAAAGAAAAATAATTTATCAATACAAACCTAAAGTAATTTGAAGATAACTAGTATATGCAACTAAACAAAATATACTTTAGGTTTTGGGAAGCCATTAAATACACTTGTCATACAGATACTATATGCTCCGACGTTATGAATGATTAGTTTATCTCCAATAGAGATATCTGCGGGTAATAGTGCTTCTCTAGTAATAACATCAGGACTATCACCTGTAGGTCCAGCGACTTCATACAACTTCTCCCCCCCATTTTGTATAGGTCTCATACTTGTTATTGGATAACGGACAGACCCCTGGTAAGCCATTGTCTCAAATAATCCATTATAAACTCCAAGGTTTAAGAATAACCACGTATTGCCCTTTCTCTCAACTCTTGCAATAATCTCACCGACTGCAATACCTGTATCAGCAACCATTCCTCTTCCAGGCTCCATAATTAACTTTGGTTGATAAGGAAGTGTCTTAAGCATTGTGTATACATG
>JACDET010000035.1 GCA_013816255.1 Candidatus Levyibacteriota bacterium | reverse complement strand
GCCTCATTCTCGGCATTTTTGGCGCACTGAAGATTGAAGCATATCTCAAGCGGTATGGTATTCCTGAAGGAAGTAAAGAATTTAGCTGGAGTAATATCCTCGCGGAAATTGCCAGATGGTTTGTCGTTATACTCTTTCTTATCCCAACAGCTGAGATTTGGGGTTTGCCACAAGTTGCCACTATACTCAACACATTCTTACTTTACATTCCAAATGTCTTTGTCGCAGCTATAATCGGGCTTGTAGGCTTGGTCTTTGCAAGACTTGCGTCAGATGTCGTCTCAGCCTCCACGCATGAACTCTCAAAGGACGTTTCAAGGACTATTGCATCAGTTGTACGAATAGCACTTACAATCTTTGTTCTTTTGGCAGTCCTCAACCAACTAGGCGTCGCGCAAGATCTTATCAGGATTCTCTTCACAGGATTTGTAGCAATGATTGCACTTGCTGGAGGAATTGCTTTTGGACTTGGAGGCAAAGATTCAGCGAAAAATCTTCTAGAGAATTTACGAAAGAAAGTTAAATAAAAAGAATAGGTTATTAATCTCTTAAGAAATCCTTTATTAATCCTGTCACCTCTTCACTTTTCTCAAACATTACCGCATGTCCACTATCAGCAATTATGTGGAGATCTGCTGCAGGAATTCGTTTCTCAACCCGCTTTGCATTTTCAGGCATAGTCAGTTGATCATCTTCACCAGTAATAAGTAGCGTCTGGGCTTTGATCGATGACAACCCTTCGTATCGTTTCTTCTCACGCTCTACATCAGCAAATGCAAATTGATGCGCGACTTTTGCCTGTGTACTCTCTCCCTTTGTTTTTGGAACTTCTGAAGCCATTTGTGCATTTTTTACTCGTTCCAAATATGCTTTTGCATTCTTCGGATCATGAAACATGAGAGGTGTATAAAATTCTTCCCAAGAACCTGCTAAATTTTCCTGAACCTTCTGGCTTAGAGCTTCAGGTGCTGGGATAATTTGATCGCCTCCAGGATTTGTGGCAACAAGAATTAATTGATCAACCCTATCTGGATATTGCTCGGCAACCCCTTGTGCCACAAAACTTCCCAATGACCAACCCAAAATATGTGCCTTATCTAATTGCAGTTCATCCATCAAAAGCGTCACATCATCGACCATCTGTTGTTGCGATACTTTCGTTGGATCACCACTTGATGCCCCAACCGCCCGATAGTCGAACACAATTACTTTATTATTTGTAGAAAGTTGCTCTAAGAATATCGGATCCCAATCTTGCATCGTCATTCCAAATCCTGTTATGAGAATAATTGGCTCACCTCTTCCCCGAGTATAATACGCCAGTTCAGCATCAGGAACTTTTGCGTACGAGAGTATTGCTTGAAACTTGGGTGCAGAATAAACGGTGTACATAATTACGCTAAAAAATGCCACCAATATAACCGCAAAAATGATAACGAGTCGTCGTACCATAGAAGGTTTTTTATCCAAAGCCTGCAAAGGCCGTCTTTTCTTCTTCATAGCTCCGTATTATACATGATTCCCCTGCCTACTGACAAACACGCTCAGATTTGGTAAAATAGAATCTGCGCTAACGGCCCCATCGTTCCCGAAGATCGCTGTCTTCGGGATCCCGACGGAAAATACCGTCGGGGCTAGCGGCAATATATGTTTTTTACATACATATTGCAAAGTCAAAAAGATTCCAGTTATTATATTGGCAGTACAAAAAATTTAGATACGAGAATAATAAAGCATAATAATGGGTATTCTCGATACACAAAATCAAAAAGACCATGGAAGCTTGTGTATAAAGAAGAATATGATACACTGTCTAAGGCGAAAACGAGAGAATATAACTTAAAATCTATGAAAAGTAAAATAACAATTGAAAAGTTAATTAAAAACGATGGCCCCATCGTCTAGCGGTCCAGGACGTCGGGCTTTCATCCCGAAAATCACGGGTTCGATTCCCGTTGGGGTCACACTGAAGCTAAACGGCATATCCCAGGTTGTTTAGTAAAATTTCTTCGAAGCTATTTGGTTCCAATAAATTCCTGATATAATATACCTGTGAATAAACCAATACTGTATATTCTCTGTGGCATCCCATTTTCTGGTAAATCTACTCTCGCTCAAAAGTTAGCAAAGCAATTAGGTTTTGTACGAGTGGATTTGGATGAGGTAAAGTTTGAGATGTTCGGGGATGATATTCAAGAGGAAGAAATTGATCAGGCAGGATGGAATAAAGTGTATCATGAAATGTATAAACGAATAAGAGATAATCTTCAGGAAGGAAAAGTTGTTTTGCATGATACAGGAAATTTTACTAAATATGAGCGTGATTTGGTCAGGAAGGAAGCTGAGAAAGTTGGCGTTGTATCAAAAGTTCTCTTTGTTAAAGTGCCAGTAGAAACAGCTAGAGAAAGATGGGTTGAGAATAAAAGGACTAAGAAGCGTTTCGATATATCAAAGGAGGCATTTGAAGAAGCAGTAGATGAAATGGAAGAACCTTCAGTAGAAAAAAACGTTATTGGGTATAATAATAACGATAGTCTAGATGACCTGATTAGAAAAATTAAATCAACTTAAAAAGTATATTTTCTACTCGATAGCTTTAATTCAGTTTTTTAGAGTAATAGTTCAATGCATTTCCTTCTGGAAAACCTTCTAATTTCCCATATAGTTTATACCCAAGCTTTTCATAAAAGCCCTGTGC
Organism: Candidatus Levyibacteriota bacterium; assembly: GCA_013816255.1. Classification (GTDB taxonomy): domain Bacteria; phylum Patescibacteriota; class Microgenomatia; order Levybacterales; family UBA12049; genus JACDET01. Next base: position 12,609 of record JACDET010000035.1, on the reverse strand, counting down.
TTGCCAAGAAAATGTGTCAGTGAAAGCGATAGTGCATCCTCTTCGTCGAGCTTTATCTTCTGCCATTTCTATTAGCTTAGTTCCATAATCCTGTCCACGTAAAGACTCCTCAACCCATAGTGAATTAATTTGCATACCATTCCACGTAAATGTAACAATAATTCCTGCATATGCCGTACCTACTTCATCTTTTAAAAAGATACAGAATTTCTTCCATGTTCTCGTATGCCCCTGGCTGGCATGGTGTGAAAGAAGACCGTCTGAAAGCGCTTTAAAATCCTCTGTGGGTGGCTCTCCCTCTGTTGTTTCAAACTTCAAGTTTCTCATAAATCGATTATATCACCGATTCTAATACACTGTAGTAGTTAGCATCAAGGATTGATTAGCTTCAGGCTGAATAATAGAGTTCCATTGCCTCATTGAAGCTAGAAGCTGGTTCCAATTCGAAAACATGTGGGTGACTAAAATATTACTAGTTATTCTACATGTAGGATTTAAATTTAACGACTAGACCACGTATTCCGATAATCAAGAATAGAATTCCTGTTATAAAGCAAAAAGCCATTTGTTCAGTTGTCCCTTGGTTATTAACTAGAATAAGTACTAGAATATGTAGTAAGGTACCAAGAACAGTCAAAATTATATAAAAGTTTAATAAAGTCATACGCTGTTATTCAAGCATTTTATCAAAAAACTTCAATTTTTAGAAATTATGCCCGACTGTCTAATGGGTTCAGAAGCTGATTCCAATTCGAAAACGTGTGGCTCACACTAAAATACTACACTTTTGAGAGGAACTTTTCTATTTCGTCCATTACTATTGCACAATCTTCCTTAGAATACCTAAAATTATGTCCCACCCCTTCTAACCTAATACTATATGGATTTCTCGCAGCCATAACCAGTTTTTCTGTATCTTGCGGTGGGACAACTGTATCTGCAAGTGCAATGAGTATCATAAGAGGCTTTTCGATTCTCTTTACTGCTTCGATTGCATTGTACGTGAAGCTATCATAAGCAAATGCTATCGGAACTTTGAATTCCCTAAACGTAGTTGGATCATTGGGGAGATCTCTTTGACAAACTCTATATTCTTTGCCTTTCCACTTTACAGGTGGATTATCAAATCCTGAGGGAGGACAGAGAGAGACTATTTTGGTAATTTCTGCATACCTTTCTCCCGCAATAATCGAAATATACCCACCGACACTATGTCCTACAAGAATAATTTCATCAGGGTTCTCATGAGTATGCTCGTCTATAACTTTTCTGACATCTTTGAGGTAATTCGTAATTGAATACTGCTGTATATCTCCATTGCTCCATAACCCTCAAGGATCCAAGCGGACCACTGTATAACCCAATGCTTGTAGTCCTTTTTCAATAGTAGTTAAATGCAAATAGTCTGGAGAATCCAAAAAACCCGGCAATAATAAAGCCAACTTCATAGAGAGATTATACATGATTTTCCTATCTTAGAATCTTAAAAAACAGGATGAAACCTGAAGCAGTAGATAATATTACTTTTTATACAAGACATTCTCTTTTCCTTGCCATGTCTTTTGCAAGAATGCGTCCCTGCCTGATCCTACCCTGTAGGAGACATATTGAAGTTCATTATTCTTTGCATAGTTCTGATGATACTCTTCAGCTGGCCAGAAGGTTGCTTTGGGGAGGACTTCTGTTACGATTGGTTTTTCTAATATATCGTTTGCATCAATGATTGTGATAACATCTTCTGCGACTTTCTTTTCATCTTCATTCTCATAATAAATAGCTGATGTATAATTCTCTCCACGATCAAAGAATGAACCTCCTGCATCTGTCGGATCGATATGACGGAAGTAATATTCTGTCAGTTCACCGTAGGATATCTTCTTGGGATCATATATCACCTGTACGACTTCCCTATGCCCTTCTTCTGCGTAATTTTGATATGTAGGGTTATCACTCTTACCACCCGAATAGCCAGAGACGGCATCAATAATACCATCAGGAGCTTTTTCGAAATATGATTCAAGACTCCAGAAGCAACCTCCGGCAAACAAGGCAACTTTATATGATCCATTTTGTAGATTCGTCTCTGTAGAGGCTTTTGTAGCTTCGCTATTTGATTTCGTTGTTTGTCCACCGATAACCGTATAAACAGATCCGAGAACGATTAAGCCCGCAACTGCCCAAAGTATGTATTTCATCATATAAATAGTATAGCACAAATGTAAAGATAACTTTACATTAGGCAAATTTGATTTACATAACCTAAAGAGGCATGTAATTAAATATTTAAAAGCTCTCTATTAAATTCACTTAAATCTGTGATTACTTCATTTACTCCTGTAACTTTTCTTAACGTAGTATGCGTTTCTTCTGGCCCCAATGCGATAATGTAACCAATCTCAGCCTCTTTTGCTGCTAAAATTCCTGACCGAGCATCTTCTATGACTATGCAATCTTTGGGATCAAGATTGATTTTTTCAGCAGCTCGTAAGAAAATATCTGGGGACGGTTTTCCTGGAAATGTAAAGTCATTATAGACAACATTATTCAGATCAAACCATTTGCTTAGGTGAAGATGTTTTTCATAAAATTCTAGCAATACTTTTGGTGATGCAGTAGCAATAGTATGAGCGATATTATTTTCTACTAAATAATCAAGTAGACTGATTGAGCCTTCAGATAATTGGTAGTCTTGGATGTTATCGATACACATTTGTATATACATTTGTTCTTTTTCATCATCCAATTCTTTTGACTCCTCTTTTGTTAAATTTCGCCCTACTAAATATGACAATGTGTCCTTTGTTATTCTTCCGTGTACTTTTGTTTCAATTTCTTCTTGGATAAAAGGTTTCCCACGCAATTTTATAGACATTTTATTCCAAGCTTTTTCATGGAATGGACTGTCCAAAAGAAGCACACCGTTAAAATCGAAGATTACGCCCTTATAATGCATAGTAAATTATTCCCACCTCGAAGCTGTCACAGGTTCGCTACCTGACACATTTCTTTAATAAATATCAAACTTCTCAAGCAGTTTCTTATTTCCTTCAATCTGATAGTTAAGCAGTTCTGAATAGATTCCTTTTTTGTTTGCCAATTCATGTGGAGTTCCGCTTTCTTCGATTTTTCCGTCATTTACCACAAGAATCTTGTCGACATTTTGAATCGTACTAAACCTGTGAGCGATGATGATAACAAGCTTCTCCTTCATGAGGTTCTCAAGTGCATCTTGCACTTCTTTTTCTGATTTGGCATCTAGACTCGATGTCGCTTCATCAAGAATAAGAATTGGTGCATTCTTGAGAATAGCTCGGGCAATCTGAATTCTTTGCTTTTGTCCGCCGGATAATCGTACGCCTCTCTCACCAACTTCATTATCAATACCCTTTGGTAACTTCTTCACGAAATCATACGCATTGGCAAGTTTGAGTGCTTTAATGATTTCAGTTTCAGTTGCGTCAGGTTTGCCATACGCGACATTTTCTCGGATTGATGTAGAGAAAAGTTCATTTTCTTGGAAAACCAAAGCAATATTGTTGCGGACAAAAGAGTGATCAAGCCGAGAATAGGCCATATCTTTCATCAAAATTTCTCCATGGGTTGGTTCGTAGAATTTGAGGATAAGATTAATAATTGTTGACTTACCGGCTCCACTGTGTCCGACCAACGCAACAGCTTGATTCTTCGCAATAGTCAGTGACACATCTTTTAAGACTTTCTCAGAATCGTTGTAACTAAAACTCACATTTTTAAATGTGATCGTCGGATCTTTGACAATTTGCTTTTGTGTTTCTTTGGCATAATCTTCAGTCGATGTAAGCGCCAAAATCTCTAGATATTCTTTGGAACCTGCCTCAGCCATTTGCAGTTGCGTCAATATAAATGACATTGCAAAGAGTGGAATTCTGGCTTGGTTGACTAGTTGGAGAATGAGGACCATCTCACCAATTGAAAGTGTGCCGACAAAGGTTTCGTAAAAGACAATGATGTTAATGATGAAGAGAATAATGTTGAGCGACAATCCACGATAGAAATCGAAAATGTGAAAGGTTTTACTTTGTGCAGCATAAATCGTATTTATTTCTTTCAGATCCTTTGAGACAGTTTTGAATTCATTCTTCTCACTTGTAAAACTTTTGACCAAACTAATATTGGCAATAACCTCTTGCATCCTTCCACGAGTTCTATCTTCAATCGCATTCTTTTTGACCTCTTCTTTCCCCCACTTCAGTGTCGAGTAATAAGAAATTGACAGATATATCGGGAAAAGGATAAAGGTGAAAAATGCAATTGGTAGGTTGTAATAAGCAAGTACAGCAATGGTAAAGATACTTTGCACAAATGTCGGAAGGATAAAATTGGTAGCTGTATTTAAAAAGCCTTGTGTTGAAGTAATACCACGGCTTAATTGATTGACAATTTTTCCTGAAACTTCTGAATCGTAATACGATTGCGGAAGCGTCAAAACTTTATCATAAAATTTCTCAGTCAGAAACTGTCTCAGCCTTCCAGCAAAATGATCTCCAACCCGTTCTGAAATGGTAGTCGTGACTAAGCCAAGTAAATTCATACCAAAAGCGATAACGATCAGTGTAATCAACTTATTCACGTCACCGCCATTATTTGAAACTTTGGCCACAATTTCATCGACGATGAATTTTGAAATAATTGGTGCGGCGAGAGCTACAACTGCGGAAAATAAAATAAGCAGCGAGATAATCAATACCAGATGATGGAGCGGTTTTGAAATCTTAATTATCTGTAGGAGGTTTTTCATACTGATCTATTTTACACTATAAAGGGTAATCTCGCTGATGAGAAGCAATAGTTACTCTTCGAGTGACCGAAGGGAATCGAGAAGCGTGGTTGGTTCTCGACTTCGCTCGAACAATAAATTTAGAACGTATCACATGCAGATAACTTTCCTGTATCGTATCCTTTGTTAAACCATGTCACACGTTGCTCTGAAGAACCGTGTGTCCAACTTTCCGGATTAATATACCCTGTTGCCTGCTTTTGAATCCGGTCATCGCCGACAGCTTCCGCTGCATCCATTGCTTCATGAATTTCACCTGGTGTAAAAACACCTGCATCTTTGATGGAATTTGCCCACAAACCTGCAAAACAATCAGCTTGCAGTTCGACTTTTATCGATAACTCGTTTGCAGCGTCAGGATTTGCCTGTTCTTGTGCTCGTACTTCATCCATAATTTGCAATGCATTCTGTGCATGATGCGCCACTTCATGTGCTATAACATAGGCTTCAGCCACATCGCCACCTTGTGCGCCAAAACGGCTGGTCAATTCATCAAAAAAAGTTTCATCAAGGTAAATTGTCGAATCCGTAGGACAGTAATGCGGACCAATTTCTGACGTAGCAGTACCACAACTTGATTCTGTAGCAGTACGGAAAAGGACAAGTTTGGGAGGAACATACTCTACTCCTCTTGTACTAAAGAGTGCTGTCCACATATCATTGTTTGAACCAAGTACAGTTGATGCGAAAACTTCATAGTCATCTTCACCCGCGAACTCTTGAGTATTTACATTCTTTTGTTGTTCTACAGGTACGTTTTGTAATTGAGTTAAAACATCGCCTAGATCGCCTCCTGAGAAGTAATTGAAGAGAAGCACAAGAGCAACACCTGTCAAACTTATTCCTCCAGCAGCAGGCGCAAATGATCTGCGGTCTTCAACATTCCCCCGACTTCCAAGTTTTCCCCAATTTGCCATAGTATATGTACTATACAGCAGAAATGTAAATTTTGTGTGAAAATGCTGAGGTTGGTTAAGGTATATGTATAGTATAATGAACGTATGAAAGAATCTAAAAATGGTTATCTCCCGCTCAGTGATCAGTCTTCGTATCACAGAAGACTCAAAAGCCGCAGACGGGTTATCAAAAGCTTTGAAGAGAAGGCAAACGCCAACAGAACACAAACAGATCGTCTTGCGGATACATTGACCAAACGTCTTGGAAGCATGTTCTTTCTTGGTGTAAATGTCTTGTGGTTTGTTGTTTGGATTACTATCAATATAGGGCTTATTCCAGCAATCCCAGCCTTCGATCCATTCCCATTTGGACTGCTGACAATGATTGTCTCTCTTGAAGCTATTTGTTTGGCAATTATTGTGTTGATCTCTCAGAACCGATCGGCAAAGATTGATGATATACGTGCTGAAACAGCGCTGCAGATTGATACAATTGCTGAGGAGGAAATTACCAAAATAATAGAGTTACAAGTACTCCTCCTTAAGAAAAATGGCGTTGATGTATCAAAAGACCGCGAAATTCAGGAGATGCTCACACCCACTGATGCTGATAGAATTGAAACAACTCTTAAAAAGCAGTTTGATAAATCCACTTAATGAGCTTCAATTGATAACAGCTTTTGTTTGCATTCTAGGCCTGCGACATATCCTCCATATGACCCATCACTAGCCCTCACTCTGTGACACGGGATGATAATACACATTGGATTGCGTCCAACTGCTGTACCTACTGCACGAACTGCTTTGGGTTTGCCTATCTTTTCAGCAAGTTGTTTATAGGTAATTGATTGTCCAGAAGGAATCTTTTGCAGTTCATGCCAAACAAGCGTTTGAAACGGTGTACCGCTGAACTGGACAGGAATATCAAACGCATTACGCTTACCGTCAAAATATTCAAGCAATTCTTTTCTTGCCTTTTTTAATATTGGGTGCTTAGTATCATTTTCCCAATCTACAGGTATTGCTGTAAAATAACGGTCTCCTTCAATATGCAGATGTGTGAGATGCTGTCCATCGGTAGCAATTGTTATGAGACCAATCGGAGAATTGAACGAATCGTAGTTCATATACGTAGTATATTAAACTTTGTGAAGATGGTTTGCAAACGCGCAGTTAAGACATACGTTGCCTTTAAAAATCGTATGTGTAGGATGCTCATGACACTTTGCCAAATAGAACGGTTCTTTCTTATAACCGTTTCTTTTAAAGATTTGCTTGAGCATTTCAGTTAATTCCCTCTCATTTTCATAATGTAGAATCATAAGCCCCGGCATTCCTTTGGTCATACGACTTACTTTTGCTTGAGCGAATCCAATCTTTGGCATAAAGACACTCATCTCAATTTCTTGCCCCACACCATGTGAAGGACGGTTGAGGTCCATGAGTGCGACTTCGGCTGTTAAGACTTGCGTATGATCCAAATCCCGTATCTGATATGAATCCAATGTGTCAGGATTTTTTGAATGTGGATCGGTTTGATTAAACGGAGCGTAAACATCCCAATCCAACTTCGCGAGCTCTTTAATGATTTTGTTCCACGTCGGCTTCATTCGTTTGGTATATGCAGGATCAGCAGTTAATGAACTTGCAAAATAAATTCTACTGGGGTAAAAGCCAAATGTTTCAGTGGAGATTTCAGTTTCGAAGACATCTTCAAGCAAGTGGATATAATAGGTTTGATTCCGGATGCGGTTTTTTCATACGCGATTACCATCAATTTTGACACTCAGGATATCTTTTACATTGAATTTCTTAATCATAAAAATGATTGTAGCATTAACGGAGAGCAAAAAAAACTAGACAGTTGCAATTGTAGTTATCGAGTTTCTGTCTTTGGGTGAAAGAGGTTGTGGAAGAAAGATGGTCGATGTGCTTGCTCTTCTTTTTCTTCATGAATTACAGGTTGTACATCATCATTGTGTACTTCATGGTCTGTTGTGAGTTGTGTTTTTCTGGCTTCAAGTAACGATACTTTTTCTTGCAGATCATGTATTTGTCTTTGATCTTGTGCAATAATTTTTTCTTTACCTCGAAGTCTTTGATAGGCCGATAAAGCATTGAGACCACTAATGATAGATGCGAGTATAATACCCACAAGAACTGAACTAATGACGACGAAATACAAGGGAACATTTGGAAGGATGTTATTGGCAACTACTAATGTTACACCGATTGTGTTTTGGATAGCGAAATATGCTATGGCAAGGGCAAAAAGAATTGTGACAATTAAACTTAACATATTACCATGATAACGGCTGGGTTTAAAAATGGGGTGATAAATGAGTAAGGTTCTTGCAAGAAGAATACTACTGGATTATCATTCTGTCTTATAACTTTTCAAAACATCAATGAGTTCATCAATCTTCTTCGTATCCATCAATTGTGCACGCAATTCAGATGAACCAGGGAAGTTGCTGATGTAGGTTTTGGCGAACTTTTTGAGATTAGCGAAGTTCTTTTCGTCTCCCCATGTTTTTTTAAAGAGTTCGATATGATAGATATACAGTGCAATCTTTTTCTCAACAGTAATGTCTTCAAAATTGACGGCAGGATTGAACATCCAAGGATTTGCGAAAATCCCCCGTCCAACCATATAGCCATCACAACCATATAGCCCAAACTTTTTCCCAATCTCTTCAAGTGTGAGTATGTCACCATTTCCAATGAGGATAGTTGCGGGCGCAATTTTATCGCGCATTGCCGTGATCTCAGACATCAATTCCCAATGTGCTGGCACTTTGGATTGTTCACGGACTGTGCGTAGATGAACAGTCAATGCATCTATCCCTTGTTCCAGAAGAAATCCCAACCATTCACTCTTTTGCTCTCGATCAAATCCGATCCGTGTCTTCACACTCACAGGCAAATCCCCGGCACCCTCTTTCACAGCCTGGATAATCTCTCCGGCCAAACTTGGATTCTTGATGAGCGCTGAACATGCTCCCCCTTTAATCACCGTTCTATCAGGGCAGCCCATATTGATATCAATCCCGTCAAATCCCATTTCGACAAGTTCGACGGCTGTTTTATAAAAATTTCCAGGCTTTGTACCCCAGATTTGTGCAATGATGGGATGTTCGTTTGGAGAGAAGCGTAATCTTTCCAAACTCTTCTCCCGGCCTTTTGAAACCAATCCATCAGTCATCGTAAACTCAGTAAACATGACATCAGGTTTGCCTATCTCCGCAATAACTTGGCGGAAAACAACATCGGTGACACCATCAAGCGGCGCAAGAGCAGTAAAAGGACGTGGTAAATTATGCCAAGAAAATTTCATGATCATGCTATTTTACTACATTTAGAAAGCATTTAGGAAACAAAGCGTGGAGCGTTTAGAATAATTGTCTTATGGGAAACACTTCTCTACGCTGTGCTTCCTAAACGCTTACTGTAGGAGGTATCTAGTTTGCAGTGTCACTGCCGATGGTTACGACAACATCAGCTGTTTGGGATGCTGGGGCTGGAGCTGCAGATACTGCAACTTTGAATTCTTTCGCAAGCTCAGCTTTTAACTTTTCAAGGTATGCTTCATCAACATCTTTTTTGGCTGAAATTTGCGTTGCAGTGAAATCATTGTTGGCGGCATTACCTGTCGTACCAATCGTAAAACCTGCAGCTGTTAACGACGTCTTTACCTCAGCAGCTTTGCCACGGATACCGCTACCGTTGAGAATTGAAATTGTATATGCTTTGAGGTCCACTGGTGCGGCCGTTGGAGCAATAGTCGGTTTCGCTACCTTTGTAGGAACAACTGTTGGTTCAGTAGTCTTCATAGCTGTTTTCAATTCATTATTAAATGGAATTTCTTTGGGTAATGTAACAGGAAGTAAACCTGACGTGATAGCAGCCATTGCTCCAATTCCCAAGATAAAAGAAAAGAGCGCAATAACCAGGAAGTAGACCAGAAAATGCTTTCGTTTCTCGCCTGTCCCAGACTCTCCATCTTGCAAACTAAAAGCACTTGCAGGTGGTGTAGGCGAAAGGTCTTGTGTCTCAGATTCAGAGGTGGCAGGCTTTACTTCCGGTTCAGTTAGAGGAGAAAGGGTTGCATCCGGAGATGAATTGAGGTCAACATTTGTCTCAGCTTTTGGCTCATCTATAGTTGGTTCTTTATCAGGCTGTGTATCAGTGATGAATTCATCCACAGGAGTAACTGTCTCAGGTTTTTCAGGAGTATCATGCAACTCAGAGGATACAGGTTCTGCAACGGTTGGTGTATCAGATAGCTCTGATTTGGGGGATTGTTCCTCTTCTTCAAGAAGAATTACTTTTTTGGCAGCTTCTGTCGGCTCATGTGGCTCTTCCGGAGCTTCAGGTTTTTCAACTTTTTCTTCAAGCGCTGTAGCCTTTACTTCTTCTTTCTCAGAAACTTCTTTTACCTCTTTCTCGGCGACTTCTTCTTTCTCTACAGCTTTTATTTCCTCTTTCTCAACCGCTACTGTTTCTTCCGTTTTTTCAGGTTTACCAAAACTAATTGATTTTGCACGTTTTCTTGTTTGCATATTTATTTTCCTAACCTATTTAATTAAAAAACATCCCAACCCTTTTGTCAATGAAATCTTTAGGCTACTTAGCCAAAGTGCTTTTAAACTTTATGGTTGAGCGAAAAACTGGGTCGCGGAGCAAAAAATAGATAAAATTACAGAAAAGTCCAAAAAGAATTGTTAAACCAATCAGTTCGTAAGAAGTAACAATATTGATAACTGCTTGGAGGACTCTTTCACTTCCTGAGAAAACGTCCCATGAATTAATCCGCTCTACTCTCCCCAAGACAATTCCAAATGCAATAAGAAAGTTAAAAAGGATAATCGCATATACTTTTTTCTTTTCCTGATACTTAAGCCACTTCAATACAACCTCAAAAGGTCTAAAGGCTAAGATAAAGGTTGTAAAACCGACTACTTGGAGAACAGCGAACTGTATAGCAATGATTACTTTCTCAAATCCCTGCACTTGCTCCCACTGGTACAAAATATGCAACATATCGGTAAAAAGATAAATCGTATTGGGTAAAAATAGCAACCACAAAATACCTGAAATAACCTTTATTGTCTTATTCTTGGATTTGAGAAAGATGTATGCGAGAAGTACTGCAGCAACTGCAAGTAAAATATTAAGAGACATCCATGAGAAATTAAAAAGAATTACGGGCATAAGACTATTTTAGCGATTCACAAGCCCAAGGTCAAACCTTGCGTGAAGCATCTATTTTCTTTATAATCATATTCAATTATGTTAATAATCACAGGCTCCATCGCTTACGACTATATCATGGGATTCCCTGGATCCTTTTCAGAGCACATTCTCCCTGAACACAATCACAATATCAATCTCTCCTTCATCGTCAATTCATTTGCCAAACGCCGTGGCGGAACAGCCGGAAATGTCAGTTATACACTCGGACTTCTTGAAACACAACACAAACTCTTTTCTTATGCAGGCAGTGATTTTACGATGTATGCAAAGACCTTTGAAGAACTCAGTATTGATTTATCAGGAGTTGAGATTGATCCAACGGACTACACGTCAACTGGTTTTGCAATGGCAGATAAAAATCAAAATCAGATTTGGGGATTTTATTACGGAGCAGGAGCTAAAAACAAGGATTTAAAACTACAATCTGTCGCAAATAAAGAAGATCTTGTACTTGTCGGTCCGCAAGGTGCTGAAGGCTCTCTAGCATTTGTGAAGCAATGTATAGAACTCGAAATTCCGTACATGTTTGATCCGGGCTTTATCTTGACGCAAGTAAATGATGCAGATCTCGAGCACGGACTCACTCATGCAAAGTATATTATCGGAAATGACTACGAAATCAATTTGATGAAAAAGCGTATCGCGAATTGGGACGCAATTACATCCGGTAAAACGATTATTACAACGCTTGGAGAGAACGGCGCAAGGATCACGACAGCTGTCAAAGAATATACGATTCAACCTGTCAAAGCGGTTAGTGTTGCAGGAACTCCAGGCGCAGGAGATGCTTGGCGGGGCGGATTTCTCGCAGGCATTGTTTGGGGATTCGATTTACAAAAAGCCGGACAAATGGGGGCAGTCGCCTCAGCATATGCTGTCGAACATATCGGCACACAAGAACACGCATACACCAAACAAGCATTTGCACAAAGATACAAAGATGCGTATAATGAGGATCTGGAAATTTAATATGACAAACTACGATGTAAAAGATATCAAGCTTGCACCAGAAGGCAAACTCAAAATTGAGTGGGCTGAAAAACAGATGTCTGTTCTGCGGACTATTAAAGACCGGTTCAAGAAAGAACAACCACTCAAAGGACTTACACTTGCTGCATGTCTGCATGTCACAAGCGAAACAGCAAACCTTCTTATTACTTTAAAGGAAGGCGGAGCTGACGTCATAGCAAATGCCTCCAATCCATTGTCTACACAAGATAGTGTCGCAGCGTCTTTAGTCAAAGATTACGATATCCCTACGTATGCAATTAAAGGTGAAGATAATACAACCTATTTCAAACATCTCAATACTGTCCTCGACGCCAAACCACACATCACCATGGACGACGGTGGCGATTTGATCTACGCCCTCCATACCCAACGGGCCAAACAGCTGGAGGATATTATCGGATCTAGTGAAGAAACCACAACAGGCGTCATCAGACTCAAAGCCATGGAAAAAGAAGGCGCGTTGAAAATTCCTGTCATCGCAGTCAATGATAGTGACACCAAACACCTTTTTGATAACCGCTACGGCACGGGTCAATCAACGATTGATGGCATTCTCCGCGCTACTAATATATTACTTGCAGGAAAGACATTTGTCGTTGCAGGATATGGCTGGTGCTCACGAGGTATAGC
>JACDET010000034.1 GCA_013816255.1 Candidatus Levyibacteriota bacterium | reverse complement strand
TATCAGGCGTGCCTATGGTTGCAAGTTCCATAATTTTTAATTTGGCAGTACCACCATACGCACTGATAGTAATATTCTCAACAAGTGAAGGAGCTGCGCGTCCTGTACGGACTGTAGCCATATCATCTTTGAGTACATCGAGAACTTTTTGGAGTTTTTGCTTTGTAGTTGTGATAACTGGATCCATAAGTATTAGGGGAAAGCGTTAAGGGTAAAGGGATAAGTAATTTCCCCTTTCCCCTTGACCCTAAACCCTAGATTTCAAACCGTGTAAATCTCTTGACTGTGATGTTTTCTCCTAATTTACCAATAACAGCCTTAACGAGCGCATCTATTGTCTGAGAGCTGTCTCTAATATAGTCTTGTTTGCATAAAGAGTCAACGTCTGCTGGATTCATAGCTGCGATTTGCATTGCAACTTCTTTTGAGAGATGTTTGAATTCATCGGTCTTTGCGACGAAATCTGTTTCACAAAGAATTTCAACGAGAACGCCAACTTTACCACTACCATGAATATACGCGGCAACAAGACCTTCACCAGTTTCGCGGTCCGCTTTCTTTGCAGCAATTTCACCTGCTCTTTTCTTAAGCCATTCAAGGGCTTTTTTTTCATCGCCTTTTGCTTCTTCAAGCGCGCGTCTGCAATCTGCAATTGAAGCTGAAGTTGCGTCTCTGAGTTTTTTAATTGCTTGTAAATCTAAATTTGCCATAGGTTCATTATACTTTCGTCATTCTGGCATGTCCAGAATCAGTTTTATTAGGATAATTTTGTTGAGAGATCCTGGACACGGCCAGGATGACGCTACGATTATTTCTTTTCAGCCTTTTTTGCTGCTGGTTTCTTCACTGGTCCTTGTTTTGCGATCACTTTCGCTTCGCCACTTGCATCTGTTTTTGCTGATGCAACAGGCTTCTTTGGAGCTTCGGCTTTCTTTTCTGCAGGCTTTACTTCTTTTTTAGCAACGTTTGACGTTGCATCTTTAGACTTTTCACTTTTAACCGCGTTTGACGCGGCTTCTTTCTTTGGTGTCTCAGCTTCTTTTTTACTCTTTGCTTCAGCTGCATCTGCTGCTACTTTTTGTGCTTTTTCTTCAGTTGCTGCATCTGCTGCACTCATTGTACGGCCTTCTGCCCATGCATCAAAGACATAACTGATAATAAGCTTTAATGAACCGACAGCATCATCGTTTGCTGGTACTGGGTAGGTAATAATCGTAGGATCTGCATTTGTATCTGTGATACCGACAGTTGGGATTCCTGCTCTTTTTGATTCCCCAGCCGCAACGTGTTCAAGATGTGTATCAATGATAAAGATAGCATCAGGAACTGTAGGCATATCTGCAATACCACCGTAAAATGATTCAAGCTTTGCACGGCTCTTATCCCAATCACTTAATTCTTTCTTTGTATATTTAGTGCGTTCGCGTGGATCTTTTAACTTTGCTGTAAGGTCTTTAAGCTTTTTGTAGTTTTTTGCAACTTCTGAGAAATTAGTTAGTGTTCCACCAATCCATCTTTTGGTTACGAAGTACATACCACTCACTTCATCTGCTTCCATTCTTTTTCTTTCTTCTTGTAATACAGTTTCTGCTTGACGTTTGGTTCCGAGGACAAGTAATGTACCGTTGCGTCGTGCAACATCTTTAATGAATTTACCTGCATCTTCGAGACCTTCTTTGGTCTTTTCAAGATCAATAATGTGGATTTTATCACGGGATTCAAAGATATAATCTTTGGCTTTGGAGTTCTGGCGTGATACTTGGTGGCCGAAATGACAACCTGCTTCTAATAATTCTTCTAAACTAACTGTTCTCATAATATAATCCTTCATCGCCTCGCCGTAGTTATACGAAGACGGGTTACCTCCATTCAACGCTAACCATTAGGACATTTGCTGAATGTGTGTGATAGCCATCATTATATATCACTTTACTGAACTTGGCAACAGTGTATTGCATAATGCGTTAAACGAGCGCTTGACACGAGGAATCGCAGCAGGGTAATCTAGAATAAGTGGTATAAATATGAAGCAACAGAAAAAGAAAGCTCCAGTAGTACGAAAGACAAAAAGCAGTCTCTTCTCCAAAGCGAAACGCTCACGTGGCATGGTCGATGCCGGGACAGTTTATGCAATCATCCTCTTAGGTATTGTCATTGGCGGAGGCATCATGATGATTGGTAATTCGTCGCCACAACTTGCATCGCCCGATGATAGTCAGCCAGTAATTATTCAGCGCGGCAATGACACTGATGGTTATACCAATTTACAACTTGAAGACTTTCCAGGAATTACACTTACTCCCACTCCATCCCCGACTCCAACGCCAACTCCGACACCTACAACTCCTCCTCCTGCAACAGGTGGTGGTGGCGGTGGTGGAAGCACGTGTTTTGTAGCAGGTACAAAGATACGTATGGCTGACCAGAGCGAAAAAAATATTGAAGACGTAAAAGTTGGTGACCGTGTCATGGGGTA
Source organism: Candidatus Levyibacteriota bacterium (assembly GCA_013816255.1). Lineage (GTDB taxonomy): Bacteria > Patescibacteriota > Microgenomatia > Levybacterales > UBA12049 > JACDET01. Next base: position 13,130 of record JACDET010000034.1, on the reverse strand, counting down.
CGATGGCAAAAAGCAAGTTGCAGTCGTCGTGCAAGAGATGGACGCGCCACTTCGTGATCACTATTATGATGTAACACTTGCCGATGGAACAGTTGTAGGCGTAACAAACGAACACCCACTCTTTACAGATAAGGGATGGAAATCAATCTCTCCAAAACATACAGCACAAGAAAATCCTCAATTGAAAGTTGGCACACTTAAAAATGGTGACCGGGTCCTTACAGATTCAGGTGAGTATATCGCAATCGTTTCTATGCAATATCACAAAGGACCTGTTCAAGCATATAATCTTAAAAAGGTTAGTGACTTCAATAATTTCTATGCTGATGGTATCCTCGCCCACAACAAAGGTGGCGGTGGCGGTGGCAGCAGCGGTGGCAGTGCATTGTAGCTATGAGATTTAATTACACAAAAAGGAAAGGGTCCCGTCCTCCACCCTCCAAAAGACCACAAACAAGTGGACTCTCCATATTCTTTATCATGGGTTTAGTTATCGCAGGTGCGTTCCTCTCTTCTGGTGGTGGTACACCTGTTGATCCAAACGGACCAGGAGGTCCTCCAACGCTAGAACCATATTTTGATAGAGCAGATTATCCACAACAACAGATTGTCCTGCCCAAAGATCCACAAAGTAAAGCAGACAAAAACCTACAACTAAAAACCTTTAATGTTAGTCATTGTGGTGAGAATTCTGCCATGATTTTCCTTATTGATACTTCAGGTTCTATGAAATTTGCCAATAAAATGGAAAATACCAAAGATGCTATGCGCTACTTTGTCGATCAACTTGGTGGAAAATCAGTCATTGGAATTTATACATTTAATAAAGATGTCGATGAAGAAATACCAATTAGTTACTATAAAGATGTCAAAACTGATGTCGATGAGGCAATAGATGCTATGAAACCTGAAGGACACACAAGAACACGCGACGGTATGGCGCTGGTCAGAACAGAACTGCGCAAAGTCATTGACGAGAAAGCATATCCAGGATACAAATACTCACTTATATTAATGACTGACGGAGTTCCTGAAATCCCCCCCCCAGAACCTCGAGATTGCTACGTGAGATATCCTGATCCAAACACTGCACCTGCCGAAAGATGCTTTGCGAAGGAACAAGATCCTCGTATTCCAAATGATATTGCAAAGGAAATCAAAGATCGTGGTACAGATATTTACTCTGTAAATATTTATAGTCCAAGTTACGCAAGTGACGCTTTTATGTTCCCGTATCTTGAAGGACTACTCAAAGAAGTTGCTTCAACCCCGACTGATTCACATTACTACAGCAGTATCAACGCTGGAAATTTGAAGAAGATTCTTGAGACAGTCGTACAAGATATTTGCGTAAATGATTAATCGCAATAAGAAGAAAACCTCTTTAGGGTACGGGGAATTTCACACAAAATGATTTAATCTCTTTGGCAATTTTCAGTAAATTCTTATTCTTTATAATATCCCCTTTGTATTCTTTCCAAACTCCTTTACGTTCTTCTTTATCAATAGGTAACGCGAGGCTTTCCACTTCCTCGATAGCGTGATGTATCCATGCTGCAACATGCTTCATTTCTTTTTCTTTCATACCACGGGTCGTTATGGCAGGCGTACCTAACCGCAATCCTGAAGGAAAAAATGGTGGCATTGTATCAAACGGTACACCATTTTTATTGGCGACAATTCCTGCAGTTTCCAATGCCAATGCAGCAACCGCACCATTGACGCCTTTGTTTCTTAGATCAATGAGAATCAGATGATTATCTGAACCACCGCTTACAAGATCAAATCCATATGTATGCAAAGCCTCAGCCAATGCTTTGGTATTTTTCACTATCTGCTCACCGTACTTCTTAAATGAAGCCGTACTCGCCTCCTTGAGACAAACCGCAATTGCCGCGGTTTGGTTATCATGCGGCCCACCTTGGAGCCCTGGAATGATTGCGCTGTCAATCTTCTTTCCAAGATCAGGATCTTTCTTCAAGCCTTTATCAGTTACCATAATGAGTGCACCTCTGGGACCACGAAGGGTTTTATGCGTGGTGGTTGTTACGATGTGTGCATACGCAAATGGACTTGGATGAACACCCGCAACAATGAGTCCTGTGATGTGAGAAATATCTGCCAAAAGGATTGCTCCTACTTTATCCGCAATCTTCGCAAACTTTGCAAAATCGACAACGCGCGGATAGGCTGTGAATCCGCAGATGATGAGCTTGGGTTTATGCTTCAGCGCTAATTCTTCAACTTCTTTAAAATCAATCAGCCCATCTTTCGTCGTTTGGAATTGCACAGAATTATAATAAGTACCTGAAACATTCAGAGGCAAACCATGTGTCAAATGCCCACCAAATGCTAACTTAAGCCCCATAAGTGTGTCTCCAGGCTTAAGCGTTGCCATCATAACAGCATTATTTGCAGGCGATCCCGAATAAGCCTGGACATTTACATACGGAACACCAAAGAGCTTTTTTGCCCGATCTTGTGCAATAATCTCGACTTGATCAACAACTGCATTTCCCTGATAATAGCGCTTCTTTGGATATCCTTCAGAATACTTGTTTGTTAAAACAGTTCCCAGCGTTTCAATGACAGCTTGAGAAGTATAATTTTCTGACGGAATCATTTCGAGGACATCCTTTTGCCGACGCTCTTCAGCCTTTACAAGTTCGTAAATTTGAGGATCAGTTTTCTTGAGGTTAATCATGTATATTACAATACCAAAGCGAATTCTATTATGCAATAGTTAAACAGTTGAGAAGAATTTTTGTTTGATTTCTTTGGGAAGTACTTTACTTTCTGCAGCAAAAAACTTTGATGCTTGAAAAAGTTCCAACATAACCGGCTCACCTTTTTTTGTAACACTTATCAAACTATTCTCGGTCTCAATCGTATCATCAATTTTTTTGTCAGCAAGCACAATCATTAATATATCTTCGTCTTTATCATAGTGTACTTTCATATCTTCCTCTTCTGGCAACATGTACCGTAATGACTTTTATTTTATCACCTTCTCTATTAAAAATCACTCGCAATATATGTGTGTCTTTCATCATGTCCATGGCTGTAAATTCACCATGTTTGGAAACGCCAGACCATGTGGGTTTTACAATTGTTTTTTTAATTTTGCTTTTTGTAATAACCCATCCGAGTTGCTTTAAGAGACTCATCTTCTCCAAAACGTGCTTTGTATAAATAATGTTTGTCTGCTTTTTCACTTTTCGAGAGTCACCCAAGTATATTTGTAACCATTTGATTCGTGTTCTTCTTCAGGTTCGATAACATTTTTAAAACCTAGATAGTCAGGGAAAAAGGTATCTGAATCAAATTTGCCGTGAACGATTGTGAGATACAGACGATCAACTTGAGGTATTACTGTTTTATATATCTGCCCGCCACCACCAATAAAAATCTCTTCACTTTCCTTTTCCCTTGCAACTCGTAACGCTTCTTCCAATGAATGCGCGACAATACATTCTTCATATTTATAATTCTTATCTCGTGTCACAATGATATTTGTCCGTCCAGGAGGTGCTTTACCAATGTATCCCAAAACAGATTCAAATGTTTTTCTCCCCCAGATTACGACATGTCCACGAGTAATATCACGAAACCTTTTTCGGTCTTCTGGGATATCCCATATGAGGTCATTCTCTTTTCCAATCTCACGGTTCTCTCCTACGGCGACAACAATTGATATCTTTGGATTATTCATAGCGTATCCGCAACCTCCTTAACTTTTTGAATCATATCTGCAACAGTAGTATACTCATTCACTGAATCCGAAACTTGCTGTATATCTTTTGGTAGTTCAGTTCCAGTTTTATAAAAACAGATAACTGTTACATATGCCCCACTCGCCCATCCAAGTTCCAAACCTTGTTCAAAAGTCGGATTCGAGCATTCAGCAAGCACAAGATCACAATCCCTGATCACATCTTTAATAACAATCTCTTGCCCATTTTCCCGGGGAAAAACAAATTCATGTATCCCATTCAATTCTGAATTTTGGAGTGGAATATATAACTCTTCTTCGAAGTTTGTTTTGGTGGAATGTGAAATAAAAATCTTCATTAAAATTAATGTCATTCCCGCGTAGGCGGGAATCCAGCTCCATTACTTCTTCTTTCCTTCATACAAACCGCCTGCGACAGTTAATTCGCCTTTCAAGACAGGATGTGGATCATAGTTATTGAGTGTCACATGTTCTGGTCTGAAATCATCAAGTGATTTGACTGATGGATCGATTGTAATTGTTGGAAAATCTTTTGGTTTGCGGGACAATTCTTCTTTGACTTGAGGGATATGATTCTCATAGATATGCGCATCACCAAATGTATGAACAAATTCCCCGGGTTCATAGCCTGTAATCTTTGCCAATATAATTGTAAGTAAAGCATAACTTGCGATATTAAATGGAACTCCGAGGAAAAGATCCGCACTCCGTTGATACAATTGGAGATACAATTTGCCACCTTTCTGGCTCACTTGATACATGTTGTGACAAATTGGGAAACGGGATGCATCTTCATTTGTCGCCATGGTGTAGAGATATTCAGGATTCCATGAATTGACGATCAAATTGCGGGCATCAGGATCATCTTTCAGTTCCTGAATCACCCAACCCAATTGATCAATCGTCCGATCTGTACGCGTCGGCCATCGTCTCCATGATTCCCCATAAATCTTCGGAAGATCTCCCCACTGCTTCGCAAAAGCATCATCTGTCTTTATCTTTTCAACGAACTCTTCTTTACTAATCCCTTCTTGATTCTTGCTTCTAGATTCATGATTCTTATATATCTTGTACGGATAATCATCCCAAATGTGGACGTTGTTATCGACGAGGTATTTGATATTGGACATGCCTGCCATGAACCAATACAGTTCATGCAAAACGCCTTTCCAATACACTTTCTTCGTCGTCAAAAGTGGAAACCCTTGAGACAAATCATACCGTGTTTGCCGTCCGAAGACACTGTACGAAACCGCCCCAGTCCCGCGATCCACATTCTTAATCCCATCATCAAGGACTTCCTGGAGCAGATCGAGGTATTGATATTCGGGGTGTTTTTGCTTTGCCATAATATTTTTCGAGTCCTTCGACAAGCTCAGAATAAACTATGTCGAGAACTAGTATTTATAAACTCATTTATAACCTTTTTTAGACTAATGTTGCAAGTAAGAAATTTTCTGTCATTGGAGAGAAATGCTCATCGAAGAAACAAAATGCTTTACCTTGTCATCCTGAACTTGTTTCAGGATCCCCAACTAACTGATATGAATATAGTTATGTATTATATTTACATTATGACAAACACCTATAACTCTACTTTCTATATTGGAGTCACAAATAACTTAGAGCGAAGAGTTTATGAGCAAAAACAATTTGGTAAAACTTGTCTATTATGAAGAAGGTTCGTCTGTAAAGGATGCGATTATTAGAGAGAAACAGCTAAAGAACTGGCATAGAGAGTGGAAATTAAACTTAATAAGAACGATTAATCCAGCAATGAAGGATTTGAGTTTGGATTTTTAATTGGGGATCCTGAAGCGAGTTCAGGATGACAAAGGTATGTGCTTCGCTAGTAATCACTAACATTAGACTTGCTTTTCCCTCTTCGTTGCAGAAACTCTCCCACCCTGCCATTGGCCACGGTACTGACTGCCTTCGCCTTTGATTTCATGAAAGATAAGATGGACGAATCGTGCACCCATTTCAAGTTCAACGGTGACCGGCCCTTCGTTCTTTAACCCAAATGTTAATTCTCCAGAATATCCCGGCTGAACGGGACCTGTCCGGATAAAGAGTCCGGAACGAAAGGTCGTTGTCCTTGGCAAAATGACTGCTGATAAATCAATTGGAAGATTGATCTTTTCAATTGTTTTAACGAGGAAGAAATCGCCTGGTTTGATCTTTATTGCTTGTGGTTTCTTCTCGTCATAGACCATGACTGATTCTATATCTGGAGTTTTCCGGTGGGTTTCGCCGAGGAATGCAACGCCTGAGATCTTAAAGACTTCTCCCAATCGCAAGTCAAAACCCGTACCTTCAGGGTTGGTCAATTCACGTTCTGAAAGATTCTCAACAAGCTTTTCTTTTTCGACCAATTCTAATAATGTTTTGGGACTGAGAATCATATACTCCTTTTAAATTATTTTACAAATAGTGTAGTATGCCTCGTCGTTCATTTTGCTTCAATATGCGCCGCTTCTGCGAAGCAAGTACCCTTGGGGTGCAAAGTGAATGACGATAGGTATAAATTTATTTCTCTACTCTAGCGTATAATCCCTTTCTTTGCAAGAATCTTTTTGATCTCTTCATGGATTTCTTCACGACTGAACAGTACACCCTTTTTATCCAGACTCTGTATCCGTACCCAATGGTTAAATTTCCCAGCCAACCACGTGTACGTTTCTGCTGAATGATTAAGGTAGGTGATATTTTTCTCAACCATATCTTTTTTTGCGCCATGACGATATGCTTGTGCTCTATTCTCATTTCGCATGAGCTTTTGTGCAATTTGTGGTGTAACATCAAGAAAGAGTACAACATCTTCTCTGGGAATACCTATTTCTTTATACTCTAATTCCTCAAGCCATGTAACAAATGTATCTCGTTCTTGCAGTGAAAGTCTACCAGTTTGATGCGCCATACTTGATGTGGCATATCTGTTGGAAATGACATGGTATCCTTCCGCAAGCCATTGATTCATTTCTTCCCGTGCAGTTCCCCGATCTTGTGCATAAATAACTGAAATAATATATGGACTGACATGCTCAAGTGGTCCGAATTCTCCACGTAGAAATCTCGCGATCATACGTCCGTAAAATGAAGTTTCATACTGTGGGAAATCTACTGTTTTAAACGGTATTTGAGCCTCTGTAAAATATTCCTTGAGCAGTTCAAGCTGTGTTGTCTTTCCTGAACTATCAATCCCTTCAATGACAATGAGTTTACCTTTCATATCATTTTTTAATATCACCTATGACAGCAATCAATTCTTTAGTAACTATTTGCAGTTCTCTCTCTCCATCAACATAAACAAATTCGTCAGCAAATTGGTTAGCAACCCACCGATAACCATTAATTAACTGTGTTAATTTATCTTTCTTTTCATAGATATCGCGGTCTCTTCCCATAAGCTTCATCCTACTCATAACCGTATCGACCTCAACATCAAGAAAGAATGTGACGTCAGGAAGCATAAACCTGTGGTACATCGACAAAATTCCTTGGGTAACAAGCATAAGGTCAGCATCACGTTTGGTATATTTCACACCTCCGACATCCATTACACCATACACGAGTGCGGACCAGAAATTTCTTGAAGACAAAACAACTTTTCCTTCTTTTAACGCTGGTTCAATAATTGTTTCGTGATTGACTACACGATCAGCAGTATAAAGATACTGTAATGCAGCCGAGGGAAAGGACGTCTTTCTTGTAATAATATCCCTGACTAATCTCCCGGCAGGCAAACTATCGTTTGGTTCACTTGTAATGACAACTTCGCGCCCTAACGTTTGGAAGTATTCTTTGAGATGCTCAACTTGGGTACTCTTTCCACTTGCATTCACACCTTCAAGGACAACATACAAACCTTTGTGAGGATTCCGTTTAAAATCAAGATCAAATTCTACATGGTATTTCATTTTTAGGGTTTAGGGGCTAGGTTTTAGGGGTTAGTGATTATTCTTATTACTAAACACTGAGCACTAAACACTAAGCACTTTTCATTTATCTTCGTGTATTCGGCTTTCTTCAGGCGCTTGTTGGAATTTATATTTGGCGAATTTTTTACTTGTATAAGGTGTTTGTGCAGGAGATGTTAATTCTTCAAATACCATCGCACAGATGCGCATGCCAATTGACAATTTGATTGCCATCCGTCCTAAATTACCCAGTTCCAAAACAGGTTTGCCATCCCATCCTGCGTCAAATGTCGAAGCAGTAGAATGAACAACCAAACCCAACCGTCCAAGTGAAGACCGTCCTTCAAGTCTTCCCATCAAGTCTGCTGGAATCTTCACATTTTCCAAAGTAACAGCCAAGACAAATTCACCTGGCTGCATAATGAATGCTCCGCCTTTTTCAACCCTTACGACTTTGGTAATTTCATTGCTGTAATCTTTTTTGGCGGGATCAATATATGGATATTTGCTATGATCAAAAACACGGAATGTATTACCAAGACGCAAATCTATGGAGCATGACCCAAGCTGCTCATCCAAGTTAGGTGCAGGCTTTATGACAATTCGCTTGCTGGCGAGAGCTTTTTTTATATCGACATCAGACAAAATCATAGAAGAAGTGTACCATACATTATTACATTGTTAAATGGTTAAATTGTTGCGGATCGATCGTAAAAGACAAATCCTTACAAAAACATACAACTATAGAGCAATTTAGCAATACAACAACTGATATTCTTCTTGACACAGGCAGAGTTCTTATATACGATTAAATTGCGCTGCATTATGGCGTTTTATACAGTAAGTCAAACTTTGCATGAACACTCTAAATAAGAAAAAAATATTAATTGTTGGTTTTGCACTTCTGCTTCTTATTAGCATTCCTCTTACCCTCTCATTAATGTCCCAACGTCAAGAAACTCGGCAACGTGCAGCTGGATCAACGACACTTTCATTTGAACCAGTATCTGCTCCCGCAACCCCTCTGAACAAAAAGATTGGGGACGAAATCACTATGGATTTGGTGGTAGACCCTGGAACCAATCTCGTCACGTTTATCAAATACCAAATAACTTTTGATCCTACCAAAGTGCAATTGAGAGCTACAAATCCAGTTGTTCTTAACACGACAGTCTTTTCAAGCGTCGAAGGCCCTGTTACAACAGCAAATTCAATAGCACAATCAATTAGTATTGGGTCTGATCCAACCAAAGCAATCCAAACCAAAACAAAAATCGGAACAGTCACGTTCAATGCTATTGCCTCAACCAACGGCACACCGACAGCCGTTTCGTTTGGGACCATGACGCAAGCACTCTCCGCGGGAGAGAATGATCAAGCGAGTCAAAATGTTTTATCATCAACCGCGCCTGCTTTGATCGCAATCGAGGGAACAGTGATACCCACCACGACATTGCAACCACAACCAACAGTTGAAGGGACAGCAATATCATTTAATCTCTTTTTGCACGGCATAGGTGCTGCAGGTGATAATCCAAATCCAACAGGTAATAGTTTGAGTAATAAAGAACCAATTACTCCACAGAGAAACCTTAATGTGGAAGTTTTTGATACCAATAATCAAATTATAGCCAGTGCATCAGCTCCTGTAACGTACGATAGCGCTCAAGGAACATTTGTCGGAACAATGAGTTTGGGCCAAAATGTTCCGAGTGGTAATTATAATATCAAAGTAAAAGCAGACCGCTATTTAAGAAGAATCGTACCGGGCATCCAACAGCTCGAAGCCAATGTAGTAAATGAATTGCCAGACACGCAACTTGTCGCGGGAGACACAAATAATGATAACTTCCTCAATGTTCTAGACTACAATGCACTTCTCGACTGTGGTTATGGAGAACTCAAACCATTACCAGTTGCTGACGCGAATTCAAAGTTCAATGTAGATGCATGCAAAGTGCATACACCGGTTATCAATGTCGACGTCAATGATAATGGTATTGTAGACAACATTGACTATAACCTCTTTTTACGGGAACTATCTGTACAAAATGGTGATTAAAACTATTTCCTATGAAACGCTTTAAAGACAAACGAAAAGTCATATCACTTACGATTGTGGGTGTCGCCTATGCGATGATTGTTCTGCCGCTTATTGTCAGTAATATCAGTAAACAACAAGAAATAAGAAGCCGTGCAGATGTCGCTACGCCATCAGCAACCCAAGAATTAACTGGTGAAGTTATACTCCAATCGAGTCAATCACAATGTACTGCAAATGGTAATGCTGAAATCGGAGTTTCATACACCAATACTAGTAGCACACGGTCTCTTAATGTAACTGCTACAGATAAAGCCTCAGGCAAATCGGTTTCGTTGGGAACCATCGCTCCTGAAGAAAGTAAAACCGGTATTATCACGGTTGGTAATAATGCTGTCTCATCTGGACAAGTAAACTTTAACGTAACATATGCAGATAATGCGTCTCCTGCTGAAGAACGGACAGCAAGTTATAGCGCAATCACCTGTCAGAATATGCTGTCTTCACAAAGTAGTGTCGCGGCTGATGTACCGGCAACGTGCGGCAACGTCACAACTGATATCGTCCTCATCATCGACCGCTCAGGCAGTATGGGACAAGCCGACAAGTTAGTCCAAGCAAAAAACTCTGCCAAAAACTTCATAGATGTTGTCGCAGCCCAGGAAGAGAGCACAAGAGTAAGTATGGTATCGTTTTCTAACACAAGTACGCTTAGTTCTCCACTAACCAACGATTATAATTCAGTCAAAAGTAAAATTGATGCCTTAACAGCCTCAGGAAATACGTGCCAAGAATGTGGCATTGCTGAGGCCAATAAAGAAATCGCTTCCAAAGGCAGACCGGGTGTAAAGAAAGTAGTTGTCATGCTGACAGACGGACAAGCCAATTGGATTGTTGGAGGCACTAGTCAGGTAGAACCATCAGAAGGTGAAGCGCGCGCGCTTGCGGCTGTAAAGAGTGGCTTTAGCGCAAGTAAGACAGTCTTCTTTACCATTGGTTTGGGTGACGTGGCTGGCGAAGGCAATAGCAAATTCTTCTCACCTGAATACATGCGGCAAGTTGCAGAGCTTACAGGTGGTAAATTCTACTTCCCTGCTCCAAGTGAATTGGAAGAAGTATATCAAGAGATCTCACAGTTAATTGGCAAAGGTCTACTTGGCGGATTTGTCTTTAGTGATGTGAATATGAATGGCAACTTTGATACCAATGAGCCAAAACTTTCCGGTTGGACAATCCAAGCAACGTCAAGTGCAGGGACAAAAACTGCAACAACTAATGCAACGGGTAATTATACATTGCCAGGATTATGTGACGGTAGTTACAAACTCTCCCAGCAAATGAAGCCAGGTTGGACACAAACATCACCTGCTGATCCGTCAGGATACGCGATTACGATTAGTAACGCAGGGCAATTCAATGATAAACATTTCGGCAATACTGACAAAGCACGCTGCTCAGACAATGTAGATAATGACAATAATGGGTTCAAGGATGCAGATGACTCCACCTGCCACACTGACGGTAATCCAAAAAATCCAGCTTCATATGATCCCAAAAAAGATGGTGAACGCGGTGGCGGGAATACGTGCGCTGACTCAAAAGATAATAATGGTGACGGATTAATCGATGGTGGTGACCCTGTATGCCACAAAGATAGCGATCCAAAAAATCCAGCCTCATATGATCCAAACCTTCCTGAGGATACAACAACAATTGGTGTCACCGTCTTCCTGGATGGTATCGGTAATCGTGGAGATAATACCAATCCAATAGACTTTAGCTTAAGTAATAAGAATCCAAAGCACCCGACTATCAGCGCTGACATTCAAGTCTTCAATCTCTCTAATCAAATTGTCGCAAGTGGAGCAGGAACGATTACCTATAATACCGCAACAGGAAACTACCTTGGAGATATACCAATGCAAAGTGGCTTTATCAGTGGACAATATACTCTGAAAGTAAAAGCTGATACATATTTACGAAGACAAGTGAACGGTATTCAAAATATTAACTTAGGACAAAAGAATAAAATTACACCATTATCATTAGTTGCAGGTGATATTGATAATAATAATAGCCTTAATATTCTCGATTATAACGCACTTCTTGATTGTTATAGTGATATCAGTGCAGCTGCAAATTGTGCTTCTGCTGAGAAGCGTGTCAGAACTGACTTGAATGACGATGATGCTGTGAACCAAGTTGACTATAACCTCTTCTTACGGGAGATCGCTACACAACCTGGACAGTAAACATCCTGACTTGACAGGCAGAGCTTAGATTCATTATGCTAAATGCAGGCAGTCTTTATGTCTTCCTTAACTAAAAAACCATTCTTAATACTTGGACTCTTTATTCTTGGGTTAATTGTCCTGCCCGTAACAATCTTTCTTTTTCAACAACAGCAAGTGACCCGCTCGCAAGCGGACAAAACTGTCATACTGTCATATGAACCAACGTCTACGTCCACTGCACCGCTTCAGATCCCAGCAGGAAGTACATTTACCCTTGATGTCTACGTAGATCCAGGCCCAAGTGCTGTTTCATACATAAAGGCAGAAATGCTCTATGATGCTACACGGTTTGAATTGGCAGGTGGATTTATCCCAAACCAAGCAGTGTTCTCACAAGTCGTTGAAGGTCCAGCACCAACAGCTGGGAAAGTGATAGTAACTCTTTCAATAGGTTCCGATCCTACAAAAGCAATTACCTCTAAAACCAAAGTCGGAACGCTCACGCTTCGAACCCTAAACTCTGTACCTGCAAATGGCACGTCGTTAGTAAGCTTTGGTTCTAGTTCACAAGTACTCGCGGTGAGCAGCAATACTTCGTTTAATGAAAATGTTATAGCTAGTACGATTCCGGCAACTGTTAAATTTAATCAGCCTGCACTTACATGCGAGACATCCCCAGCCGATGTTATGCTCGTCATTGATAAATCCGGAAGTATGAATGACCCAGCGGGTTCCTCAGGTAGCAAGATCTCCAATGCTAAAACTGCTGCAAACAGCTTTATCGATATTTTGGCAAAAGAACCGAGAAATACTACGGGTCTGACTACATTTGCATCGACGGGAACGCTCAATAGTCCTCTTACCAATGCCTTCGCAATTGTAAAAGACCAAGTAACAGCGATTACAACAGCCAGTGGAACATGTATTGAATGCGGAATACTCAAAGCAAACGCAGATCTATCGACAAAAAAGCGTCCAGGTATCAAAAACGTAGTTGTACTTCTGACCGATGGACTGGCAACGCATGTAGAAGGAAATAGTCAAACAGTTTCAGAAGCAATTGCGGTAGAAAAGGCACTGGCAGCAGCCACAAATGGTCATAATACAAATGGCACTATTTATTTTACAATTGGCTTGGGAAACGACGTTAATTCAGCATTTCTTACCCAACTTGCGGAAGATACTGGTGGACAATACTACTT
>JACDET010000063.1 GCA_013816255.1 Candidatus Levyibacteriota bacterium | reverse complement strand
GTGGTATGACACTCGTACCATCGATGATCGAACGCCAGAGTACCGAGGCAGTATTGTGTCGCTTGAAGCTGGGACAACCTATGACGTCAAACTAACACTGGCAAGTGGTACCACAACTATCATCACGGCAACAACCTGGACTGATCCTGAGGAACTACCTATTGCCAGAACGGTTATGGTTCCTTCAGGTGGACCATACACCATTACTGAAGGCGGAAGTCCTGATGGGTATGTGGTATATACAGCCAACCCCGGCGACAGAATTACCGCATCAACAGTCTTAGCCGATAGTCAAAATGGTGTCAGTGTACAGGCGTCGTATGTCATTATTCGGGGGTTAACGGTCAAAGGCGGACTCAGTGGTATTGCGTTACAGCAAGATGTGCATCATGTAGTTGTCGATCGCAATGACATTAGTGGTTGGGGACGGGATTGTCTGGCTGGTCCAGGCAAGTGCGGATCTGATCCTGAGTCAGCTGTTCGGGCCGGTGGGAATCAAGCGGGAGCCTTTAATCATATTACCGTGCAGCGGAACAAAATTTATATGGCCAATTATACGTCCAACCTCTGGTGTGAGCCGTTTAGCGCCACTGCTGAGAGAGAGCATCCTCATGGCATCCGAGGAGTGTCATTCCCTCCAGGCTCGTCTAATAATGTGATCCGCTACAACGAAATAACAGGAGATATTAACCATCTCTATAATGATGGTATGGGTAATGACAATAATTTCTCTCAAGGTGGCTTCCCTGATGCAGACTCTGATATCAACGGCAATATCGTCACAGACGTTGCAGATGATGCTATTGAAGTTGAAGGCGGGAATCGGAATGTTCGTGTCTGGGGCAACTATATTGATAAAACGTTTATTGGTATTGGGAATGCTGGTATGAGTGTCGGGCCGATCTATATTTTCCGAAACGTCATGGACCGTTCTGACCGCTGTCCACGGGATGGCGATGGCGGATACAACACCACCAGTGATCCAAAAGAGTTTATTAAGACGGAAGATGCAAGAGCAACAAATACAGGGACTGGGCAAATAGCAAGTGGTGGGTTCCGCTATGTGCTCCACAACACCCTCCTCCAGCGGCCTGGAACGACAGGAGCAAGAAACGGACTGTTTGCTACCAAACAAGAAGAGGGCATTATCAAAAACACTATGTCACGAAATAATATTTTTAACGTCATAGCCAATCCTTACTGGACTGCTAGCCTTGATAATACAACGTTTGATTATGATTTGGCATCGCTGAAGACCAATGATGTACCTGTGGGCTCGCACTTTTTGACCGGCCTTCCTCTCTATGCAGCAGGGAATGGTGATAGTAATGGTGCAGGTGGGATGTATCAGCTTGTCTCAACCAGTCCAGGCTATGATGCAGGCGAGATCTTGCCGAACTTTTCTGATAATTATACTGGTACTGGTCCTGACATGGGAGCACATGAAGCGGGAAGTCCGAAAATGGAGTTTGGGATCAATGCCTACTTGCCGACCGATGGCTCACCAACGAACGTGCCAACAAGAGGTCCAAGTCCAACAATAACGCCAACACCATCCCTTGGTGACACTATTGCTCCGCAAGTATCAGTCAATGTCTCGCCAACAACGGTTGCTGTAGGCGCAAATGCCACAGTGAACGCAACGGCCTCTGACAATGTCGGCATAACACGAGTTGAGTTCTATAGCAATACTATTTTGCGAGCAACAGATACTATTGCTCCTTACACACAATCAGTTACCTTTACTACTCTTGGCACAAATACTGTTGTCGCTAAAGCGTATGATGCTGCAGGGAACGTGACGACCTCAGCACCTGCTGGGGTAAGTGTGACAACTGTTCCGACAGTCATCCCAACTGTTCAGCCAACGAACAGCGCAAGTATTTTGCTTCTTCTGCCGGAAGCTGATACCTATGTTCGCAAGACTCAACCAGCTAAAACGTATGGGAGAGAGGCTAGTATGAGTGTTGGTGGTAATTTTGGCGACGTCACCTACTTGCGTTTTAACCTGAAGCCACTGGCAGGAAAAACGGTTAAATCTGCCATATTACGACTCTCAGTACGAAACAGTTCAAATACGCTGCAGGTAGTGAAACCTGTACAGGATACGACGTGGAGCGAAACTACCATGACGTTTGCCAACAAGCCTGCACTCGGACAGAGTATCGCCACGTTTACGGCAAATGTGCAAGGCGTGAAAGAAATACCACTGCCACCAGTGGCTATTCAAAAACTTGCTCAGTATGTTCAGAAGGTGAGCATTGGTATCGAAGCAGCAGGAAACGATGACTTTGCATTGGACGCAAAAGAGGCGCCAAAGCCAGCTACAAGACCGGTCCTTATTATTCAATACCAGTAGATACCATACGCCAAGAATATTTGACCTGATAGCAGACTTCTTTGTCTTTTATATGTTTCAGGAACTAAAACTCTTACAATTCTGAAGCTGAAAAAAAATTGATTCCGATTTATTCGGGTTGACAATAATACAAAAAACGTTATATAGTAGATACAGATGAGACAAAAAATTATTACTGCCCTAAGTCTTTTAATTGTATTTACAGTTGTATTTTGTACACAAGTAGCCACTACTGCCTCAGCGAGTCACGAGAATGGAAGTCCAATAACTTCTCCAGTAACCTTCTTTAAAGTTTCCGGGAATGTAACCTATAAATTCTTTAAGTTCTTCAGCAATAATGGTCAAAGGTTTGCCCCAGCACCAGGTGTTACTGTAACAGCTGAGAATGTGTTTACCAAAGAAAAAGTACAGACGACAACTGACACGAACGGCAATTACACACTTAACCTTTATGAAAAAGGAGTATATCTCGTCGGTCCATCAGGTGGAAATACAGATACATATGTTTCACCATTGCAAGTCATTCACGCAAATAAATCAGGTACGAAGAGTAATGTTAACTTCCACGGCCTGATGCTTCCATAAGTAATCCTTAATGGTCACTTCCGCAATAGTCATCTATCTACTTTTTCTTCTCCAGTTCATTTATTTCCCAATAGGAGTTAGTTATTTTGAAACCCCGAAAGTGTATCTGGCACAGATTGGTATTTTCATTCTCCTCTTACTCTCAATTGTTAATGTAGATGACACATCTCGTCATTCCAGCTTGTCTGGAATCAGTTTTAAAAAGCTATTGAGAGATTCCGGACAAGCTGGAATGACATATGTGGCGTTATTGTGTATTTTTCTATTGAGTGTTACCCATATACTTTTTATGTCCACCACGACAACGTTCTTTGGTAATGAATTTAGGTTACAGGGAGTTTTTCTTCTCTGGATGCTTTTAGCATGGGCTGTACTTTCGTCGCGTATACAACTTGATAAGATCTTGCATCCACTATTTATTTTTGGTTGTCTATTCGCGGAGTTACTTTTTGCTTTACTCATCGATGGTGAAGGTGCTACCAGGGCAATAGGAACAATTGGAGAACCAAATGCTTTGGCAGCGGCAGTACTTTTTATCTGGCCATTTCTTTATTTCACCAAAAAAAAGGTGCCTTCATGGATGAAGTATGGAGCTCTTGCTATGGTTTTCTTGATAATCTTTATTTCAGGCTCCCGTTCCGGCATGATCGCATTTATGTTACAGCTTATTTTTCTTCTTCTGAGTAGAACGTCACTGGCTACAGCTAAAAGTGTCTTGATAAGTGTACTTCTTTTACTATTCACGTATGGATTGCCATTTTTACCCCAATCAAACCTCTATGAACAGAGAAGTGAAATATGGCATGCGGCAGTTATAGCAGGAGGGGATAGTCCGGTTGTTGGCAATGGTTTTGGGAATACTGATGGGGTGTTACAAGATGTAGTGAATAGTCTCAATACAAATCTCCGAGGTTCATATATCGACAGTAGTCACAATATATTTCTTGATTGGTGGGTACAGGGTGGAATGATTGGCCTCATTGCTTTTGTATTTCTCATTGGACGGACACTTTTCAACTTCATAAAGGAAAAAAACGTCCAAAATCTCATTCTACTCTTAGGTTTGATCGCTACGCTGTCATTTAATCCTGCAAGTGTCGTTGCGTTAATTGCTTTATGGTGGTTGATTGGACAAGGACTTATTGGAGATGGACAGAAAGAAAAGTAGCTTCATCCTGCTTGCTTGCGAGGCTAGGCTATGGTAAGATAAGATATCAATCAGTACTCGGCAAAGCCAAGTGCCGACTGGTACTTGGCGCGGTGGCGAAGCGGTAACGCAGGGGTCTGCAAAACCTCCATGCACGGGTTCGATCCCCGTTCGCGCCTCAACCGACATTTGACAGTTTACATTTAAACTTCGTCAAACCTCATCTTTAGCCTCATTTTGTAAGCATTTTATAAAGTTCAATTTGACATGAGGGTATATAATAAGAGTTAGAAAAGAGGAATAGTATGGCAGGAAAAGAAAATGCATCACATGCACACCAGGAAATACAATCAAAAAAGTCAAATCAAATTGCTTTAAAAGATATTCCTGGTGAAGATCGGGGATTAGGAGAAAGAGCTTTACGAGGTGGGGAAGGTTTTAATAAATGGACTAAAAGGCTTCAATTAGGAGGAGCATTAGTTTTAGCTCCTTTTCCAGCTGGTGCTTCAGCATTACTTCTCGCAGGTGGAGCGGTTGATCATATGCAACAAGATTACACAAACAGCTGGGCAGAAGATATAAAGAGAAAGAGAGAACAGGAAATTGCTACGAAGTATGGACCAAATAAAGTCGTAATTAAAGGTAAAGTTGTCGATCGGAATACAATAGCATATAAACAAACAGCACAAAGTGAAAGTGTTGGTATCAAAATGCTTAACGCAATGAAATCTAGAAAGGAAGGAAAAGCTCCAACGAACTTTGATAGGCAGGGAAATGCAGATGTTGTGGATATCAAAGCATTAGAAAG
>JACDET010000033.1:1979-17739 GCA_013816255.1 Candidatus Levyibacteriota bacterium | reverse complement strand
CTCCAACAGGTGCTACAGAAAATGCAATCGGTATTGGCATCGCAGTCATGATGCTCATCTTCGGAGGAGGCCTCCTCTTCTTTATCCTCTAATATACATTCTCTGTTATAATCTCCGTACAGAAGTTATGGAGAAAGATCAAAGAATTCTCGCGTTACAAAAAAAACTAAAACGAGCCGGTAATTCAAGTGATGAAAGAAGAATCCGCATGCTAGCGTTTATACGAAACAAACAAGTAGTACTCAAAGAAGTCACTGCAAAAGATAAAGACGGAGATCCTCTTTTATAATGCTTCTGCAGCATAGCGCTATTTTTTGTTATAATTTGCCTTATGAAAAATTCCTTAATATTACATGGCACAGATGCTACAACAAAGGATCATTGGTTCGGTTGGTTGAAAGACGAATTGGAAGCAGATGGATTCAAGGTTTGGGTTCCTGATCTTCCACAAGCAAACAAGCAAAATAGCAAAAGATACAACGACTTTCTTCTCGCTCAAAAGGATTTCGTAATTGATGACGAAACTATTATGATTGGTCATTCGTCAGGTGCAGTTGCGATACTCGGATTACTCCAAGAACTTCCAGATGATGTCACCATTAAAAAAGCTATTCTTGTCGGAGCCTTTCACAATAATGATTTAGGGTGGGAGTCGTTAGAAGAATTATTTGAGAAACCTTTTGACTTTGCAAGCATTAAACAGCATGCCAAACAAATAACCTTTATCCACTCCGATAATGACCCATATATTCCATTGGAGCAAGCTGAATATTTGGCTGAAAAACTCGATGGAGAGTTGATCATATTAGAAGGTCAAGGCCACTTCAACACAGGAAGCGATCCTAAATTCACCAAGTTCCCTTATTTACTAGACGTGATTAGAGATTAATTGCCAGATAGTTATTTTACTAAGGACTTCTGAAGAGTTTGGTTAAACGGAGCGCAAGCCAAGGTTTTGGTCCTCCAACCCGTAACTTCCCTTGCAGAATTGGTTGCAGCGGATTAACTGCTCCTATTGTTAGAAGAAAGTAGACAATTGGATCAGCATAAATATGACAATCAACAGTACTGGCAGTACCATCTTCAACTGTAATCGTTTCTTGATTGCATACAATAGAAAATTCCTCATTATCCTTTAAATGAATCGTATAGGTTCCCACAAAGTCTCCGGCAGCTTCTGCATCATATGTTACGAGCATTGCCTGTTTGAGAAAAGGTAAAACCATTACCATATGCTTTTGATCAATTGGCAAGGGTTTATTTAACGTTTGCCCGACGATGCTTCCGTGTAGTAATAAATGGAAGAGATTGTGTGCAAAACAGGTTTGCATATCCATCGAACCAAAGTGTGTCTGTACGGTAAAGTCATCGTTGAGCCGATTTGCTTCTTTCAAAAGTGCATCCGTTTCAATCACCAACATAGTCGCAAGCTTCTTCCCATCACGTTCAATAAACTCACTTAGTAATTTCTCGTTCATTGCAGCAACCGTTTCAGGCTTTGCATCCGCATATGGATTCTTTTCACCTTGAAGAATTTTCCTCGTAACTTTTTGTGAGATTATCAAATGAGCAATTGCTGTCCCAATTGTCCATGTGGATTGCTTTATCGGTAAACTTGTATCAGTATGCGGACGAATCAAATCAGCAACACGGGACGTAACAATTGCTATTTCATTTGCTAGTTCCTTTTGTTTACTACTCATTCTCTATAGTTGTCATCTCGACCTTGTGGAGAGATCTCCTACAACAGATTATATAACAATTCGTATAAATAATAATTGACACCACTCGATACGCGAACATGTTTGGTAAATAGATTCAATGTATTGGAGGCTATGCCTTGTGGAACCCCGAGTTCGTTAAGCTCTTGGATTATGGCAATTGCATCAGTATTTGGTTGGGCAATTTCTTTTAAAACTACAATAAATGGTGAATCAGTTGATTGAGATTGTTCCAAATCAAGTCCACTAAGTTCAACAAGTGCCAATGCCAGTTAAGGATCAAGCCTTTTTCCTGTGCTAAGATAGTCGTTGTTGGATTGCTGGATTAAACTTCTGTACTTAAGACGATCAGGCCCACACAATCCAATAGCATCCATGACACCTTCATTCCATTGAGACCATGTATCTTTGGTTAAAACTCCTCCATTGTCCCAATATACTGCATGCTGTTGTGCTTCAAAAGTAGCCATAGTTAAAGTACCACTCCTAACTCACGTAAATCTGCAAGTATCGTTTCTTCATCCTTAAACAGCCGACCATGTATGCCAACTTCATTGGCGCCCGCAACATTCTTGTCGACATCATCCCAAAAAACTGCATCTGCAGGATCATCAACAGCAGCACGCTCCAATGTATGTTCATATATTTCTCGATCAGGTTTAAGCATACCTATTTTATGAGAAAAAACGAGATGTTCCTCATGAAAATGATCATAAATCCCAAGATCTCTTAACACATCACCGGCCTGCATTGAATTAGATAGCACGACCGGTGTGACACCTATACCAGAAAGTTGTGCAACAATTGTCAAAACTTCAGATTTCGCAGTCATAGACTTACTTACTTTAACAAGCGGCGAGTCATCTGGTTGTCGATCTGCAAGGAGGTTTATACCTGTCAGATCATAAAATTCTAATGCTGCTTTAGGATTGGTAATCCTTCCTCGGTGATATTGGCTTGAAAGTTTCTGTCCATGCCATAAAGCATAGTAACGTTCTCTATCTTTAGGCGTTTCTAAACAAATTGTTTCAATAACAGCTTCATTTTGCGCTTTAGGGTGTTGATTTATCAAAACCCCACCGACATCAAAAATAGCAGTTGTAATCGGTCGTTTTGTATAGTCTCTAACTCTTTCTGAATTTCCCATAGCTATCTCCTCCTTTCGGTAAATGATTAATTATGGATTGTGAATATAGGATCATTTGAGAATAGAGGAAATTGAGGATTTTTTTAACAAGGTTGCCGCCGCTGTCATAGTAAACACCGCGTCTGGCTTGGACAGCTAGTCTTTCAGTCTCAAGTAAGTGAGGCATAAAGCACGTGCATTATAACAAACTATAGGATTTTGTCAAGTGATTACTTACTATCAGTAATCATCGAGAACAACGCGGATTGGGGGAGTTCTACTTTTCCGGTTTGGATCATTTTCTTTTTTCCTTTTTTCTGTGCTTCAAGTAATTTGTCTTTGCGTGTTCTATCTCCTCCACTCATCTTGGCCAAAACGTCTTTTCTGTACGGTGGGATTTCTTCTCTAGCGACGATTTGATTGTTTACTGTTGCTTGGATGATTTGACGGAATTGTTGTCGTTCAAGAGAATCCTTCAGCTTTTCAGCTTTGAGCCTTGCCACATAATTTGCTTCGTCTTTGTAAACGAGTTCTGACAAGACATCAATTGGATTGGTGTTAATGAGGATTTCCATCTTCACAAGATCTGCTTTCTTATAATCAGTTAATTCATAATCAATTGAACCATACCCAGCTGTCACTGATTTTATCTCTCCGTCTAATCCCCGGATAAACATAGAATACGGCATCTCATATGAAAGGACCGCGTATGCTTCATGATACTGCATATCCAAAAGACTGCCTTTTTTCTTTTGGCAAACCGTCATGACGTTTCCAACATGTTCTGCCGGGACGTAGACATTAAGAAGCATATATGGCTCATAGATCTCGCCGTCTTCGCGTGTTTCATACAGTACTTGTGGCATCGTCAGGAGAAGATCCAAATCATATTCTTGCTTTAACCGCTCTTTGACAATATCCGCATGCAACAGTCCAAGAAATCCTACACGGAAACCACTTCCCAAATATGCTGAATATTCATCAGTATAGGTAAGAGCAGTGTCATTCAATTCCAACTTTCCAAGTGCTTCACGAAGTTGCAAAAAATCATCGGATTCTTTGGGATACATGCCGAAGAAGACCATTGGTTTGGGAGTGACGTATCCAGATAACGGTTCGACACTTGTACCATCAGCAATCACCGTATCTCCGACACGAGCTTGACGGATGTCTTTGATGCCACCAGCAATGTAGCCGATCTCACCTGTCTGCAAAGCCTCAGCTTCTTTGAGAAAAGGTGTAAAGATACCGGCTTCGACGACATTTGTTTTTAGTTTATTTTGATAGAACTGAATCGTTTCGCCGCGGGTTACATTCCCGTCAATAATACGGACATATGCAATAACGCCTCTGTATTCATCATAGACCGAGTCAAAGATAAGCGCGCGCAATGGTGCGTCAGTATCGCCTTTTGGAGGCGGGATCTTTTCAACAATCTTTTCCAAAAGTGTGTCCACATTTTCTCCAGTTTTGGCTGAGATAAAAATAATTTCTTCCCTTTTAAAGCCAAATACCTCAAGCTCTTTGATAACAACATCTGTCTGAGCATTTGGAAGATCGATCTTATTAAGCACAGGAATCATGGTCAAACCTTCCCTTTTGGCAACTTGATAATGCGCGACTGTCTGCGCCTGGATACCTTGCGTCGCATCAACAAGCAGGACTGCCCCTTCACAAGCTGCAAGGGTACGGGAAACTTCATACGAAAAATCAACATGTCCCGGAGTATCAATCAGGTTAAGCTGGTATTCTTTACCTGAGAGCTTGTAGTTCATCCGCACAGGTGCTAATTTGATGGTGATTCCTCTTTTGCGGCTGATGACATTTTGGTCAAGAAACTGCTCTTGCAGCTTATCTTTGGCAATCGTGTGTGTGTATTCTAATAGTCTATCTGAAAGCGTAGACTTGCCGTGATCAATGTGCGCAATAATTGCAAAATTTCGGATATGATTGAGTGTCTGCATGGTCATTATTGTAGCAGAACACGCACGTCATTGCGAGGATTCCACAGTAGTGGATGACACAGCAATCCCCTTACAAGAGCACGATAACGAATAAAAAAGTATGCTACAATATTGAAACATATGAAAAAATTCCATTACCTCCTTTTCGTGCTTATCATCGGTGTCTTTGTGGCTATCATTTATAGTAACCAGATGCAAAATGGGACCACTACAAATGCGACCCAAACACCGACCATCCCACCGGACGGCCAAACAATGAAATTCAATCTCCAACAACCCGAGAAACCAGATCAGGGCCAGCCACAACAGCAAGGCCAAGCACAAGGAAAACCACAAGCTGCAGGACCACAACCGACATTTGGTGTTGAAGCAGGCATGAGAGCTTCATACTCTGCTGTCATTAAGACATCCAAAGGTGATATCGAAGCAATACTTTACGGGAAAGAAGCACCAAAAACTGTCAAAAATTTTATCACCAAAAGCGAAAGTGGATTTTATAAAAACCTCCTCTTTCACCGTGTCGAAGATTGGGTCGTTCAAGGCGGAGATCCCTTAGGAAATGGTACAGGGGGAGGACTCATGCAAACTGAATTAAATGCACGACCATTTACAACAGGTTCGTTAGGAATAGCAAGAGGCGCTGATATCCGTGTCTCCAATGATAGTCAATTTTTCATCACCAAGACTGACGCAACATGGCTTGATCAGCAGTACATCAATTTCGGCATGGTGACAAATGGAATGGATGTGGTCAACAGTATGAAAGTTGGAGATAAGATTCTGAGTATTAGTGTGAAGTAGGAATTCCACCATAAACTCTTTGTAGTCTCACACCATTCATTCTTCTATTTCCCACAGCAACCCCCCTATGTTCTTGCCTTCCATTTGGTTGCCAAGTGCCTTTCTCATAATTATAAACCTCTACCGAACCAGGTCCTGTTGAGACTCTACTCAATTGAGTAGTTTCAATACTAACTGCAGATTGTATATACGGTGCGACGTGTAATCCATTACTATCACTGTGCGTTCTTTGTACATCATTGGCAAAAAAGTAAATATGGTCTTTATCCCGAAGTATCATTCGCTCACGCGCACTTGAAGAATATCCCGGTGTTCCTGCATGGTTTGATCCGGTCGCATGTAGTTCAATGATTGCAGGATCTTTGCGCCGTTGTGTTGCATGACGAAAGTCAACTAATATATTCCGTAACTTTATTTGTGCTGCAAAATCATGCAAAAGCAATTCAGGAGATATGTGCGGGAGAACATCATCCATTAAATGATCAAACCCTTTACGATCCTGTATATTCATCGCAGTATGCAATTTCTGACTCCAACCAATTTCACTTTTGGGGATATTTCCCAAGGCTAACCGTTCATTCATAATTCACATATGATAACATACGTGGTCAAATGATACATATTTCCCATAAAAAAACTCCTTTAAAGGAGTTTTGAAATTATATTTACTATACGATTTACCAGCGGTAGTTTCCAAAAGCCTTGTTGGCTTCGGCCTGTTTGAGGGCGATTTCGCGTTTTCTGATAGCTTCTCCTTGACCTGCAATTGCATCAAGAAGTTCGGCAGCTAATTTCTCAGCAAAAGTATGATATTCTTTGTTTGCTCTCTTGCGTGCTGATTCGATAAGCCACCTCAGAGCGAGTGACATACGGCGTTCTGCACGTACTTCGACGGGAACTTGATAGTTGGCACCACCGATACGACGAGCTTTCACTTCAACTTTTGGACCAACATTTTGCATAGCCCTTTCAAAAGCTTTCAGTGGATCTTCACCTTTTTCTTCAATAATCTTAAATGCTTTATAGACTTGTGCTTGAGCGATAGTCTTTTTACCATCAATCATAATGTAATTGATGAGCTTTGCAACTATAAATGAATTATAGATTGTATCAGGTGCAATTATTCTTTTGGTAACTTTAGCGTGTCTCATAATTATTAAGCGTTTAGCTTTTAGCGTCTAGGTTCTAGTGATTTCTTTTTACTAGTCGCTAGAAGCTAGACCCTAGCCGCTTCACTAGGCGGCAGCCTTTTGCATTTTTGTTCCGTAAATACTTCGTGATGTCTTTCTCTTATCAACACCCAATAAATCAAATTTACCTCGAACTGCGTGATATTTCACACCTGGAAGATCTCGTACACGGCCTCCACGGATCAAAACGATACCGTGCTCAGAAAGTGTGTGTCCTTCACCTTGGATGTAGGCTGTAACTTCCATTTTATTAGAAAGCTTTACACGGGCTACTTTTCGAAGTGCTGAGTTAGGTTTCTTTGGTGTCATTGTCTTTACCAATGTAACCACTCCACGCTTTTGTGGTGATTCAGCGTCAGTGTATGAACGGTCTTTAGCATTAAAAAGCCGCTTCAAAGCAGTAGCTTTGGTCTTACCGACTCTTTTTACTCTTCCTCTTTTTGTTAATTGTGATAGTGTTGGCATATGTTCTGGTATTATAACACATTTTACCCACGAAGTATTGAGTAAATGAGTCCATTTTAAGATTAAATAGTAGAAACTCGCGCTTCAGTATATTCAATACTTACTCTCGCCTAAGGCGAGCGGGTCTTAAAACTTTATACTCTAGACGGTAGCTGGTGTTTCTTCAGCTTGTGGTTCTTCAACTTTTGGTTCTGCAGTAACTTCTTCTTTCTTGTCCGCCGTAGCTTCAGCAGAGGTGGATGCTTCACCATCTGCATTTTCTCCTGAATCATTTGATTCGCCTTCTTCAGAATCAACATCCCCTGCCATACCAGCAACTGGGATTAAGCGTCCGATGATAACATTTTCTTTCAAACCAAGGAGCTTATCAACGCGTCCTTCAAGAGCTGCTTCTGTCAATACTTTTGTTGTTTCTTGGAATGATGCCGCTGAGAGCCATGAATCTGAGAACAGCGCTGACTTAGTAATACCAAGGATTACTTGTCGACCTGTTGCAGGTTCTCCACCTTCTGAGAGTACTTCTGCGTTCATTTCTTCAAATCGTGCTTTGGTTACAAAGTCACCTGGAATAAGTGCTGTATCTCCGACACTCTCAACGATAATCTTGTCAGACATCTTTCGGATTGTAACTTCAAAGTGTTTGTCGTTAATACCAATACCTTGAGATTCGTATACCTTTTGTACTTCTGTAATCAAGTATCTCTGAACCATGAGAAGTCCACCAATCTTGAGTACTTCTTTTGGATCCAAATCACCTTCTGCAAGTGCTGTTCCTGCATTGATTTCTTCACCATCTTGAACTTTCAAAGTTGCAGACAAAGGAACAAAGTACTCTTGTGACTCAATCGGTTTAATCTTTGTATTCTTAACAGTAATTCTATGCCCTTCGTTGGTTGTTTCAATCGTTATCTTACCGTTAATTTCACATATTGCAGCCATGTTCTTTGGAGTTCTCATTTCAAAAAGTTCCTCAACACGCGGCAAACCTTGGGTCACGTCAGACATAACAACTCCACCATAGTGACGGACACGCATAGTAAGCTGTGTACCTGGTTCACCGATACTTTGTGCAGCCATAACTCCGACTGGAACACCGAGACCAATTCGCTTCTTTGTTGAAAGATCCCAACCATAACATGATGCACAGAGTCCGTATGGAAGTGCACACATCAAAGGAGAACGTACGACTGCTTCTTCAACTTCATGTTCTTCCAAAAGTCCAACATTTTCTTCATTTACTTCTTCGCCTGCTTTAATAGCGATCTTTTTCGAATTCTTTGCCATTGCATTCTCACCAAGAACACGGCCAATAAGTCTATCTGCAAATGGAGCTGTGCGCTCTTTTTCACCGCGGACAATAGTAACACCGTTGGTAGTTCCACAATCTTCTTCACGGATGATAACTTCATGAGCTACGTCAACCAAACGTCGGGTCAAGTATCCTGCGTTCGCTGTCTTCAAAGCTGAGTCAGTCAAACCTTTTCGAGATCCACGAGCTGATGCCACGTATTCAAAGATTGAGAGACCTTCTCGGAAGTTAGACTTTACAGGAAGTTCTACGATCTTACCCATAGGATCAACGATAAGTCCACGAAGCGCTGAAAGCTGTTTGAGTTGCTCAAGTCCTGCACGTGATCCTCCTGAATCAATAGAGATCTTAATTGGATTGTTTGGTTTCAATATCTTCCATGAGATATCAGCAACCGCGTTGGTAACTTTCAACCAAACATCATTTGAAAGTCTTTTCTTTTCTGAAAGGGTGATGAGACCTTGCTGATATTCTCCGTCAATTGCTGCAACTTTTCGGTCAGCTTCTTTGATCATGACACCTTTTTCAGGAACGATCTCATTATCGAAAACAGATACAGATACACCTGAAATTGTTGCTCCAAAGAATCCAAGTGTTTTGATTCTGTCGATAAGTGCTGCCACGCTATCACCATCATAAAGCTTCATTGAACGGGTGATAAGCTTTTTGATACTGCCTGCATTAATTGCTTCGTTGATATACCCATAATCCAAAGGAATCAATTCATTGAATTTAAGTCGTCCGACTGAAGTTTCGATAACTTCTTTTGATCCATCGTGTGCTGTTACACGAACCATGATTGGTTCACGCATCCGTACTTTTCCGATGTCATATGAAAGTAGTGCTGAATTCATATCACTGAAGTACACTTGATCATCTTGGCTCTTTCGAAGCGACTCATCAATGGTTGTAAGATAGTATGTTCCAAGTGCCATTTCTTTGTTTGGAAGGGTGATTGGATCTCCACTAGCTGGCTTCAAAAGGTTATGATTAGGCATCATAAGCTCAATCGCTTCTTCTTGTGCTTTCTTGGAAAGTGGAATGTGAACAGCCATTTGGTCACCGTCAAAGTCAGCGTTGTACCCTGCGCACACACAAGGGTGAAGTTGAATAGCTGCACCTTCAATAAGAACTGGATAGAATGCTTGGATACCAAGTTTGTGCAAAGTAGGAGCACGGTTCAAAAGAACTGGGTGATTCTTTGTGATTTCTTCAAGGATGTCAAAAACTTCTGGTGGTCGCTTCTCAATATACCTCTTTGCTGACTTAATGTTTGTAGCCAAGCCCCGGACGATAACTTCACGAAGGATAAAAGGCTTAAACATCTCAAGTGCCATTTCTTTTGGAAGACCGCATTGGTTCAATTTAAGTTCAGGTCCGACGACGATAACTGAACGACCTGAGTAATCAACACGCTTTCCAAGAAGGTTCTGACGGAAACGTCCTTGCTTTCCTCGAAGCATGTCTGAAAGTGATCGAAGTGTGGATGTTGAGGTCTGACTACTTCTTTGTGATGAATCAATAAGCGCGTCAACTGATTCCTGAAGCATTCTTTTTTCATTTCTCAAAATGATTTCGGGTGCACCTAGGGAAAGAAGGTGCTTCAAACGATTATTTCGGTTGATCACTCTTCGGTACAAATCGTTCAAATCTGAAGTCGCAAAACGTCCACCAGAAAGCTGTACCATCGGACGGAGATCAGGTGGGATGACAGGAAGTACAGTCATAACCATAGCAACCGGTGAAACATCTGCTTTACGCATATTCTCAAGTAGTCTTAATCGTTTGACGATCTTAAGATACCGTGCTGCACTAGCTTTTTCAGATTCAGTTCTGAGGTTAGCGATAAGTGTCGTTACATCAAGGTTACTTACAACTTCAAGCAGTGCTTCTGATCCTGTTTTGATCGTAAAGAAAATAGGTATATCATATTCAAGAAGCTTGAAGTATTCATCTTCTGAAAGAACACTACCAACTCGCAAACTCTTGAGAAGTTTTGTGAATGTATCTGAAATTTCATCAAGTTTCTTAAGTTCTCCCTCAAGTGATTCTGAATTTCTTGTAAGCTTTTGTCGAGCTGCAAGATCAATTTCTTCTTCAATAAGCTGCTTTTGTTCGTCGGTTCCACGACTCTTCATTTCTTTTTTCTTTTCTTCAGCTTCTTGATTGATCTTTTCGCCTTCAGTATCCATTCGCTCAGTCAAGCCTTCTTTTCTCTTGGTAATTGTACTGATAAAGACGTCAAGTGCTTCTTTCTTCTTTTCTTCATCAATCTTTGTGATCAGATATGATGCGTAATAGATGATAGATTCAAGACTCTTTTGCTGAACGTCCAAAAGGAGTGCCAATGCACTAGACGCACCCTTAAAGAACCATACGTGTGCAACTGGTGACGCAAGCGTAATGTGACCCAGTCTTTCACGTCGTACACGTGATAATGTCACTTCAACACCACATTTGTCACAAACGATTCCACGATAACGGATTCTTTTGTACTTACCACAGTAGCATTCCCAGTCTTTCGTCGGTCCAAATATTCTTTCATCAAAAAGTCCGTCTTTTTCTGGACGAAGTGTTCGGTAGTTAATGGTTTCAGGCTTGGTTACTTCACCATAAGACCACTGCATAATATCTTCATTTTTCGCTAAAAGAAGTTTCAATGATTTGAAATCAGCAATGTTCAAGTCTTTTAAGATGTTTTTGTTTTTATTATTCATGTTTTATTGTTTAGCGTTTAGGATGCTGAGCGTACAGCGTTTAGTTCTTGTTCTATACGCTGAACGCTGTGTTTCCTACACGCTTATTTAGCTACGTCCCCTTCTGCTGCTTCGAGAGCTGCATCATCTGGTTCTGCGTCAATTTCAGCTTCTATTTCTGGTTCTTTGACTTCTTCTTCAACAACTGCTTCAGCTTCAAGTGTTTCTTCAAGTTCCTTTACTTCTTCTTTTACTTCATCAGCAGCGACTTCTGCTTTTGCTTCAACAACTTCGTCTTCAATAACTGCTCCCATAGGAACAACGTTCAAGCCGAGTGACTGCAATTCTTTGATCAAAACCTTGAATGATTCTGGAACCTTTGGTGTTGGGATATCTGTTCCCTTAACGATTGCTTCAAACGCTTTCGCACGACCGACAACATCGTCAGATTTAATTGTAAGCATTTCCTGAAGGATGTATCGTGCTCGATGTGATTCAAGAGCCCAAACTTCCATTTCTCCAAGTCTCTGTCCACCCATTTGTGCTTTACCTCCGAGAGGCTGTTGGGTAACGAGTGAGTACGGTCCGGTTGAACGTGCGTGTGTCTTATCCTCAACCATGTGGATAAGCTTCATAATGTATTCTATACCAACGACCACTGGGTTTTCAAACGCAGTTCCTGTTTTACCGTCATAAAGCTGTAACTTACCATTGACTGGCAACCCTGCTTGTCTCAAAAGATCAACCATTCTATCCTCATCTATCTTTTCAAATGCTGGCGCTCCGACTTTGATTCCCATCTTTTCAGCTGCGAATCCGAGATGCGCTTCAAGAATCTGTCCCAAGTTCATACGAGCTAAGATCGAAACCGGTGAGATAATAATATCAATCGGTGTACCATCTTCAAGATGTGGCATATCCGCAATCGGTAGTATTCTTGAAATAATACCCTTATTACCATGTCGTCCTGCGAGCTTGTCTCCAACTGAAACGTGTCTGAACTGTGCAACTTCAACAATGATCTTGCGCATTGTTCCTGGCTCTAATTCGTCTCCTGCTTTCCGGTCAAGTACTTGAATTGAAATAACAGTTCCGCGCTCTCCGTGTGGCATTCTGAGTGAAGTATCTCGTACTTCACGTGCTTGCTCACCAAAAATTGCTCGTAAAAGTCTTTCTTCGGCCGTTAATTCAGTTTCACCTTTTGGCGCGATCTTACCGACTAAGATATCTCCTGGTGAGACTTCTGATCCTAGCACGACGACACCTGTCTCGTCAAGGTTAGCGAGATCTTCTTCACTTACATTTGGGATATCTCGTGTTGTTTCTTCTGGTCCGAGTTTGGTTTCAACAACCGCTGCTTCATATTTCTCGATGTGAATACTTGAAAGCGCGTTTTGTTTGACAAGATTGTCTGAGATAACGATAGCATCTTCATAACCCAAACCATCAAGTGACGCATACGCGATCAAAAGGTTTCGTCCGAGGGCTAATTCTCCTTTTTCACTTGAAGGACCATCAATTAAGACATCACCTTTTTTAACAAGCTGTCCTTGGGTTACCATAGGGCGTTGTGTATATGTTGTTGCTTGTGAAGTTCTTTCAAACGTTTCGATTGGGAAAGAAAGAGTGTCACCATTTTGGCCTTCAATATTTACCTTGTCTGAATCGACATACATAACTTTTGCATCAAATGGAGCGTGAATCACGCGACCCATAACTGCTGAAATATCAGCTTCCATACCAGTACCAACTGTTGGACTTTGTGGGAGAATCAATGGAACTGCTTGACATTGCATGTGCGTACCCATCAGCGCACGGTTAGCTTCATCATGAGCAATAAAAGGAATAAGCGACGCACTTGTTCCGACAACTTGTCTTGGCACTACGTCAATATATTGCAATAGTTCACGGTCGACTTCAGTAAAGTCTCCGTTATACCGTACTGGTACACGCTCATCAAGAATTTCACCATCAGGTCCGACATTGACACCAGCGTGTGTAATATACGCTTCTCTTTCATCATCAGCGGTGATATACACAACTTCATGAGAAACACGCATTTTCTTTCCGTCTTTGATAACTTTCTTGTACGGGGCTTCGAGGAAACCATATTCATTAACCCGTGCAAAAAGCGCCATATAAGTAACCAAACCAATGTTTGGACCTTCAGGACTTCGGATCGGATCAATTCTTCCATATTGTGAAGAGTTGATGTCACGGATTGAGAAGGCTGCACGTTCTCGTGAAATACCACCGGTACCCATAACGGTCAAACGGTTAAGGTTATCGATTTCTGAAAGTGGGTTTGTTTGGTCAAGAATTGTGGAGAGCTGAGAGGTCCTAAAGAATTCGTTGATTGCTGCCATAATCGGGCGAGCGTTAATTAGGTTTCCCACAGTAACAGGCACATCTGCTTGCAGAAGTGACATTCTTTCCTTAATACTTCGCTCTACTCTGAGGACACCAACACGGAACGCGTTGATTGCAACTAATTCTCCTACACTTCGAACACGTCGGTTTGAAAGTGAATCAATATCGTCAGTATTTCCTTTGCCTGACTCAAGCATCATAAGATATGATAGTGTTGCGATGATATCTTCTATTGCCAAAACATGTTCTTCTGAAGGAACAAACCCTGGAACTGATTTGAGTCTTTTGTTGATTTTGTATCGTCCGACAACACCAAGATCATATCGTCGGTTGTTGAAGAAGAGGTTACTGAAATATTCTCGTACCTTGTCAAGAACAACTGGTTCACCTGGATGCATTTTTCTAAAGATTTCTATCAAAGCTTCAGTGTCATTGGTTGTTTCGTCTTTTGCGAGCGTGTTCTGGATCAAAGCTGCGCCTGCTTCACCTGCGACATCTTTGAACTTTTCTTTGATTGATTCATTGTCTGAAATACCGAGTGCTCGAAGGAATGTTGTCGCCAAGAACTTTCGGCGGCGATCAATCTTTACCGTAATAGTACCGTATCGGGTTGTAGCAAATTCCAACCATGAACCATGTACAGGTCGGATTTCCGTTGAATAAAGCGTCTTTCCAGTAATTGGATCTTGTGTTCCTGTGAAGAATACACCTGATGAACGGACGAGCTGATGCACAACTGCGCGCTCAATACCATTGACAATAAATGTACCTCGAACTGTCATTTGTGGGATGTCTCCTAGGAAGACTTCCGCTTTATGTGTCTCTCCGGTCTTTTTGTTGGTAAGGGTTACACCAACTGTGAGTGGTGCGTTGTAGGTAAGTCCTTTATAGAGAGCTGTTTCTGGTGTAATAGTTGTCTTACCGATTTTGTGCTCGTGAAATGAGAGAGACCAATTCTTACCAGTAAAGTCATCAACTGGTGTAATTTCATGAAGGATATCTGGGATGCCTTGTTCTTGGAAAAGTTTGTAGGACGCCTTCTGGACTGCCAATAGATCTAACTTTGGTAAGTCTGTGTATTCTTTCCCCCAGTTTTGGCGTAGTGGGTTTTTAATGTCTTGTTCGTCTGATAATTTAGGCATTGTGAGTAAAGGCAGGCAGGAAGCTCTATTAATGCAACAGAAGACACATAGGGTCAACCCCTTTGTATCTTCATCGATAAATGAGAACTAATCATGTATATCACACCCTATATTTATTTGTCAATACTTTTGGTGTGTTTTGGTATTGATTTCATATGAAATCTCACGTTTTCACCTATTTTCTTACAATTTCCCATGACATTAATGACAACTGTCATAATCGAAATTATGTATAAGCATCAGCAACCAAGTGCCCCTAAAAAATAGTGTCTTATATACTGAAAGAACAGCTGAGTCATCAATTACAAGATATCTTTCCAGATGCTTGATCAGTAGTGTATATTTATAAACCTTCGCAATGCATGCTATTGTTGACTTATAGCAGTAGAGTTGTAATACTTGATCTATGGACGATCAAGCTCCAACTAATCAGCAAGCTTCTGCTCCACAACCGCTCAGCAGCATCCCTCAAACTCCTCCTACTTCAACAGCGCCACCAACGTGGCGAGGTAATTTTCGAATTATTACAATTTTGATAGGAGTAATCATATTTTTGGCCGTATGCGTTTTTGCGTATTTACAATACACACAGCCAAGCAGAACAACTGCTCCGATAAATACAGTAACACCGACACAAGATCCCACGGCAAATTGGAAAACATATGAAGACAAAGAAAACGATTATTCCCTTAAATATCCTCCAACTTGGGAGAAAAATGATTTTGGTATCTCTTCCTCTAATAAAGAAGAGCTTAAGCTTATTGCGATCACAATTTTTCCTGAAACACTTGATCAGGCCTATGAAACAGTATTTAAACCACGGCCTGGCCAGGAATCAAAATATGAAACTACAAGAACAACAATAAATGGGATACCGATGATAAAGTCCGAAGGAACAACACGGCTTGAAAATTCAGCCTTAGAAGCCCAAGCTTACTATTATGTCTATATTACACTCACCCCACAAAAAACACTC
>JACDET010000033.1:0-1969 GCA_013816255.1 Candidatus Levyibacteriota bacterium | reverse complement strand
AAACACTCCAGTTGTCAACTGATGGAGAAAATAAAGAAATCCTCGATCAAATCCTTTTAACTATCAACGTTGATTAGATTTCTCTGTTCTACACGTACCTTTCTTTTCCAAAAGCACACAGTAAGTGCTATAATGATAGTCTAGTATGACAGCCTCTGAAATAGTTACAAAATATATATCTTTCTTTGAGAAGAACGGACATAAACGAATCGCAAATGCGCCTTTAGTACCACAAAATGATCCTACTACTCTCTTTACATCAAGTGGTATGCAACCACTAGTTCCGTATCTTTTAGGGGAAACCCATCCTCTCGGCACACGTTTAGTAAATGTGCAGAATGTATTCCGTGCAGTCGATATCGAGGAAATTGGTGACAACAGACACACAACCTTTTTCCGCATGCTTGGGAATTGGAGTTTGGGAGATTACTTTAAGGCAGAACAAATACCTTGGATATTCGAATTCTTAACCAAAGAGCTACGTTTGCCTGTAGCGAACCTCTATGTAACAGTCTTTGAAGGATATGACAATATCCCGGTAGATAAAGAGGCAGTCAAATTATGGGAAGACCTCTTTAAGGAAGTAGGCGCAAATCCAAAAGAAAAGATTCATTATTATGGTGTGGATAAAAATTGGTGGTCACGATCAGGCCCACCAGACAAAATGCCTGCAGGTGAACCTGGTGGCCCGAGTAGTGAACTTTTCTATGACTTTGGTGCAGATTTAAGAATCCATGAACAATCAGATTATAAAGATGAAAAATGCCATATAAACTGTGACTGTGGCAGATATATTGAGATTGGCAATAATGTCTTTATGGCATATAAGAAGCAGCCGGACGGAGCGTTAGATCCTTTACCGAAGCCAAACGTTGATTTCGGTGGTGGCTTGGAACGGTTACTTATCGCTTCAGAGCATCAACCTGATGTGTTTCAATCAAGCCTACTCGCCCCTGTCATTACGGCTATTGAAGAACAAACTGGGAAAAAATATAAAGAAAATGAACTAAGCATGCGAATCGTTACTGACCATTTCGTTGCTAGTACGTTTATTGCGCAAGCAGGAGTAAGGCCAGCAAACAAAGATCAAGGATATATTTTAAGGAGATTAATCAGACGGAGTTTTGATCATTTTGCAAAGTTAGAAGGAAAAGACGTTACACCAATAATTGAAGCAATTGTCGATCAATACAAAGAAACAGATCCTGAACTTGTCACTGACTATGAAGCAATTAAACTAACTATCCTTGAAGAAGTTAAAAAGTACTCCACAGCAATTTCCAAAGCAAGGGGTTACATTCTTAAAAAGTATAAACCAACTGGTGATGAACTCATGGGTGTGGCAGAAATTGCACCAGAAGATGTCTTTTATTTGTATTCCTCACACGGACTTTCGCCTACGCAAATTGAAAGTCTCGGTTATATTTTTGACCGCCAAAAGTTTGCTGAGCTTATGGAATCACACCAAAACCTTTCTAAAAAGGGCGTGGGGCAGAAATTTCGTGGTGGATTAGCAGATAATCAGGAGCAAACCATCATGGGGCATACTGCTACACATTTACTCCATCAAGCGCTTCGTGATATGTTTGGTAAACAACTCCATCAATCAGGTTCAAACATTACAGCTGAACGATTGCGCTTTGACTTTAACTTTGACCGTAAACTTACTGATGAAGAAGTATCCAAACTTGAAGAAGTTGTCAATGGGAAAATTAAAGAGAATCTTCGGGTACACTTTGAGATGATACCAACTGACGAAGCAAAAAAGATTGGAGCAATCGGACTTTTTGAAGATACGTATGCTGATACATCAAAGATCTACTTTATCGGAGGCGATTCCAGTGATCCTAGCCTCGCGTACTCAATTGAATTTTGCGGAGGACCTCATGTCGATTTTACAGAGAAGCTTAAATCGTTTAAAATAATAAAGCAGGAGAATCTTGGCAATAAGCTGCGAAGAGTCTATGCT
>JACDET010000001.1:59780-137426 GCA_013816255.1 Candidatus Levyibacteriota bacterium | reverse complement strand
TCTATATTCCGTGATTCCATCAGCGGAATGAAAAAACAGTTTAAATGATTTTATTTTATTCAAGGCTAGTTGATATTGCTCACCTTTTTTAGATTCTTCTTTAGGCGTGAATTTAATGTATATCTCATCAAATTTAGGTTGATGAATTATTAAAACATATTTTGTAGGCTGTTTTGGTAGTTCAGTTAACTTAGGAGCAGATATGAGATTAGCAGAAGGAACATTATCGTCATTATTGTTAATGTTTTTTATTACCTCCGTTAAAACCTCTGTATAACTTTGTCGTAAGTCAAAAGCACCCCATTCTTTTAGCTTATTAAGTAATTTTCTTTGCACATCAGCAGGTAGAATATATCCATCAACCTTTTCAGACTGTGTTCGAATAGAGAACCCTACTTTGTCTTTTTCTTCTTTAGGACAGTAAAGCTGCTCTTTTTTTATCTCTTGCAGAATCCACCAAACTTCTTGATTGTATATTTCCTCAGGAGTCATAGTAATATTAATAATTGATGAAATCATTCTAGCAATATTTAGGCAAGGAATAAAGAAGTCGAAGCTTAGGGGTAGCTAGGTTGAATTACAGGTTTATTCAAAGAGGTCAGATAATTTTACGCCCAGAACTCTAGCAAGCTTGTCAGCAGTCTTAATAGATGGCATTCGTTGCCCTTGTTCTATAAATCCAATGTAACCAGTAGACACTCCTACCATCTCCGCTAACCTCTCTTGCGTTATATCTTTGTTTTTTCGAGCCTTTTGAACCCTATCTCCAATACTTTTTATTTTCCGTGAGTTTACTCTCATGTGTAGTAATTATCTGAACTACACTGTGAAATTACCTCTAACTATTTGTTAGAGTTTGTGGTAATATTGTACTATGAACTTTACTCTAACTATTTGTAATACCTCGATTTATGAAAGAACGAATAAAGCTTGTATTTAACTGGAAATTCTTATCTATACTTCTCGTTGTGATCATTGCAGGAAAATACCTGGGTGGCGAAGTCGGACGAGAGGTAGTCATAAAAGACACACATACCTCTAAAGCCTCATTTGATATTAAGGACTGGAATTCTAAACAACGTCAGACTGCTATTGATGAATGTATTCAAACAGGTTCTGAAAAGGCATATTGCACATGTAGTATAGATGCATTAGATAAAAAGTATTCCCTTTCAGAAATGAAGGCTCTTTTCAAACAAACTGAAGAGGAGGGAGAAGCTCCAGTTGCACTAACAAATATTCAAGAACAGTGTTCTGTTACTCCTACATCAACTAATCCTTATATAAAAGCAGTTAATCAGAGTCGGAATAATGAGTATAGTGATACGGTTTTACCTAAATATAAACTCGAGATTGATACAATAAAAGAACAATCTGAAGCACTATTACAGCCAGTGTTAAATAATACTGAAGTAGCTTGTCAATCAATCGTTGACGCTAAAGACTCAGAACAACACATTTACTACATGTATCTGCAAGCGTACAACAATCTTGAAACAAAATATGGTCAATACCGTAACGATAGTAATTATATAGATAACAGTCTGAATAGCTGGTACAGGATCTTAATCATGGTAAAAGCAGAATGTTCTCATGTAGGATATAAGATTTAGTCATGTTAGTATTTATTCCTCCTGATTTGCTATTTACCTGAAGTCAAGTTTTTTTTGGAAAACGCTCACTATGTTTTCTATATAAAATGTGGTAGTCTATGGGTGTTTACATCCTAAACTATTATGAAAAATACCACCTCAGAACTGCTCAGCATTCGTCAAGCATCAGTCTTAATAGGCGTAAACCCAGAAACGATTCGTAGGTGGGCGCTGAATAAAACACTCAAAGGAATAAAAGTAGGCAGTCGGGGTGACTGGAGATTTACTAAAGAAGAGGTATTGAAATTAGCCAAACCCAATCACGATACTCACTTAGGCAAGAAGAAAGAAGCAAGAAAAACATAACAAATCTATGGAAGTCAATGAAATAGAAAAAAAACCAAAATCCTTCCCCATTGTAGGTATTGGTGCCTCTGCTGGAGGCCTTGAAGCATTCACACAGCTTCTTAAGGCGTTGCCTATTGATACAGGCATGGTATTTGTCCTTGTCCAGCATTTAGACCCAACTCACGAGAGTATTCTCCCCGAAATTTTAGCAAGAACAACGAAGATGTCGGTACAGCAGGCAAAAGAGAATATGAAGATAGAGCCTAATGGTATTTATGTTATCCCACCAAACGTCGATATGACCTTAATTGATGGCATTCTGAAACTTACTCCCCGTAGTCAAAGCAGTAGTCCCCATATGTCAATTGATCGCTTCTTTCGTTCCTTAGCAACTGATAATCAACACAATGTAATCGGTATTGTACTCTCAGGAACGGGATCAGATGGCACGTTGGGACTAAAGGCGATGAAAGCAGAAGGTGGCATTACCATGGCCCAGGACAAAACAGCCAAATACCAAGCAATGCCACTATCTGCTATTGCCTCAGATTGTGTAGATTTTATCCTTTCACCGATTGAGATTGCCCGCGAGCTTGAAAAGATAAGCCGTCATCCTTTCATGCACCTTGCGCAGCGTAAAGAACTTGATGAGATAGTACCAGAGGCTGAGGGCGGGCTCAATATGATTTTAAGTATCCTGCAACGAGCAAAAAATGTTGACTTTAACCACTATAAGAAAGCGACAATCAATCGTCGCATCATGAGACGGATGCTCATGCACAAGCTGACAGACCTTTCAGGTTATGCGAAATATCTGAAAGATAATCCCCTGGAAGTGGATGCTTTGTTTCAGGATCTTCTCATCAATGTAACCAGTTTTTTTAGAGATCCGTCAACGTTTCAGTATGTAGCAGATACAATACTTCCCCGGCTCATGAAGCAGAGAGATACCAAAGACCCTGTCCGAATTTGGGTTGCCGGATGCTCAACAGGCGAAGAAGTCTACTCTCTGGCCATCTGTCTTCTTGAGTTTCTTGGTGATACTCTACCACGAACCCCTATTCAAATTTTTGGAACAGATTTAAACGAGGTAGCTGTTAAAAAAGCCCGCAGCGCACTTTATCCCAAAGCTGAATTGCAAGAAATGACGCCTAAGCGTCTCGAGCGTTTCTTTGTAAAAATAGATGGCAGTTATCAAGTAAGCAAAGCCGTTCGTGAAATGTGTGTTTTTGCTCCTCACAATCTCCTCAAAGATCCGCCGTTTTCCCAAATCGATCTTATCGCTTGTTGTAATGTCTTAATTTATTTCGATACAGTTGTACAGAAAAAGGCCTTACAGACTTTCCATTATGCCCTCAAACCAGGGGGGTATCTGATGCTTGGAAAATCAGAGACCGTCAGTACTTCCTTAGACTTTTTCTCTCAAGTGGACAAAAAATACAAACTATACACAAAGAAAGATACAATCTTAAAAAGACCCATAAATTTTGACCTTCAGATTCCTGAAAGGGGCAATACAGACACTATAGATGGAATGCCAAAAATCCACACACGGGAGAATAATACAGAAGGGTTTGATATACAAAAAGAGACTGACAAGTTTCTTCTGAGTCGATTTACTCCTGCTAGTGTTGTTATCAATAACGACTTGGACATCCTGCAATTTCGTGGCTCAACGGGAATGTATTTGGAAAACTCTCCAGGACGTGCAAGTCTCAATCTTTTGAAAATGGCTAAAGCTGGTTTGGGGTTTGAGCTTCGAAGTACTGTCTCCAAAGCAAAAAAAAGTGGACGTATTGTCAGAAAAGAAGGATTACGAGTTAATCATAATGGCAAGGTAAAAAATGTTGCTATTGAAGCTATTCCCCTCAAGATTTTAGAAGATGAATCATATTTTTTAGTTCTGTTTGAAGAGATGAAGCCTCAAGCTAGTACAAACTTAGAAACTACTGTGAGTAAGTCACAGATGGGTACTGAAGCGAAAAATCGTCGGATAGTACAACTGGAGCAGGAGCTTGAGTCAGTTCGTGAGGATATGCGCTCAGTTACTGAGGAACAAGACGCAACCAATGAGGAGTTGCAATCTTCAAACGAGGAAGTTCTCTCAAGCAATGAAGAGCTCCAGAGCGTTAATGAAGAACTAGAGACATCCCAAGAAGAACTGCAATCATCCAATGAAGAGTTGACTACGATCAATCAGGAATTACAAAACCGCAACGAGCAGCTCTCGGAAGCTCGTGAGTATAGTGAAGCGATTGTGAGAACTGTACGAGAGCCGTTACTTATTCTTGACCGTGATTTACGGATAAAAACAGCAAATAAATCTTTTTACCTAACCTTTAAAACAAACGAACATGAAACAGAAGGAAGCTATCTCTATGATCTCGGAAATGGAGAGTGGAATATCCCAAGATTACGTACGCTTATGATTGAGATACTGCCAAAGAATAATGACATTGATGACTATGAGATTGAGCATATCTTTCCGTCAATAGGCAAAAAAATAATGCTTTTGAATGCTCGTAAGCTTGTACAAGGTGTGAATAAAACAGAGCTAATATTATTATCTATTGAAGACGTGACAAATAGACGAGAAATAGAAGGATCCCTACGGGAGAGCGAAGAACGGTTGCGTTTTATGGCAGAATCCATGCCGCAAAAAATCTTCACAGCGACGCCTAAAGGCGATGTTGATTATTTTAATCCGAGATGGATGGAGTTTACCGGTCTTACCTTTGATGAAATTAAAAATTGGAGTTGGACACAAATAATCCATCCTGATGATGTGCAGGAAAATATCAAACGCTGGAAGCACTCAATTGAAACGGGTGAACTATTTGAATTTGAACATCGCTTCAAGCGACATGATGGGGTATATAGATGGCATTTAACGCGTGCTCGTTCTATGCGGGACGAAAAAGGCAAAATTATCATGTGGATTGGTTCAAATACTGACATTCATGACCAAAAAAGTGCCTTAGAACAGCGTGAGGAGTTTATCGGCATTGCTTCTCATGAGTTAAAAACTCCAGTGACCAGTGTGAAAGCATATACACAGATATTACAGAGTCGATTCCGGAAAGCAGATGATATGAAGTCAGTTGAGATGGTAGGTAAAATGGATGCTCAACTTGATAAATTGACTAGCCTGATAGGAGACCTGCTCGATGTTACCAAAATTGAAGGAGGAAAATTACAATTTCACCAAGCATTCTTTGATTTTAATGAGTTGGCCTCAGAAATAATTGAAGAGATGCAGAGAACGACTGATAAACATAGCCTTATAAAAGAGTTTAGCAAAGCAAAAACAGTCTATGGCGACCGTGATCGTATCGGACAAGTTATTACCAATCTTATCTCAAATGCCATCAAATATTCTCCGCACTCAGAGAAAATTATTTTGAAATCATCAACAGATGCTAACAATGTCACACTGAGTGTTCAGGATTTTGGTGTCGGTATGTCAAAAGAAGATCAGGCAAAAGTGTTTGATAGGTTTTATCGAATCGCTGGAATAAAGCAAGACACCTACCCTGGACTTGGTCTGGGGCTATATATTTCGGCAGAAATCATTAAGCGACAAGGTGGGGAAATTTGGGTAGAGAGCAAGAAAGGGAAAGGTTCAACATTTTTCTTCACCTTGCCATTAAAAAGAAAACAAACGAAGCAGGAAAATATAATGCTTGAAAAAAAGTATGGATAAAAAAGTAAAAGTTCCATTTACAAATAAAACAACCACAAAAAAAGCTCGTGAGGTTTCAGTCGTGGGAGGTGACGAGGGATACCGCTTATTTGTAGAGGGTGTTAAAGAATACGCCATGATAATGCTTGATATAAAAGGATATGTAATAGGGTGGAATATTGGAGCAGAAAACCTTTTGGGGTACAAGGAGAAAGAAATTGTTGGCAAACACTTTTCAAAACTTTTTAGCCTTGAAGACAGAAAGGCGGATAAGCCAAAGTTAGAGTTAGAACAAGCACTTGAAACAGGTACGGGTGAGGATGAAAACTGGCTTGTAAGAAAAGATAAAAGCCAATTCTGGGCGAGTGGTATGTCTACACCGCTACGAGATAAGGCAGGAAACTTACTTGGGTTTGCCAAAATAATACGGGATTTATCAGAACGAAAAGACCTCGAACAGCAAAAAGATGATTTTATCAGTATGGCAAGCCATGAGCTGAAAACACCCCTAACAAGCATTAAGGCATATGCGGAGATACTCTACAAACACCTTGAGCAAATTAAGGAAACCAAAGGTCTATCACATCTCACGAAATTACAGGAGCAGATAACCAAACAGGAAAACCTAATTCGCGATTTACTTAATGTTTCCAAAATACAATCTGGCATGGCAGATTACCAGACTGAAGAATTTAACCTTGATAGTTTAGTAAAGGGCACGGCAAGAGAGTTAGAAGCTACCGCACCAACTCACATTATTGTGGTCGAAGGGAAAACCTCTCATAAAGTTAGTGGTATAAAAGAGCATATAGGACAGGTTTTGACGAACTTTCTTACCAACGCCATAAAGTACTCACCCGAAGCCAAAAAGGTTATTGTGCGGTTGTCCGAGAATAAAAAGAGCGTAACTGTCAGTGTGGAAGATTTTGGTATGGGTATCCCGAAGGAGCAGAAAAAGCGAGTT
The DNA here is from genome assembly GCA_013816255.1 of Candidatus Levyibacteriota bacterium. Classification (GTDB taxonomy): domain Bacteria; phylum Patescibacteriota; class Microgenomatia; order Levybacterales; family UBA12049; genus JACDET01. Next base: position 130,840 of record JACDET010000001.1, on the reverse strand, counting down.
TTTGATAGATTTTACCGAAGCGAAAACGTAAAGACAAAAAATCTGTCAGGGTATGGATTGGGCTTATACATTGCCTCACAGATAATCAAACAGTACGGAGGGCAAATAAAGGTTGAGAGTATTGAAGGTAAAGGTTCAACATTTTCGTTCTCATTACCAATAAGGTAGATGCATATTTATGCAAGAGTTATGTAGATAAATAACTTGGAATATAAAATTGCTCAGATGATGTCTGCCAATATGTTCGAATAGCGTCTATGTCCGCCAGCTGTCGTTTACACCCCTGTCCTCAACACCAAGAAGGGACTGAAAAATAGTGCTAATCTACCAGGGCAGCTCAGTTTCAAGGAGATAAACCTCGTCGAGTGTATAAAGCTGTTACTGAAAAAGTATGGATGAACGGAGATGGTGATGTAAATGGTGAATATATGGATGTCTGGCATGGATTGACGATCAATTTATAAGCACCTAAAAACTCAGGCACTCACCAAGCACATACCGATTATTATCATATCGGCCAATAAAGATACCAAAGAAATAGCCACGGAATGTGGTGCAGATGATTTTATTACCAAACCATTCCAGATGGATGACTTACTCTCAATTGTCACAAAATATACTCACAAATTGTGTCTTCTTAAATATCTCTTACCATTTGTTTACGACCCTCTTACTTGCAACTACTCGATACAGAGTACACTTATATATAATGGCGAATCCATATCAGTTTAGAGCGTAACAGTAAAAACTCATGACTGATTAGTATAATGTCGCCATTTTTTTGTTTATGAAGAAGAAAATCTTAGTTGCGGATGATGATCCAGCTATTGTCGATTGTTTACAAATCATGTTAGAAGAGGCTGACTATGAAGTCAAAACAACAACTGATGGGGAAACTGTACGGATGGTAAAAAAAGAATTACCGGATGTAATCCTTTTAGATATTTGGATGTCAGGTGAAGATGGAAGGGATATTTGTCGGTATTTGAAAAGCCAGAACCAGACGAAACGCATCCCGATTATTATGATTTCTGCTACCCGTGATCTTGCAGAGTCAGCAAAGAAAGCAGGAGCAGAAGATTTCCTGACAAAACCGTTTCAAATGAATGATTTATTGACGAAGGTAGCTAAATATATCCAATAAATTTTAGATCCTTTTACAAGACTGTTCCTCTTTTACCATTATCACTTTTAATTTCCGGTATCTGCTGATAATTCAAAATACAAAATATATTAGTTTATTATGGTTTCTTCAATAACGACAAATATTTCCCAACAAAATAAGCAAGCGTGAAAACTATCACCATTAGACTTTTGAAATTTTATCGTTAATGAATGTTGGCAGTCGTCTTCATACATAACTCTAGCATCCTTCATAACTGTTTCGTAAATTACAATATAACCAGCTCAAATACTCATAAAACAGGTTCTAATGTCGTCTAGTGCCCGCAGCAAAAACTTCCAACTCGGATTCGAACCTGTAGCTTCATAATACGTTGTTCTATTATCACGATTTTATATCCATCACTCATTCACTATGATAAAATGGTTTATATGAGAAAGATTCTTGTCCTCGAATTTATTACTATGGATGGCGTTATCCAGGCACCTGGTGACTCCAAAGAAGATGCAGCTGAAGGCTTCAAATATGGAGGTTGGATGGGGCCATACTTTGGGAAAGATGAGATTGCGGGTTTGGAGATGGAGAAACAAATGAAAGAGACAGCTGGATTACTCCTTGGACGCAAAACATATGATATCTTTGAGGGATTTTGGCCTAAAAATACGGAGTCATGGCCGCAAGTAAACAAAATCACTAAATATGTAGTCTCAAAAACCCTCCAAAAACCCACCTGGGAAAATACTGTCGTGATAAAAGATATCGCCGCCATAAAAAAGCTCAAAAACTCGAACGGTCCAGACCTCCAAGTCTATGGAAGTGCAAATCTAGTTCAGTCATTGATGGAGCATGATTTGGTTGATGAATTTTGGCTGAAAATATTCCCTCTTACTATCGGGGCAGGAAAACGGTTGTTTGACAAAGGTACGATCCCTGCTTCCTTCAAGCTCTTCGACTCTAAAATTTCCCAAAATGGCATCATTTTTGCATACTACAAGCGCGCAGGAGACGTCAAAACGTCTAATTTAGTTTGATAAAAGTTTCGACATAGTCAACCAGTGCTAGCGTTACAAATAATTTGGAATGTAAAATTGTTCTTGTGAGGTCTTCCAATAAGTTCGAATAGTATCTATGTCCGCCAGCTTAAGTAAATCAGTATAAGCCTTTCTTTGCTTAAGATGCTTTGGAAAAGTTGATGATGAATTTTATGGTATTGTTAATTTATGGTAACTTGTGTATAGTTATGTGATATGAAATCCTCTGAAGATCAAGAAGTTTTACTCACCACTCGAGAAGCCTGCGAAATACTCAATTGTCATCCAAATACCCTCCGGAAATGGGATAAGCGGGGAACAATTACCGCCATGAGGTTTGGCAAACGAGGAGACAGGCGCTATCAGAAAACAGACATTCTCAGTCTTCTTAATAAAACCTCCACCATAAGTACCTCCCGTTTTTCAAGAATTAAAAAGTTTCTCAAAGAAAATGCAGACGAGATACAAAAATCTGCAACGCTTGAACACAAGCTGCATTTAGGTAAAGAAAATTACCGGAGTGAATATATCAATAAGTACCAAGATTACCATATCAAAATTGTCATAAGGCTTGCTAACTACTTAGATAAACCGATAGACGAGGGGACAGAGATGTTTCACATCCTAGCTGAACACCTTGCAAAACAATCAGTCAAAGATGAGCTGACTATTGAGGAAGCAGTCGATGGTATTATTTTTCTTAAGCAAGCAATATGGAAAAAACTTCATAGTGAAAATCTTCTTAAAAGTATGACAACTGAGAGCTTTTATGAATTTAGTTATATTACTGGAACCTATGTCGACGTGGTTGCTTCAAAAATAGCCTTTACTTACCATAATCACTATAACTTGCAAATAGAGCGTGAACTGGCAGAGCGGAAAAAGCTTGAACAGCAAAAAGATGAGTTTATCGGTATTGCGAGCCATGAATTGAAAACACCTGTTACGAGTGTCAAAGCGTATACCCAAGTGTTGCAGAGTAGATTTGCTAAAGCAGGGGACGAAAAATCTGCAACCATGCTTATGAAAATGGATACACAGTTAGATAAGCTCAGTGTTCTTATAGGCGACTTACTTGATGTAACAAAAATTGAGGCAGGAAACTTAAAGCTCCATGAAGAATGGTTTGATTTTAATGAGGTAGTAGGAGAAATTATTGAGCAAACGCAGCTCATAACTGAGAAACACACAATTGTTAAAAAACTCGCACAAAGCAAAACAATTTACGGTGATCGGGACCGCATCGGGCAAGTATTAATAAATCTCATTTCCAATGCAATTAAGTATTCCCCACGTTCAGACAAAATCATTGTAACCACCAAGGCAACGAAAAATACTGTCATAGCCTGTGTACAAGACTTCGGTATCGGAATACCTAAAGATAAACAGGAAAAGGTATTTGAGCGTTTTTATCGGGCAGAAGATAAATCAATTGAGACATATCCTGGCATGGGACTTGGTCTTTACATTAGTTCTGAAATAATAAAGCGACAAGGTGGAAAAATATGGGTAGAGAGTGAGCAAGGCAAAGGTTCAATATTCTGCTTTTCTTTGCCAATTAAGGAAAAATGACCGCTTTATTGTTTTATTTATAACGATTTGGTATAGTTATTTTCATATTTATATGAAGAGGAAGCTCGAAAATAACCACAATGTCAGGCTAAATGATAGCAAAACTGAAATAAAGAATATTCAGGACGACACTTTTCAAATCATTTTTGACCAATCCCCGGTGAGCACCCAGATATTTTCTCCAGATGGGACGCTTATTAAAGCAAATAAGGCATGGGAAAAATTATGGGGAGTAAAACTTAAAAATATTCAAGGATATAACATCCTAAAAGATAAACAGCTTGTTGCCAAAAAGATCATGCCTCTGATCAAAAAAGCATTTAAAGGTCAAACTGTTCACCTCTCTCCTGTCAGGTATGAACCTAATAAAACAATTAAAGATGTCAGTAAAATAGAGTATCGCTGGACACAAAGCATTATCTACGCAATCAAAGATACTAACGGTAAAGTCTTAAAGGTTATTCTCCAACATGAAGATATCTCTGATAAAAAAAAGAGCGAAGACGATTTGAAAGTGCATTATAAAGTCTTAGAAAGCATGATCGAGGGAGTAAGCATATCTGATGAGAATGGAATAATTGTCTATACCAATGCGTCAGAAGATGCGATGTTTGGTTATAAACGAGGTGAGCTTATCGGTAAACATGTCTCAATCCAAAATGCCTACGCACTCGAGGAGAATAAGCGAATAGTAAACGACGTAATAAAACAACTCAATAAAAAAGGGTATTGGTCTGGCGAATGGAACAATAAAAAGAAAGATGGTACCCACTTTGTTACTACTTCCCGTATTACTGCAATTGAAATAGACGGTAAAAAGCACTGGGTTTGTGTACAAGAAGATATTACAAGCCGAAAAGAAGCAGTAGAAGCGTTACGCAACGAGCGTCACAGAATATATACCCTCTTTATGCAGGCTCCGGCCATGATAGGTGTAATAAAAGGATCCGACTTTGTATTTGAATTAGCAAATCCGCTTTATTTGAAATCCGTTGGAAAAACAAAGGATATTATAGGGAAAAAATTGCTAGAAGGTTTGCCTGAGCTTAAAGGCCAACCAATAGTAGACGTTTTAAAGCATGTATATACAACAGGAGAATCATTTTTAGGTAAAGAAGTACAAATAAAATTAGATATCAATGGTGATGGAATTGCAGAAGACGTTTATTTTAACTTTGTGTACCAAGCAACGCATGATGCTCGTGGAAATATAGATGGCATCATGACGCATGCAATCGATGTGACTCCTCAGGTTGAAGCACGAAAGAAAATTGAGGAGACAGAGAAACGATTTAGAGACCTAGCCGATAATATTCCAAACCTTACATGGATGGCAAATGCCGATGGATATATTTTTTGGTACAACAGTAAATGGTACGAATATACCGGTACTACTCCAAAGGGTATGGAAGGTTGGGGGTGGAAATCAGTGCATCACCCTGACGCATTGCCTCGTGTTTTAAAGCAATGGAAAAGTTCAATAGAACATGGCTCGCCCTTTAATATGGTATTTCCTATTAAAGGAGCAGACGGCAAATTCCGTCCTTTTTTAACGCGGGTTAATCCAATAAAAAATGAAGTGGGTGAAGTAGTGCGGTGGTTTGGTGCAAATACTGATATTACAGAACAAAAAGAATTAGAAGAACAGAAAGATGAGTTTTTGGCAATCGCGTCCCACGAGTTAAAAACTCCCGTCACCAGCATTAAGGCTTACGGACAAGTATTGCAACGATTATTTGAGCGCGAAGGTAATACAAAAGCTGTATCGCAACTTTCCAAAATGGACGCACAAATTAATAAATTGACAACACTTATTGCGGATTTGCTTAATGTAACGAAGATACATTCTGGACGACTTGTTATGCAAGATGAAAATTTTGATTTTAATGAGCTTGCCAATGAAGTGATTAATGAACTTCAGTTAACGACCGATAGGCATAACCTGATTATGGAATTATCTCAATCAACAACGATGCATGGAGATAGAGAGCGCACAGGGCAAGTAATTACAAATTTAATCTCCAACGCGATTAAGTACTCTCCGCATAGTAAAAAGATAATTGTGAAAACTGAAGTAGATAAAGACTATATAACTCTTTGCGTACAGGACTTTGGAGTAGGGATACCAAAAGACAAACAAGACAGAGTATTTGAACAATTTTTTAGAGTTAGCGGGGAAAAGCAGCATACCTTTCCAGGTCTCGGATTGGGCCTTTATATTTCTAGTGAAATCATCAAACGCCAAGGAGGAAAAATTTGGGTTGAGAGCATTATAGGGAAAGGTTCCACCTTTTGCTTTAAACTACCGAGGAAGAGGCTTAAGCACAAATAATTACCTTATTCTTATTTACATTTAGTAAACTGTATGTCTATGTCAAAGAAAGTACTCGTTGCAGATGATGACCCAGCAATTCTTGATGCAATAAAGATGACGTTAGAGCTTGAAGATTATGACGTTGATGTTACTGTAAATGGAGAAACGATATATAAAATGGAAAAAGTATATCCAGATTTGCTTCTCCTGGATATTTGGATGTCTGGGCAAGATGGGCGAGATATTTGTAAGTATGTAAAAAACAATCCTCATACAAAGCATATTCCTATTATTATGATTTCAGCAAGTCGCGATATTATGCAGTCAGCGAGAGAAGCAGGTGCGGATGATTTTATCGCCAAACCTTTTGAGATAGATGATCTTCTCGGTATAGTTGCTAAATATGTAGGTAAAGCTGATTAGTAAAGGTTGGTATATAAAAACTAGTACTCTCTTCATTTACAAAGACAACTTGTCATTAGGTATAATTAATAGCAATCACAATTTTAGTAATTATGTTACATTTAATTCCATTGAGAACATTTAAAAAAGCTATAACTTTTCAAGATACAGAGAGAAGTTATTTTGTGCATTTTCCTTCAGGCTATGATAACAATAAAAAATATCCATTAGTCGTTATGCTGCATGGTTATTCAGATAGTCCCCGTCTTATGGAATTGTATTCCGGGATGAGTCGAAAAGCTGATAAAGAGAAATTTATCGTTGTGTATCCCAAAGGATTAAGCGATACGCATGACCGGCATCTTTCATGGAGTGCTGGATTTTGTTGTGGTGCTGCAGCACGTGCACATAGTGATGACGTCGCATTCATAGATCAGTTATTGGATGAAGTAAGTACACAGTATGCTGTTGACACAAAAAAAGTCTACATAGCAGGGTTTTCAAACGGCGCTATGTTCGCACATCTTTTGGGAACACACTTGCATGCCAAAGTTGCAGCGATAGCTGCTATTGCAGGATGTATTGGAAGCGACACAGCTTATTTGCAGAACAAAGGCTTTCCCGTCCCCATACTCATTATGAATGGGAGGGCAGATAGGACAATTCCATTTACTGGTGGAGGTGGATATGCATCGGTCACAGAAACTGTAAATTTTTGGAAATCGAATAATAAATCTACACAAGAGTACGTTTCTAAAGAGAAATTCTATGATAAAACTATTTATTCAGATAGTGAAGGCCGAAATGAAGTGGCATTTTATGAGATTTATGACGGTAAGCACTTGTGGTTTGGAAGAAAAAGAGAATCTGTTGCATTGCTTCTTAACAAGCCTATTTTTACCACTGAGGAAGTATGGGACTTCTTCAAAAAGCATTAAATCTTTGATTGGTTACTCACTGATGCACCAATCATTCCCGAAATAACTTTACACTATTTGCAAAATGGTTTGAGAGAAGTATATAATCTATTAATTCTCCACTATGCAACAAGAATATATTATCATCAAAGGTGCACGCGAAAATAATCTGCAAGATGTAACTCTCCAGATTCCAAAGCGCAAAATCACCATCTTCACCGGTGTCTCTGGATCGGGAAAATCTTCAATTGTTTTTGATACCATTGCGACAGAAGCAAAGCGGCAGGAGTACGAAACCTTTAGTATGTTCATCCGCGGATTCCTCCCAAAATATTCTCAACCTGAAGCTGATTCGATTGAGAATATAAGTATGGCGATTGTTGTCGATCAAAAAAGAATGGGCGGCGGATCACATTCGACAATGGGAACGATTACAGATATTTATACAGTTTTGCGTTTGTTGTTCTCTCGTATCGGTCAACCAAACGCAGGATATTCCAATGTCTTTTCATTTAACGATCCTGCGGGGATGTGTTTGGAATGTAATGGTTTGGGGCGCAAAATCGGCATCAATACTGAAGGCTTTCTCGATATGGAAAAATCACTTAATGAAGATGCTGTGCAAGTGCCATTATTTTCTGGTTGGGAAAAAGAGAGTTATAAAGGATCAGGATTTTTTGATAATGATAAAAAGCTGAAGGATTATAGCAAAGAGGAAATGGATCTTCTAATGCATGGCAAAGACCGTAAATTCAAACTCCAAATCGGTAGCGGCACAATGAATGCAACGTATCTCGGAGTCGTAGAAAAGCTTACAAGGTCATACATAAAGCGAGATCTGAAAACATTATCTGAACGAACACAAAAAATGGTTGCGCCATATTTAGAATTTGGTCCTTGCCATGCATGTCACGGTGCGCGACTCAATCAGAAGGTTCTGGATTGTAAAATAGATGGGAAAAATATCGCCGAGCTCTCCGCGATGGAAATAACTGAACTCATTAAAGTGATCGAAGAGATCAATGATCCCAAAGCTGCATCAATGCTCAAAACGTTAACTGAACGGTTGCGCTATGTGATCGATATCGGCCTCGGTTATCTCAGTCTCAACCGTGAAACCGATACGCTCTCAGGCGGAGAATCCCAGCGCATCAAGATGGTGAAGCATTTGAGTGGCAGTCTTATGGATGTCATTTATATTTTCGATGAACCAAGTGTGGGGCTCCATCCAAGAGACGTGCACCGTCTCAATGATTTACTCAAAAAGCTCCGGGACAAAGGCAACACTGTCATCGTCGTCGAACACGATCCCGACGTCATCAAAGCCGCCGATCATGTCGTCGATGTCGGACCAAAAGCTGGTATCCATGGAGGAAAGATCGTCTTTGAAGGAACATACCAAGAGCTCTTGAAAGCCGATACCCTGACAGGTAAACATTTAAATAAGCAGATGCCAATTAAAGACACATTCCGTACACATCGCGGCAAATTACCGATCGTCAATGCAAACAAAAACAATCTCCAAAACGTCAGCGTCGATATCCCAACAGGAGTTTTGACTGCAATCACTGGCGTCGCTGGTTCCGGTAAAAGTTCTCTTATCCATCAAGTCTTTCTCAAACAACATCCTGACGCAATAGTCATCGACCAATCAGCAGTCGGAGCAAATTCTAGATCAAATCCCGCGACATACACAGGAATCATGGATGATGTTCGTAAAGCCTTTGCCACAGCAAACAAAGTCCAACCTGGTCTTTTTAGTTTCAATTCCAAAGGTGCTTGTGAGAATTGCCAAGGACAAGGCGTCGTCTATACAGACCTCGCATTTCTGGAAGGTGTCAAAACACCATGTGACGTGTGTATGGGAAAGCGTTTCAAAGACGAAGTCCTCGCGTACAAATACCATGGCAAATCAATCGCTGATGTTTTGGGTATGAACATAGAACAAGCCTTGGAGTTCTTCAGTATCCAGGAAATCCTCCGCAAGCTGGAAGCAATGCGGGATGTCGGTTTGGATTATCTGACACTGGGACAACCATTGAACACATTGTCTGGGGGAGAATGTCAGAGAATTAAACTGGCAAGTGAACTGCATAAAAAAGGAAGCATTTACGTCATGGACGAACCGACAACTGGTCTCCATATGAGTGACATCACGCATCTCCTGGACATCATGAACCGTTTGGTAGACAGTGGCAATACAGTAATAGTCATCGAACACAATCTGGATGTAATCCGCAATGCCGATTGGATCATAGACATGGGTCCTGAAGGGGGATCGAAGGGTGGGGAAGTGATGTTTGAGGGAACACCGAAAGAGCTTAAATCTGCAAAAGATTCTTTGACGAGTAAGTATATCTAACTATGTCCTCAAATCGTTTAATTTAATACCTAATTTTTACATTATTGTTTTTAATAAATTGACATAATGTGGTATCATCTATATATGAAATTAATAAGTTTACAAGAATTAGCTCAATACTCTGACCAATACATAGCAATATCTCAAGATAACACAAAGGTTTTTGCATCAAACAATAATCTTGAAACTTTACAGAAAGAACTTGAAAAGCAACATATTGAAGGTTTAGCTATTCATTATATCCCGCCTATAGATACCGTATTATCTCCAGTATGCCTGTAATAAAGTTTGATTATTTTGCTTATCCTCATATAAAGAACAAAAAACTTGTTGCTATTTATCGACCAATTATTGCTATTAGAGTGAGTGCTAAGCATAAAATTTATCCCAACACTATAGAATGCGTTGTTGATTCAGGTGCTGATTTTAATTTATTACCAGCAACAATAGGAGAGCATCTCGGTTTGGATATTAAAAAAGGTGAAAAAGTTACACATATGGGAATTGGAAATATACGTATAGAAGCGTATAAACATAATGTATCATTGTATGTTGGTAGAAGAAAGGTAACTACTGAAGCTCACTTTAGTTATCACCAAAAAATTCCATTATTAGGAAGAGATGGTTTCTTTAAATACTTTAAAACCATCACATTCAATGAGAAGCAATTATTACTTTCGTTAGAGTATTAGTATTTATTCCATATAAATTAACTCTGCTATAATTCTCCTATGATAAAAGCTGTAATCTTTGATGTTGATGGGACTTTGGTTGACTCGGAACCTTTGCATGTTTTGGCATGGGATAAAGCTTTGCGTTTCTATGACTTTAGTTTGGAAGATCTTTCGGAAGGACTCCAGAATTCTATAGCAGGGAGGAAGCCTCTTAAGAATGCTGAAGATATGGTTGAGGAACTGCATTTGTCCATCGACGCTGAAACATTACTCAAGCAGAAAACAGATATCTTTATGGATCTTTTACGGTCTGATTTGCATGGGATGCCAGGACTTACTGTTTGTCTTGAGGGATTGAAGAAAGACGGGTACAGGTTGGCTATCGGGACATCACAAGTTGATCCGTATATAACATTGGCGTTAGATGGATTACTGATAAAAGATTACTTTGAAGTCATTGTAATGGGAAGTGAGATAACAAATGGCAAACCGCATCCAGAAACTTATTTGACCGTCATTAAGAAGCTTGGTTTAGATCCTGAAGAATGCATAGTTGTTGAAGATGCGACGACTGGTATTACATCTGCAAAAGCCGCAGGTTGTCTATGTATCGCAATTGAGAACCATAAAGCAAAGCGACAAGATACTTCATTGGCGGATAAGGTAATAACATCTCTGGATGAAATTACTGATTCTTATATTAAGAAAACTAATTAACGTCGTACTTATAAATTTATTTGTAGGGTAAAAGAACGCTTCTGTTTTGTACAGCTAATAACTCTTCAAAATCATGGTAGGTTACTTCTACATTGAAGAGTGGCAGTGCCGTAGATGTAGATCTCATTTCAGGAACTCTCTTGACATGTTTTCCTGGCCAACCATGAGGAGCGCTACCATTGAATACTTCGAATCCTTCACTGTCTAATGTTGCTACAAATCCACTTCCTAGTCTAAATTCATTTTCCATTGATGTATCACGATAGAAATTAATCCCTCCTTCTTCATTCCCTTTATACCCAAACGGTGCTATATCTCTTGGGGCTATTGCCATGAAAACTGCAATTAAAGCGTTATTTGATGCGCATATAACAGGTTCACCACTATCGGGGTATAGTTGTTCTCTATATTTCCAATAAGTCTTTGCTGGAACTAACTCTGAAGATGGGGTTTTGCGGCCGTGAAATAGTAAATTGTATCCGTAATCTTTGTTGTCTTCATTGAGCGTGGTAATGATAGATTTTCCTTTGATAATCTCAGGCCGTAAAAGCTCTTTCATAATAGAGATTTTACCACACTCTAAACTCTTTTCTTTTCCTCGATAAAGTCGCGGACTTTTCTAGCTCCTGCATTTGCGAGGCCTTTGCCGACGTTTAGTAATACTTCAGTTGCTTTTCCACTTGGATTGTTTTGGAATTCGGTTAGGATATCCTCAATTTGATTGTGAATCTTATTTAGTTTCATGAGGAGTTTGACACCAACGATGATTAATGCAATGACTGCTACAAGCGCGAGCGTCATAAAGACAATGCTCATAGAATAGTAGACTGTTTGTAATGTTTGCAGATCCATAGTGTTCATATACATAGTATCACATTTGTTGCCGCATTGGTTCTTTTTTATGCTATACTTTTTCTATGAATAACCCAATGTACTTTGAAATTCAGGCAGATGATCCGGGGGCTTTAGTAAAGTTTTATACGGAAGTTTTTGGATGGAAATGTACTCGGGACGTGAATATACCTATTGAATATTGGCGGATTGAGACTGAAGGAATTGGTGGTGCTATTTTGAAACGGCCTGTGTCTGAACATCCAGGTGGGACGAATGCATTTGTTGTGTCCATGGAAGTTGAGGATTATGATGCAACGGAAAAAAAGATTTTTTCACTCGGTGGCATCGAAGCGCTTCCAAAGTTTGCTATTCCTGGGAAATGTTGGCAGGGATACTATATAGATGGACAAGGAAATACATTTGGAATCTTTCAGGTAGACGAAAAAGCTGCATAAACCTTCTACGCATACATCATAGCTTGCATTATTACCACGCTTTCAACAATGATCCAAAGTGCACTACTTAAAGCAACGATCTTTTGTTTGTAGGTTATGCCATAGATTGTCCAAACAATTGCAATCAATAAATATCCTATCCAAGAAAGAATGACGACACCATCAGCGCTTTTATGTAACCATATGTAATAGATTTGCGGGAGGGTGAGTATTGGGCCGCAGACAGAACAGATGTAAATAAGATATTTGAGGATTTGATGTGAATGTTGTTTGGTGATTTTGGGAATAGATTTGAGCAGTATTGCATTGGGAAATACTGGTTATTACTAAAGTATACATGATGCTATGCGTGCTTACATCAGCAAATTTGTAGCTGTGCTGTTTGTGTGTCTGCTCTATTCATCATGCCGAAAGTCCTTCGAGAATCTGACTTTTCAATGAATCAGTAATAATGGATAAAACGATTGCACAAAAACAGAGAAGGATTTATTTTATAGTTTCTAATGGGGGGACTTCAACTATATCACCAGGACGAAGTTTTGTGTTTGCGTTTGCAACTTTCAAATTTTTCCAAAGCGCTCCTTTACCGTAGTATTTCTTTGAAATTTTCCAAAGAGTTTCACCATTTTGTACAACGTGCAGAGATACTAACTGTTCTGGTTTTGGAGTTATTATTTCTATCTGTTTTGGGTGTGTATATGTCTTCATTGTCGTACTTGCTTGTACAATTTTATCAATTTGTACATATGTGAACATCCCAGCAAACGCAAAGAGAAACGCAACCAAAATTAATACTAACTGCATTGTCCACCTTCCAAATGCTGGCGTGTATGAGATATTTTCTCTATGTCGGTCGACGCGCACCCAATCTGTTTTGGTATTAGAGAGGCTTTCTTTTATTTTGTGCAGTTTGCTTAATGATTTGATCAAAGCGATATATTCTACAAAACTTAAAATATATAACAAACCGTACATAAATGGCGCACCCAAGATATACTTTGCTTTTTCTTTTTGTGAATACGTATCTTCAGCCAAAATATTCAAGATCATGTATGAAGAGATCACGATCCAAGCATTGATCAGTGCAGATGGATCTTGGTATACAATTGATATGGTAATAATATATGTTAAAAGTAACGGTTCCAAAAAGTACATTATGTCCCCCAAAATCGCGAGTGGAAGATAAAACATAGTCAGACTCTTTGTGAATTTCATATCACGACTAAAAAACATTGATCTGTTTTTGAAGAAAGTTTGACATCGTCCCCATTTCCATCGGTATCGCTGCTTGATCAAATCAGGAATATTCATAACACTTTCCGTATATGTTACGACATCTGAACCATACGTAACTTTGTTTTCTTTGTTTCCTAGATTTATCACTTTCATTGTGATGTCAATATCTTCGGTAACTGTATTGGTGTCATAATAATTGATCTGTTCCAACGTAGTCCTGCGGAAAACAGAACCAATACCACCAATAATATATTCACAATTCAAAAGACTTTCTGCCCGCTTCATTTGATAACAGACAAGGTATTCGTATCGTTGGATAAAGTTCAAAAGCCCCGGTCTTTCAATAATCTTTACATTTGAAGACATTGCCACAACTTTTGGATCAGTGAAGTGTTTTGCAGCTTTTTGTAAGGCGTCTTTTTTGATAAAAGAATCAGCGTCCAAACACATAACCAAGTCTCCTTTGGCATGATTCTTAATACCGTTATTTAACGCATGTGCTTTTCCAGCGTTTTTTTGCTGTACCAATGTTATTACAGTATCTTTCTGGGAAGCTATATAGTTTTGTACGTTTGTACCAGTATTATCTGTAGAACCATCATCAACTACGATGATCTGTATGCGATCTTTTGGATAATTACTGCTTAGTACAGACTCTATTGCACGGACGACTGTTCCTTCTTCATTTCGTGCGGGAATAACAACTGAAAAGGATGGAAGAGCTGTAGCTGGAATGGTAGTCTTTTTGTGTTTCGCAGCCATGATGTTATAAATATCTGACCCGATCAAAAAGAGAGACATACGGAGTAGATTAACTACACCGGAGAAAACTATGAGATATGTAAGTAATTGTATTTCCATAGTATTAGATGAACTTTTTAACGACACGTGTGGTTATATGGCTGGCAAGACAAATAGTTCCAAGAGCTATAGCTATTGAGGGCAAAATCATATAAATCAAATCATTTTGCGCACTCGTGCCCAAAGGCGAAATTATTGTAAGTAACGATGAAAACGGTGTAATCATAAAACTATAGGATTATAGCGGAGAAATGAGTAAATGTCAATACTATGGGTTCTGCGTGGGGATACGATTAAATAATTCTCTGTATATTTCCATCTATGAGGAGTGCTTGTGAATCTGTGTATTCTATTGTTTTATATCCATCTTTGGCACAAAGTTCTCCTGCTTCCCGACAGCCTTTACCAAAATCTGGATTATCGACGTGGGGGACTGGGACAATGTCTGTAAGACCCAAGCCTTCCCATATAATTTCCCGAGCTTCTTTTGGATCATCCTGATTATCAAAGTGCTTCATTGTGGGGCCTGCTATGACTGCTCCTCCACTTGCTCCGACATACACTTTACCCTTTTTCACTTCGTTGATAATCATCTCATCCGCGCCCGTATCTTTCATGAGGGATCTAAGATAAAAACCATTGCCGCCAGTGAACCAATAAACATCTTTTGACTCTAGAATCTTTTTCAAACCTTCATGATCATCTCGAAATTTTCGTAAATCGACTACTTCAAAATCAAATCCTTTCTCTTGCAATATCTTTCGTCCTTCGATAAGAGATGCTTCATCGTCATAGATATCAAACGCGTTTTCGATGTACGCGACTTTAATATCTTTTTGTTCTTTGCCGACAAGTTTGATCAATTCTTGATCCTGAGCAGGGGATGTCCAAAAGCTTGTGAGGAGGAGTTTCATGGAATTATTGTAGCAAAAACAAAATTATATATAAAGCTCAGGAGACAGGACTGACTTATAGTATATAAATGTATACAATGTCAGCTATGAATATGTTTGAAAACCCACGTATAGACTTTGGCGCAAGGTCGATTGTTCGTACAGGAGAAGCAGCAATACTCGCTGGAACAACGGCAGCGGCAGCAATACTTATTGAGCCTGAGCAGACAACTGATGAGAAATTTAGAGCGAGAGGTTTGCCTTTACCAGATTCAGCGACAGTCGTAGATTTTTTGGCAAGTCTACCTCTAGATGCAAAAGCAGTAGGACTGAGCGCGGCCGTTCTCAGTGCAGGTGCGTTATTTGATGCGGGAAGAATGATGTCAACTCAATTACCTGGAGGTATAGAAAAAGATACTGTTATGATGCTAGATGAACAAGATAGAACACCAACTCAGCGGTTGCGAAGAACGGTTGCTACATATGCTGGTGCGGGTGTGGCTGCAGTTGCAGCGTATAAGTACGGAGCTGAAGTCCCCGCAGATACAGCCCTATTCACATCATTTGCAGCTTTAGGAACCGGCGCTGTATCGAATCTAGTTACAGATGCATATCTCAGACGTCGCTATAGAAATCAATCTGGAACTAGATAAACAGCATATACCGTTGTTTCCTCTCGCATTAGCGTTTATACTCTATATACATGGATATCCCACATATCAATCCGGAGAAGAAAAGTGAAGTTGTAACTGATGCGAAAGAAACGCCGAAGGAAACGAAAGCTCTTAATCTTTATAGTGATTTAAATTCTGAATCAATGTCCACCAAAAAACTCTTGGCACTTACTGGTGGGGTGCTTAGTGTAGCGTTATTGGCTATCTTTTTGATTAATTCATTTATGCTTTCCCCCAAAGATACATCAAAGAATGTAGACCTTAAAAAAAATGAAACCAAAGCTTCACCAACGATAAAAGAGGAAGTAAAAGGAGCTGAAGGGTTTGCATCACCTGAAACTTCTAGAGATGAAAAGGTTAACACCACCGTCCAATTACCCAAAAAACCGACAGCCACCAAAGCACCTGTAGCGACTCAAGCACCGACAAAGCAGCCTGATCCAACAGCAGCACCAACTGCTCAGCCGACTTCTGTACCTACAGCTGTTCCAACAGTAGCACCAACTATTGCTCCTACCACAACAGAGATTACACCGATTCCGACAATATAGAATTGTTTCTATGTGTTGAAGTTGGTACAATTTGCTCATGCATAGGTGGATAAAATTGCAACGTCAATCGCTTCTTGTAAATATTTTCCGTATTTGTGATTTTACTGTCGGCGCTATTAGTTTGGATCAAAAGAAAAAGCTTTTTATGCGCAGAGCAAATCTGGATGATCTTCCAGCCTTACCTCACTTACCAAAAGATTATGAACTCCGAGTTGCTACCGTTCACGATGCCAAAGCAATTGCTGAGATATTGAAAACTGCATATAGTCCTTTTTGGCCAGCCTTTCGTGCACGGTATATTCTCCTTGATGCAGAGGATGTAAAAAGAACGTTCATCGTAACCTTTAACAACAAACCTATTGCAACAGCATCGGCAAGGCTTGTACCAAAACTGTATCCAGGATCAGGTTACGTCCATTGGGTCGCAGTCCATCCAGATCATCAAGGGAAAAGATTGGGTTATGTTGTATCGCTCGCAGTTTTACATTTCTTTAAAGAGATCGGCTGCCGAGATGCAGTACTCGAGACAGAGCAATCCCGATTACCCGCCATCAATCTTTACACCAAACTCGGCTTTCTCCCAGAATACGTTTATCCTAGTCAAAAGGAGTTATGGGCAAATGTATTAGCTAAAGCATAGTATTCTGCTATACTTTCACTATGTTACATTTTCCAACGACAGATCGCGATTTTGAAGAAGCTCTCCGTTTTCTCTCTGATAAAATGCCTGATGCAAAAGATCTTCCCAAACCCACATTGTTACATAGTGTCAGAGTAGGTGTGTATCTCTACAACCACGGATACGAAAGTACTATTTGCGTAGCAGGATTATTGCATGACCTTGTGGAAGATTCTGAAGTTACGGTTAAGGATATTGCCAAAGAGTTTGGTCGTGATGTTGCAGATATCGTGAAAGCAAATACAAAAAATGAAGAGCTTCCTGAAGACATTCGATATGACGAGCTAATGAAAGCATGTATTCAAAGTGGGGAAAATGCTTCAATCGTCAAAGCTGCAGATATTATTGATAACCTCACCACGTATCGAAAAATGCAAAGTGAACTAGGAATGCAAAATATGCTTCGTTTTGGAAGTACTTTATTAAAGCTGAGACCGCAGGAGTATAACGATAGAATATTTGTTGAACTTGAAGATTTGCTCACAAATAACTAAACTTTAGGTTATCCCGCGTCCATTAGCGGAGGAGTTTCTTTGTTATTTTTGCTATACTCCTTTTAATTAATTTTACAAATAGCGTAGTATGCCCCGTCCTTCATTTTGCCTAATAATTTTTGCAAAATGAAGGACGATAGGTATATACTAAATTAACGTGCCGCCCATTATTGATAGCATCATTTTACTTCTTATAATCGTCCTCGTTGCCAGGTTTATTAAACGGCAAACTGGTTTTCTGCAAAGATTGTTCATCCCAAGCTCATTAATTGCTGGTGTTCTTGGTTTACTCATGGGTCCGCAAATACTTGGATACTTTACGCCAGAAGTTACAAGCTATTGGGAACAGTTTCCAAAGTATCTTATCAATATCGTCTTTGCGGGACTCTTTCTCGGGAGGTTTATCCCAAGCATGAAGGAAATTTGGAAGACCTCAGCGCCTATGATAGCTTTTGGAAATACATTGGCGTGGGGACAATATGTTATTGGAATTGCATTATCGCTCTTTGTCCTGTCTCCGCTGTTTGGCACGAATCCTATGGTTGGGTCCCTCATCGAGATAAGTTTTGAAGGCGGACATGGTACTGCAGCCGGTCTTGCTCCGACATTTGAAGAATTAGGGTGGGCTGAGGGGACTGACATTGCTTTAGGACTTGCGACGTTTAGTTTGGTTGCAGCAATCATCAGTGGTGTCATTCTTGTAAATATTTACAATCGCCGCCGGGGAAATCTTAATAATGATGAACTCTGGAAAGAGCAAGAACGACAACTTATTAAAAGTGGTTACGATATTCTTGATTTAGCAAAAAAATTCAATGAACGGCCAAAGACATTACTCATAAACATCATAGCGTTCGCGCTTTCAATCGGAATTGGTTGGGTATTATTACAAGGACTTATTCTCACTGAAGATATCGTTATGAGTCAGTTTACTGATCTGCGCTTCTTTACCTATCTTCCGCTTTTTACTTTGGCAATGCTCGGGGGACTTATTGTGCAATTAGGTTTAAAGAGATTGGACAAGCAATCACTTATCAAAAGAAGAACTGCTGAGAATTTCAGTTCTATTGCTCTAGACTTACTCATTGCAAGTGCTATCGCGACAGTTTCTCTTAAAGTAATCGGTGAGAATTGGGCGGTATTTGCGATCTTAGCATTTGCGGGCGTTGCATGGATTCTTGGGAGTTTTTACTTTTTTGCACCACGCTTTTTTCCGACCAATTGGTTCGTCAATGGCATTACCAATGTCGGACAATCAATGGGAATGACAGCAACAGGGCTTCTTTTAAACCGTCTTATTGATCCAAAAAATGAAGTAAAAGCAAAGGAAAGTTTTGCATACAAACAACTAGCCTTTGAGCCATTTATGGGTGGGGGGATTGTGACTGCAATGGCAGCGATTGTGATCCACGAATTTGGTTCCGGAATTGCTTTTATTATTGCGTATCTTATTACAGCGTTTTGGATAGGACTTGGCTTGTGGCTTGGTAAAAATCACAAACAATCTTCTTAGTCCACCCTACCATATTGTTTACCATCTCTTACATGCTCTTAACCTCATTCTTATGTCAGTAGTTTATGCTCTTGGAGTTAAAGAAAGGAGGTGATAAATATATGACAAAAACATTATTAGGTGTATTTACAGAAAAATCAGATGTTGAAGAAGCAATTGAAAAATTGCAAGCAAATGGGCTTGACACAAAAGATTTTTCTATTGTTATGAAAGATGCAAAAGAAGCCAAAGATATCAGTGATGATACAGGTGCTAATGTTGCAGGAGGTGCTTTATCCGGTGCGACAACTGGTGCCGCCATAGGTGGTATTGCAGGATTTCTTGCAGGAACAGTGCTTCCCGGATTGGGAGGATTCTTAATTGGTGGGCCAATTGGTGCTGCCCTCGGTTTGACTGGAGCAGCTGCGACAACTGTTTCAGGCGCCGCAACAGGTGCTATTGCTGGAGGTCTTATCGGTGCACTCATGGGGCTTGGGCTTTCAAAAGAAGATGCTGAGCATTATGAAACACAGGTAAAAGAAGGAGCAATTCTTCTTATCGTCCCGACACAAGATGCGAAAGTTTCTTTTGTAAATGATGTATTCAATCAATATCATGCATCAGATATAAAAACGATTGCGCAAAGCAGTGATACTATTGGTAAAACGACTAATAGTTCGACGAATGATAGTGATTACCAGAATCAATCACATCAGCAGACACATCACTTTGCAACAATGGGAGCAAAAGGCGGTAAAACAACAAAAAAAACGTCTTCTCACGATGGACGCGGCTGGCACGATGATTCAACGGAACATGCAAAAGCTGGTAAAGGTGAAAAAATTAAAGAGTAAATACCGTGAAGACAAACAGGAAAGACAGTTATATAGCAATATATAGCTGTCTTTTTTTGTTTTCATTGCTTTTGTTCTTCAAAAGAGTTCGCTATACTTTATATATGAAGCTCTACTTCGTACGCCATACAGAATATTATAATCCAGCACATCTTTATGCATTTCATTTACCCTTTCATTTGACTGAATATGGCCGCAAGCAAGCTTTGATGATCGGTGATTGGTTCCTAAAAAAAGAAGTTGGAATGCTCCCAATCATTGCAAGTCCTATTGTCCGTACTGTACAAACTGCAGAATTGATTGCCTCCAAAACACATGCAATGGTGACAATTGATCGGAGGATTATTGAATCAGCATGTCCTGAGTTGCAAGGAAAAGTACATGCATCTGAAAAACACTGGATAGAGGAAGAAGATAATAGAACACGTGAAACACAAAAATCTTTACTAGCAAGAATGACAAGTATTTGCGATGAAGTCGTATCAAGCGGGAAGGATACAATACTTATTTCACATGGAGACCCATTGACTGTTTTGTATTACTATTTGATTCAAGAAGATCCACCACGATATTTTTGGGATCCGCAAAATGCCGCAAAGGTTATTGGGCGGGGCGAAATAATTGAAGTAACTTTGGAAAATGGTTCAGTAAGATCTGTAGATAGACATCCTCTAAGCGAGGTTTAATGCTTTTTTTCCTCTTGCATCTCTTGCAGTAACTCTTTATATCCTTTAAATTTCAGTTGCCAATTCCCGGGGCAGAATGGGTCATCTAAATCATCAATGATTAAATAAATTGTATATGCAAGAAGCGCGAGAATAAGACGGAAAACATATTCAAACCAAACATTATTAAAAAAGATAAAGAATGATGCTCCAATCAAGGTAATCGTCATCAAAATGATAAGAAGTTTGAGCATGATCGGCAATCTGTTGCTGCCGTTTTGAATACGGGTTTCTCTAAACTCCATAGCTCGGTTAAAAAGCATAAAGATGCCCATGCCGGTTTGCGTATATTTATCCAGAACATAAAAAACGTTTTTGTCTATTTCATACATTGCTTTATCGACATTTTTTGAACGTACTCCTCGATGATGTGAACTAATGTCAGAGCTAGCAATGAGAACTTCAAGATATTCTTCAATAGAGTTTCGCAATTTTTTTCTTGGACCAGCCGGAAAATTTTGCGCCATGACATAAATATGCCGTAACATATTTACTTCGCCGCGTACGGCGTCAATGAGAGTGTCCCATTTATGCCATTGTGCTTGGATTACAAAACCAGAAATAATACTAAAAATAACAGTGATACTCGAAAACAACGGGATGACAGAACGGAAATCATCAACTACAAGATTGTTCGGTATGATGCTGCTGACACGAACAGTATAAAAAACAATACTAAATCCGGCCGCAAAAAGAATAATTTTTGATAGAGGTATCTGCAGGTACATGATGATACATTATAGAAAACTATTGCTATTGTGTCTATGGAAAAGAGTTACCTTTTTAATAGTTCTAGGACAACAGTCACTCCTCTGATATAATCTTGACTATGTTTACCGGCATCATAACCCATGTAGGAAAAGTTAAAGAAAGAACTGCAAATCGACTTGTTATTACAACGAGTGAAGATTTAGTGCAAAAAGTAACGCTTGGTATGAGTATTGCTGTGAATGGTATTTGTTTGACCGCAGTAACTTTTGATGATACATCATTTGCAATTGAATATATGCCGGAAACTGCAGCCAGAACCAATATCCAGAATTTGAAAGAAGGAAGTTTGGTCAATCTTGAATTGCCTGCAACAAGTGAAACATTTCTTGCGGGTCATATTGTCCAAGGACATATTGATGGCGTTGGAAAGATTGATTCTATACTAGAAGCGGGGAACAGCCGCATACTTACTATCTCTCTTCCGCAGGATACCGGAAAATATATTGTCGAGAAAGGTTCTATTACACTAAACGGTATTTCACTTACGGTCATTGATGTTACGGATGAGTATTTTACTGTCGGCATAATCCCGCATACATGGGAAAAAACTATGTTGTATACAACTCGCATACATGATAGTGTAAATATTGAAGTTGATGTGCTTGCAAAATATCTCGAGAAATTAGTAGCCGCAAAAAAGTAACATGCTAAAAAAACACGAAAAAGAATTACATATACAATCAATAAACCCAGAAGTTGTGCGGGTCGCTATTATTAGAACTGACTATCATAAAGAATTGAATGATAATCTGCAAAAGCATGCGGTTCAAACATTGCTTAAAGCAGGAGTGAAAGAAGAGAATATGCAAGTATTCAGTGCTCCTGGTGCGTGGGAAATTCCCTATGTTGTTCATGCAGCCGCAAAATCAAAAAAGTTTGATGCGATTATTACCTTTGGTGTCATTGTGAAAGGTGAGACGTACCATTTCGAAATGATTGCAAACGAATGTGCCCGCGCGCTTATGCAAATTTCAATTGATTACAGCATTCCTGTCGCGATTGAAATTCTGGCAGTATTCAAAAAAGAACAAGCAGAAATGCGGGCTTCCGATAACGATATGAATAAAGGTATTGAGGGTGCCGTTGCAGTTTTGAAAGCTTTAGATGTAAGTAATCAAATACATAAAAAGTGAATCAAATGTCATTCCAGCGCCCCCTTCGCCGTAGGCGAGAAGGCGGGAATCTAGAGATCCTGAATCAAGTTCAGGATGACAAAATAAATTTCAAACTGAACCGTTGACATCTTCTTCTTCTCCCAGTATAGTTAAGATATTCTTTCGGGGTTTTGTGTAAATCAATATCGGTGGTGATAGTACATTCATATGCTTGAACGTGCTGAACTCCACGAGTCCTTCGATAAACTCAGGACACGAGTCTGTGTAACTCAGACAGCGACCGTACAGTCGGGATGAAAGAGAGAATTTATGAAAAAAATTACAGCCTTTGGTCCGCTGTTTGTTATTATTGCGGCATTACTTTGGAGTTTTGACGGACTCTTGAGAATTAATTTATATTCTCTTCCTCCTGCTGTCATCGTTTTTTATGAACACCTCATTGGAGCTTTTATATTAGTACTTTTGTCACCCCTTTGGATAAAGGAACTGAAGAAGTTATCACGGAAAGAATGGTTTGCCATCCTTGCTGTTGCGCTATTTTCAGGCGCTTTAGGAACGATGTTGTATACTGCAGCACTTGCAAAGATTGAATATACACAGTATTCAGTTGTCGTACTCTTGCAACAGCAACTCCAACCGATTTGGGCAATCGCGACTGCAGCGATACTGCTCAAAGAACGGGTGACAAAGAAGTTCTTGCTTTGGGCAGCCGTAGCATTGATTGCTGCGTACTTTATCTCATTCAAAGATCTCGTTGTCAATCTTAACACAGGCCGAGAAACCGCAATTGCTGGTTTTCTTGCCCTTTCAGCAGGACTTTTGTGGGGGTCTTCCACTGCGATAAGTAAATACGTTCTGAATAAAGTTTCATTTCTTGCGGCAACAGCGCTCCGTTTTATCTTTGCACCAATGTTTGCTCTGTTGATTATAATTGGAAGCAATCAAACGCAGGCGTTGTCATCCATCGGTGCAGCACAATGGCAGACACTTCTTATTATTACTCTTTCAACAGGTATGGTTGCTTTGGGATTTTATTATTATGGCTTGAAGAGAACACCTGCCCGAATTACAACGCTTTGTGAATTAGTCTGGCCTGCGTCTGCAATACTGATTGATTATTTCGTTTTTCAAAAAGTACTGAGTCCTACACAAATCTTCGGAGTTATTCTACTTTTGATTGCGATATATAATATCACCAAGCCGCTTCAGGGAAAATCAACTGACATTGTCGAAAAAGCTGCGCGTCATTAGAACGTCTTTCCCCATTTGCTCAATCAAGTCATGCTCATTTGCAAAGTTTGCATTATCTCGTAGCTTTTTATACAAGTTTATAACGATCTCTGTGCCATAAATATCTTGTTCAAAATCAAGAATATAACTTTCTGATTTATATTCTTTATCTCCAAATGTCACAGCAGCACCGATAAATGTTGCTGCATTGTATATTGTGCTATCAATAGAAACCTGAGCAGCGTAAACCCCTGCCGGAATGTGTGATTCCAAACTTACATTCGCAGTTGGATATCCGAACTCTTTTCCGCGCTTTGCTCCTATTTTTACTGTGCCAGTCAATGTATATAATGGTTTCATATACAATGTAGTATATCATTTCAATGCTTTTCTTGACCTACTATCAAATAAGAAAGTATTGACATGGACATTCTCCCATGAAATCATAAGCAGATAAATAGATGAGTAATTATACGACAAAATCATTGGAAGGAAAGCTCATTCTCGCAGCGACAATTCTCGCCAGCGGTATGGCTTTTCTCGATGGGACTGTAGTCAATATTGCGGTCCCGGAAGTCCAAACCTCATTTAATGCAACTCTGGGGAATATGCAATGGATTATCAATAGTTATGCCTTGATACTTGCATCTCTCATTTTAATCAGCGGTTCATTTGGAGATCGGTTTGGAAGAAGGAGAATATTTATTTATGGAATTGGACTTTTTATTATTGCCTCATTACTTTGTAGTTTGTCGCAAACAATTGACCAGTTAATAGTTTTTAGGACAATACAAGGAATTGGTGCTGCTATGATGATACCGGGAAGTTTGAGTATCATTAATACGTCTTTTGATAAAAAGGAGCAAGGGAAAGCGATTGGCTTATGGTCTGGCTTTGCTGGTGGTGTTGCGGCACTTGGACCCTTTCTCGGTGGTTGGCTGGTGCAAACATTTGGTTGGCCGTCAATCTTTTATATAAATATTCCAATCGGACTTATGGCACTTTTTTTGACAATAAAGTACGTACCTGAATCAAAGAATATCGATGCCAAAAAACTTGATCTTATCGGGACTTTTTTACTCCTCACAGGACTTTTGGGTATCTCCTATGCATTAATCGAAGCACCGACACGGGGACTTACCGAAGGATGGGTTGTCGGAAGTTTCCTCATTGGTATGGTGTCTTTTATTATATTTTACGCAATAGAAAAAAAGATTAAAGAACCATTGGTCCCACTTCATATTTTTAAATCGCCATTGGTCCTCGGTGCAAATTTGGTAACGCTTTTTCTTTATTTTGCACTCAATGGTATTATCTTTTTTCTCATTCTTAATTTACAGCAACTGCAGCATTATTCTCCAATCGCCGCAGGGTTGAGTATGTTGCCGACAATACTTCTCATCACGTTTTTATCTGGCCCCGCAGGGTCTTTGAGTGATAGAATCGGGCCAAGAAAGCCAATGATTATCGGTCCGTTACTCGTAAGTCTTGGAATCGTATGGTTGTTCTTTATGGGCACTAATACTAATTATTTTACAGATGTATTACCAGGTTTACTATTATTTGGTTTGGGAATGTCACTTGTCATAGCGCCACTCACGAAGTCATCTTTGGCCGTTGATACAAAATATTCAGGTGCAGCATCGGGTGTCAATAATGCTGTTTCCAGAGTTGCTTCACTTTTGGCAATTGCCTTACTTGGCGCAGTCATGGTAACCACGTTTAGTGCTGAATTAAAGGAAAATATAACCCATACAAATCTCACAACCTCCCAAAAGCAGCAAATTATTGAGCAAAAAGATAAGTTAGGTGGAATACAAATTCCAACAGCGTTTGATACCTCATCGCAACACATCGCAAAAGAAACAATTGATAATGCGTTTCTCTATGCTTTCAAAATAGTTATGGGAATCAGTGCGGCCTTAGCGCTATTAGGTGCAGTAATTTCTTTTACAATGATTCATAATAAAGAGAAATAAAATGTTATTTGTTAGGCTTCTATCAGTATGCTACTATTTAAAGTATGACTAAGGATCAGATGATAAAAGGATTTTCAGCGATATCTTTTCTTATTGTAATTGCAATGCTTGCAATCATTGGTGGCGGTATCTACTATCTAAAAATAGAATCTGCTGCTTCTATAGTAAGTAATCCAACGAATACGCAAGAGGTAGCCGGTGAGGATACATTGGTAACTTCATCAACAGGAGAATTCCGCTCTTCGCTTCCAAGGCTTGTTGCCCGTGGTGACGCATTAGAATGTGATTGGAGATTGCAAGTCGAAGATTCGACTAGCCAAGCACGTGCTGGAAAGCTATGGACTATGGGAAATCAAGGTCGGAGTTCGGGTACAGGATCTGTTAATGGCGTAGCCATGGAAGCAAATACTATTTATAAAGATGAAGTAGCATACACATGGGTAGAACCTAGTGGAAATAATGTTGGATTTACATTTGCACAATCTTTATTGGAAGAAACTGATAATGCAATGAATCCGGAGCAAAAACAACAAGCAGAACAAATCAGTCAAGAAATGATCTTTGATTGTAAATCATGGGTACCTGATCTCTCGAAGTTTGAAGTACCCTCAGATGTTCAATTTCGAACCATATAGCTTTTGTTAGAGAATCACGTTATGGGAAGTGTAACTGTCTACAGCATCTTTTACCGACTTTATTAATTCTTCAGGTACGATATTTGATTTGATAAGAAATCTAAATGATTTATGATATTTAGCTGTTTCCATATTTCCTATAGTACCGGCATTTGTCAGTACGATGACTGGGATATTCTTCGTTTGCTCATTCTTTTTTAGTTCTTCCAGTACCTGTAAACCATCCATAACTGGCATCATTACATCTAATAAAATGACTTTTGGTTGCGTTTGTAGAATAGAACGTAAGGCCTCTTGTCCATTTACCGCAGTGATTACTTCATATCCTTCTCCTACCAATAATTCTTTATAAAAGTCACGCAAGTATTCATCGTCTTCAGCAATAAATATCTTCGTCTTCTGCGGTTTGATGGATTTTGGTTCTGTACCAGACTTTTTAAAGAGGTTACCTAAATTCATTAACTAAAAGTATAAGCCAATATTGTTCTATCTGTCAAATGCTCCTCCATATCTTTGCTTTTACATACATAGCGATTTTGTTGGGATGCACTAGAGGAGGAAGAAGACGAATGATCCTACTAAGAGAAGTATCGTTGTTGCTCCAGCTAATACTATTGAGTTTGAAAAGTTGCCTGTTGGTTTCATTGTTGGTGCAGGTGATGGTTGTCCTGGTGCTACTGTCGGGTTAGGAATAACTTGTTGTACAGGTTGTTGCGGTGCTCCAATAGCAGGTGGTTGTTGTTGAACGATCACTTGTTGTGGTGGCTGTTGTACGACAACTGGTGGCTGCTGTATGACAACTGGTGGTTGTGTTTGTGGCGGAAGGACATTTGGCGGAATACGCACGATTACTATCGGTGTTGGAGTTGGCAACGGTGGAGGTGTCGCAGTAGGTGGCAGAGCTGTTGGTGTCGGCGAAGGCGCAGGTTGTGTCGGCGTTGGGGTTGCAGGTGGCGTTGTAGGGGTCGGTGTTGGCAACGGAGTCGTTGGTGTCGGTGTTGGCAATGTGCAACTTATTGGAGGACTTTCAGCTGGCGGTGCTTCACCACATTTGTTGACAGCTGTCACAAGACATTGATATGTCTTTACTGGATCTGCCGGGAAGTCGAACTTATTATCTGGTGATTTGACAGTACCAGATTTGACAGTTTCACCTGATTTACTATCTTTGACTACAATTTTGTATTCGCCCGCACCCTCCAAAGGATCCCATTTACAAACACCAAGTTTGTTTGGCGGTACAGGGCAAACTTGTGGTGTAGGTGTGACACTTGGTGTGGGTATTGTACATACTTTATCTGGACTCTTTGCTATTTCTCCTTTTCCGCATGCATTAATCGGATTAACTTCACAAGAATATGATTTTCCAGGAACCATTGGGAAAGTACTTTGTTCTGCTGTTTTTGGTAGCGATTCAGCTTTAATAGTTTTACCATTTTCAGTGTCTTTTACGACAACTTCATATCCTTCAGCACCTTCCAATGCGTCCCATTTACAGACACCTTCGTTGGATCCTGGATTTGTAGGGCAAAAAGGAGGTGGTGTGTCACATTCTTCAAGTTTTTCATAAGAGGCTAATCTTGTATCAATTCCTGACGAGCCATCCGTCCATTTGAGATTGAATTGGACTGATCCTTCTTCAAGCGTAGTTGATTCAGTATTAATTTGTCCTTCTTTAGTTTCTTTCGGTTTGACCGTTCCAAGATCTATAAATTTTCCTGATTGGATATCTTTCGCGACGACATCCATAGATTTTGAAGATTCAGTGTTGGTGAAACTTACTTCAACAATCGCCCCACTTCCATCAACTGGACAGACTGTTTTTGCTGATTGTGTTGTCGACCACGCAAATTGTTGGAAGATTTGTTGGGATTGGAGCGCAAGTACGGTAAGAGGAATACCAACCAGTAAAACCCCGAGAAGGATTATAAAAGGAATTTTTTGAGTTGGTTTAGGTACATTCACGGTATTCACACATTCTAAGGACAATTAGGGCACTCAATTATCACATTCTTCACAGGACCCAATGTGGGGCAAATAGTAGGAGTTGGTTCTCCTGGAGGTGTTGTCGGCGTTGGTGTTGGCGTGGACTTTTGTGTACAGACAGCAAGTTTGTAATCAACTGATTCTGGACCTTGTGTGCTTCTTTTACGATGCTCAACAAGAACGGTTACTTCTCCGGAATTGACCTCACCGCTTGTAAGCCAAGGACCAATAGCTACCCAAGCGTCTATCGGACCGCCTTTATCTGTGCTTTCTCCAATTTTTTCACCGTTAACTGATACTTTAATTTCTTCATAAAGCTGTCCTTGATTACAGTTATCACCGTTTGGACAACTTTCAGGATGTCCTTCTTTGAGAAAACCTGCAAATGTAAGTTTGGCAGAAGTTGGTAGATTAAACTTGTGCGTCTTGCTTGCATCACCTTGACCGTTTGCGAAAAGAGGGCCTCCTTCGAGATTCGTTATTTCTTGTGTTCCATCTGGACAAACCGGTTCATTTACAATTGGATCAGGATTTGAAGTATTACAATTTGCAACTGCTTCATAGCTTGCTGTCCTACTGTCAACACCGGAGCGTCCGTCCGTCCATTTAAGTGAGAATGTTACAGAGCCTGCATTTAATGTATCTCTTTCTGTCTGAATTGTCGAGGTTTTTGTTTCTCCACCTTTTACGACACCCATGACAACTGATTTGCCTGTTTGTTGGTCTTTAACGGTGACTGTCATATCAGTAGAGCTTTCACGTGGTTCTGTATTTGAAAATCTTGCCTTAATTTCTACTCCTGATCCTTCAGTTGGACAGCTTGCTGAAGCTGATTGATCTGTTGCCCAGGTAATTTCATCAGCTTCTTGACGAAGGTTTTGCTGATTTTGTACTTGCACAATGGTAAGTGGTATAACTACTAAGGCTAATATTGCGATAGCAGCAATGATAAATTTAGGTGAAGAAAAGAGATTATTCATGATAGATAAGTCCCGCATATTAATAATGGCTTAGATGAGTCTCAATGTCAATATAAACTTTAGATTTGCTTGCCTACTGTGGAAGAATAGCCTAGGTTTGTGGTAATGCTTCTTTTGTGAGAAAGAAGTTATTTATTTCATCAACAATCTGCTGCGGTGTTACTTGTGATTTCAAAATATATCCATCCATTCCAAGTCTAAAAGCTTCTTCAATAACATTCTGTTGTCCTAAGTTCGTAATGATAAAAATTGGAATACTTTTTATTGGTTCTTCAGCAGATCTAATATTTTTGAGAACATCAATGCCAGTCATTCGTGGCATCATAATATCCAGAAGAACCATGTCATATGTTTGTGCTTTGATTTTCTCAAGCGCGTCCATCCCATCGACAGCAACTGCTACTTCGTAACCGGATAGTGCAAACACTTTACTATAAATGTCCCGGATAAAAAAATCGTCTTCAGCAATTAATATTTTTCTCATAATTTGTATACGAATAGATTAGTTCGTAGCAGTGCTTTTCCTAACAATAATACCTTGTCCATTTTTTACTGTCAAGAAAGTACTTGATGGATGCTCCTTTTGCTTCGTAATTTCATCTTGGCTTGCAGTAGGTAATGTAAATGTAAAAATGGATCCCTTGTTCAGTGTACTCTCAGCCCATATTTTGCCTTTATGCATCTCGATAATGGATTTTGTGATATATAATCCAAGCCCAGTCCCTTTTGATCCTTGTTCAAGTGAACCTGAAACCCTGAAAAATTTTGTAAAGAGCCGTGGAACAGCTTCAGGGGGAATACCTTCGCCGTTATCCTGCACTGCAACTTCTAAGTAACCATTTCTATCTTGGATTGTAATCGAGATCGATCCACCTTCTTGTGTGTAGTTGATTGCGTTGCTGATAAGATTAACAAAAACTTGACCAACTCTGAACGGATCTGCCATAACCATTGGAAGATGTTCAGGCATTGAGAGGGTAAAGGTTTGTTTGCGGGTTTGCGCTTGTGACTTAAAGCTTTCAAAGATATCTTTGACTATAATTGATAAATCAATTGGTTTGGTATCAATAATCATATTGTTGCGTTCAATTCTTGAAACACTCAATAAGTTATCAATGAGGTTCGCTAAATTAGCAGTACTGACGAGCAAACGGGTCAATAGTTCTTTCGCCGCATCATCAAGATGGAGAGAATAATGCATTTGTAAAAGAGATGCATAGCCACGTATCGCGGTGAGGGGAGTCCGTAATTCATGAGCAGCCATTGAGACAAAATCAACTTTCATTTCTTCAAGCTGGTGCTCTAAGGAGAGATTATGTGTTGTCACAAGCATTCCTTTGTCTTGATTGGCAAACGTGTATGGTGCGAGTGTTAAGGAGAGAGGCGTTTCTCCTTGTTCATTGCGGAGTTTTAAACCGTTTCTCGTATTTGTCTCATTCGGTTGGCTATACACCTCGTAAGGCACAACTGTTGTTCCTCCATAAAGCTTTAAAATGGCATCTACTGGCTGACCAAGTATCTTATCACGTGAAATACCGAGTAATTTCTCAAAGGCTGTATTTACCATAATAATGGTCTGATGTGCATCCACTCCGATGATGCCGTTTGTGAGAGATTCTATGATAGTTTGTTGCGCTTTTTTTACGCCGTCAATATAGCTTTTGTTTATGATTATTACAGTGATGATAACAAAAAGAATTGATAGGGCTAACGTGAAATACAACATGGGCATGAGTTAATCATCTGCAATTGTGGGAAATTTGTCAAGGTAGGTAAGCACGAATTGGTGCAAGCCTGCATCATGTCTAGTGTAAAGGATTGTGAAGGCGGAGATCTTCTATATGCTTAAAGTCTTCAATATTAGCTGTCCAAAGTTCATAGTCGTGAGCAAGCGCTGAAGCTGCCATAATAGCATCACCTAAAGATAATTTTGATTGTTGCCGTAACCGAATTGCTTGCTTTATAACAGTTTCATTAAGTTCAATCTGCTCGCATGCATCCAACAAAGTTTCTAAATAACTCTGCTCTGCTCCGATAATTTTAGTATATCCTAAGGCTTCTATTTTCGTAATACTTGCGTATGCTATATCGTTCTCATTGAGTGTCTCTGTTTTCAATGTTCCATTGGCGAGGTAAATAAAGATATTGGTATCAAGTACAATCATAATTTACTTTCTTTCGGGAAGAGGGCGGTCTTGACGGATTTCCCGTTGCCACTTAAGAGGATCTTTTATAGTGCTATAGGCAGACAGTTTCTGCAATGCTGCGATAAGTCGTATAATTTTGTCATGATCCTGCTGCTTTTGTTTGGTCGGCAAATTGAGATTGACCTTTTCACCAGGAACAAGCTTTGCATCCAGAACATATTGCTTTGGTACGCGAAGCGCGACTGAATTGCCTGTTTTGATAACGGTTGCAGTGTATGTGCTCATATGTATATACAATATAGATACATTTTGAAGAGATGTCAACACATGATTTATTACCTATAGTATTGTATTTCAAGTACAATATTGATATAATTCGTTACTTATGGAAAGAATGGGATTTGGAGAACCTGACAGACAGCAGGATCGAGTTGAGCGTGGACCAGAATTAGATGGTGTAAGAGACGTTATTGCACAAGTTCTTGCAATTCCAGTCGGGGACCCTGGAGAACCACCTAGTGGCGATGGTAGATTACGTCAGCTCGAAATGATTCTTGATGCAGAACCTCAGAGAGATAAGGCAGGAAATTTACGGTATTTATTAACTTCTGGATTGGCTGTCGAACTTACTACTGGTTTTGTGCGTCCTCATCATGATATAGATTTAGTCATTATGGACCCTGCAAATAAAGGGCGTTATTGGGAAATGTATGGAACTGATAATGTTACACCTGGCCAATACTGGGCAGATATGCAGTTTGATCCAGAGTTTCTTGAAGATACTGCAAGAAGTATAGCAACAAGAAAGGGGCGAAGAGCTCCTATGGTTGAAGTTGTACATCCTGGAATTATTTTGACTCAAAAATCTTCAGATGCTTGGGGCAGAGCTCCAAGAGAAAGAGATAAAGCTGATGTTTCAGCAATTATAGGGCATTGGATAGAAAAAGAAGGATACGCACGAGACTGGAATCCCATTATTAGAAGATCCATCGACGCGTTACCTAGAAGACAGCAAAAGAAAACTCTTAGAAGATTAAGAAAATCTATTGAAGGAAAAGGATAAAGTTATTTTGCAAGTACTTTATCTTAGAAGATCTGTATTGGAGAGCTGACTCCAAGATGTTGGAGTGTTACCATGACGCTAACTGCAATGAAAGAAAACAAGAAAATTCTTACTTGTGCCGGAGTTATTTCAAATGTATTTAAAATTTCTTTTAACATGATCTATATATACTATACTTTAATTTTTTTTCCTCTGTCAATACCCAGTTAATAATTAGATTAGAATAGAGTAAGAGCTAGGTAAGAATAGATGAGTTATCTATTACTTGGGACATATACCGGTTGAACAGCTGGCTTTTTTCCTGTTAATGCTCCGATTATAATTTCGATTATTTCTCGCATACTTCTCCTTTCTTATTAAGATGATATTTTCGGTTGTTCGTCTGGTTAATAGATAATTCCTGTGTTCGACGAACAACCGAAAACTGATAAAGCCTTAATTCCAATATTTCCAAGTATTATATTTTGCTCGTAATTGTTCTTCTGTGACGTTTACTGGCTTCAGACCCAGAGTTCTTTCATAACCAAGATCCAAGAGTTGTGCGGCCCACAGATCACGTTCTATGATACGGGGAGCGCCCAATACAATTGCTGCCATTCTTTTTCCACCGCGGGTAGATGTAACAATTGTCGTTTTCTTTGCGTCACCCGTATTGCCGATCTTCATTCCTTGCGCTTGTGGATAGACACCAAGTAGCCCGTTCCAATTGAACATATCAAATTGTTTATGATGGTCATTGGCTGGGACAAAGTGATAATCTTTTTTGACGATCTCAGCAAGGACAGGATAATGCGCAAGTGCATAATGTGTCAGAATTGCTAAGTCTTCAACAGAGCTATAATTCTTTGGATCATCAAAGCCTTGAGGATTTGCAAAGCTCGAATTGGTAAGACCAATGATTTTTGCTTTCTCATTCATTGCTGCAATAAACACGCCTTCACCATATTTAGCATCAATGCCTTCACGGATCACCTCAGCAGTATCATTGCCTGAAACAAGCATCATTCCATTGAGTAATTCTTCAAGCGTCATTTGCTGACCGGGAATAACACCAATCTTTGTGGGTTCAATAGTGGCTGCATGCTGACTGACTGTAAAGAGTTCAGAGGCATTGGCTAAGTCAAGCGCAACCACTGCTGTCATGACTTTGGTAATAGAGGCAATTGGGAGTGGGCGACTACCATCTTTTGCTGCAATGATTTCACCTGTATCAAGATCGACTACTGCATAACCAGCTGCACTATCTATAATAGATGATGCATGTGCTGGTGCAATGATTTGGGCAGTTGGTTTTTTTAATGTGAACGTATTTATTTTTTCCTCAAGCATTGGTCGCACTGATTTGAGAATATCTGGTTGTTGCGGCTCAGAATTTTCAGGAATTGGCATAATGAGTTTTATTGGGTTTGCAGGAGCGGTCACACCCAAATGTTGCAGACTCATCATTATGAACATAGCGAGAAATGTGCAGAGAAAGATTCGCAACTGCTTTCTTGTGATTGGCAAGTTTTCAAACATATCGTTATTTAGATTATTGTTATAGTTATTCATAATTATTCCTTATATAAGAGTCCTCGGTTGTCAGCGATATTTTTGACACCAAATTTGTTATGGAGTAATGTCCAGAGTTCAGTGTGTCCGTGATCAAATCCGAGCGCCCATATGCCTATGCCGCCTAGATTTTGTGCCTTTGCGAAATCATACTTTACGCCGAGTGATTTTGCGTCTTCAACAAAGATCATTCTCCAAGTATCACTTTCTGAAAGACGGTACGCCTTCCAGCCAACCTGTGCATTCTCGTCCCAGCCTTCTTTGTACGCATTGATACCTGACATATTTGGATTGACATTTGCCTGAGCAAGTGAATATGTTTGGACGGCTGGCTGGCCTCTCCATGATCCAGCAGGTCGGGTATCGCTTTTAACTTGTGGTTCATATACGACATAGTTGTAGCCATAGTATGGTACTCCAAGAATGAGTTTTTCAGATGGCATCACTTTGAGAAAGTCTTCAACAGCTGTTGCTATATCATAGTAATACTTACCTTCTTTATGACCATACAGTGGTGCTGTTGGTTCAGACTT
This sequence comes from Candidatus Levyibacteriota bacterium, assembly GCA_013816255.1. Taxonomy (GTDB): domain Bacteria; phylum Patescibacteriota; class Microgenomatia; order Levybacterales; family UBA12049; genus JACDET01. The sequence continues at coordinate 96,050 of JACDET010000001.1, read as the reverse complement.
CTTCGAACCTTTGACTGAAAAATCATACGCCATCATAAAGATAGAATCAGCATTTTGTGCTAACGCTCCGATGTCATAAAGTTGTGGTTGTTTAGCTGAGAGGGCATAGACGGCGACGGTCACTTGGGAGTTTGGAACGTCTGTGTGCATACGGTTTGTGACCTGTGTCACAAAATTAGTAAACTTTGCACGGTATGCTGGATGGGGTTTGCCGGCATATTCAATATCAATACTGACACCATCAATACCACGGGCTTTGACTTCAGTTACAATCTCATTCACAGCTGTTTCTTGCGCTTGAGAACTGTCCAAAAAGGTGAGAATCTTATCATTTTCCATCAAAGAAACAGTTAAGTTCACTTTTGTCCCAGCTGCGTGAGCTTTTTGAAATACTTCTGTTGCTTTATCACTCATAAAGACTTCATAACCTTTATCGCTCCTGTTGAGACTTCCGTCTGTTTGGATCGGAACACCAAAATATGCAAACGTTGTGAGGACATTAAAGTCGACATCATCGAGTTTATTAAATGTCCAATACGGTGCGTATCCATAGACTTGGTATCCTTTTTTATCCTCTTGTAATGGAGCAAGTGATGGAGAGGTCGCACTTGCGAGAGGAGAGATGATTTGAGAGATGCTCGTAACATTTTGATTATTTGAAATGACTGCGAGGAAGAGACAAATAAGAATGAGCGTGCAATTAAGAAGTGACCAGAGATTATCTTTTGAGGGCTTAATAATAGTTTTGGCTTTTTCCAAAATGGTAGTACTTAGTTTTTGTAAATCCTGATTGTTGGAAGGGCAGTTGTTCATAGTGACTCTGAGAGGCAGTATATGCGACTTTTGATAAACAAGTCAAGACCCATATAAAAATTGCATCAGAAATAGGTAAGAAATGTGTAATTTGTTGTGAGAAATGTAATAAATATGAAGAATATGCAGAGTATGAGTATAGATGAGTTAATAATTATGTAAACGAACTGTAAGAAATATACCATTATTATGTAACAAGGTCAAGCTCATCGTTAAATTTAGTTAATCATAAATGTAGTCTTATAGTAGAGCATAGAGGCAGGGCCTAACTAGTAACAACCGTTTTCTCAATTAGACGCCAGTCTACAAATTTTAATAATGATAAAGCTTACAGGAAACTTTGGGAAAATTATCAACTCACCTGTATTAATTTCATGACTAACTATACATTTTTCATAGGTTGTGCCTTCTTACATTAGTTGCTATAATGGCACATAATATGATGCAGACAATACTTGTTGTTGAAGATGATCGCGGACTCCAAAAATACCTCAAAGAGCTCTTATTAGATAACGGATACTCAGTCCATACTGTATCAGATGGCATCGCAGCTCTCGATTATTTCAAGAAAACTGAGCCTGATTTGGTTGTAATGGATCTTGGTTTACCCGTTATGTCTGGTGAAGCAGTCACCCGCGAAATACGTAAAAAGTATAAAGATCTTCCAATCATTATTCTCACCGCCAAAGATTCAATTAATGATATCGTTGAAGGATTAAATCTTGGAGCAGATGATTATATGACCAAGCCATTCGTCGCCGATGAATTTCTCGCCCGGATTAAAGCACGCCTCAGAAAGCAAGTAAGCAGTGAAGCAATTCTCAAAGTTGCTGATCTTGAACTTGATAGCAAAACGATGGAAGTACGTCGCCAAGATCGCCAGATTCAATTAACTCCACAAGAGTTTAAGTTGCTGCAATACTTAATGAGCAATAAAGGTCGTATCTTAACACGTGAAATGATCCTATCGAGGATCTGGCTTTACTCAAGTGATGTTGAAACCCGTGTCGTTGACGTATACATGGGATATCTCCGCAAAAAAGTTGACGCTGATACCGATAAGAAGCTGCTGCATTCAGTTCGCGGCTTTGGGTATGTTATCAAAGAATAATCTCGTTCTCTACGAAATTTATCCCCGAAGTTTTAATGAATTCTCTGGCAATGGTATGGAGACCTAAAAAAATTATTTCCCAAAACATGTGTACTTGAGAACAATGAGATCTAGAGCGGTTCTGCTTTGATTGTTGGGAGTATAACTTCGACTTTGGTTCCTTTGTTTTCTTTTGACGTAATCTTTATCTTGCCGCGGTGATTATCAACAATGTGCTTTGCCAAAAGTAATCCTACGCCCATACCTTCTAAATGACTTGAATGTGCGCTTTTATAGAATCCATCAAAAACTGCAGTCAAATCTTTTTTACTAATACCACGGCCAGTATCTTTGACAATCAATGATAATGAGCCTTGGTTGGTTTTTATGCTAATCGTAATTTTATCCTCAGGTTTCGAAAATTTAATTGCATTTCCTAAGAGTCCTGATACCATTTCGACAAGTTTATCAAAGTCTCCGACAATTTTTGTACCTTTTTCCATTTTGTTTTGATAAACTACAGGATGATCTGCCCTTGTCAAGTAATGATAATCAATTGCTTTTGTAATCACCTCATGCATAGGTACTTCACTAAAAACAAAGGCAAATTGACCTTGCTTAATACGATTAACATCGAGGAGTTCTTTTACAAGGGTTGTAAGTCGAATACTTTCAACATGTAATTCTTTAACCCATCTTGACTCCACAGTATCTTTATCCGCCATCTTTGCGTGAAGAAGTTGTATATACCCATGTAACGAAGTAAGGGGAGTACGTAGTTCATGCGATGCGAGAGAAATGAAACGATCTCTTATTTCTAATGCTCTTTTTGATTCGTCTTGAAGTCGTGCTCTTGTGATTGCCATAATTGCTATATGACTATAAATTGCAAGGGCTTTTTGTGCTTCCGTAGATAATTCTTCTGAACGATCCGTATACAGTAAAATAAATTCAACCGATTGATCTTTGGTGAAGAGCGGAATAATATTTGCCGATTGGATATCTGTTGGTATGTGTTCAGGAATCCAATCTTTTAGGAGCTTTGGAGAAATATATGAAATAGTATTTTTTAAAAGATATTTCTTAAATGTTGGACTTTTAACAAGTGTACACTTTTTAATTGCAACATCAGAGCTATATACTTTTTTCAGCCTATCTTTGCTATAAATATACAATTGTCCATACAATGCTCCACTTAATTTTTTCGCTACATCGACAATGGTTGATTCAAGTTTCTTTGTAGTATTAGCATTATGGAGATCTTGGGCATATTCATTAATTTGATCTAAAATGTCATTTTTCATTCAACAATGGTAATCTTACCAAATTTACACTAAGTTATATAGTCTTTATAAGACTTTCTTATTCAACTCTTACATAATCCACATTTTATTATCAATCCTTGGCTGTACTATATATTTTGTAATCTAGTTAACACTTTTATGATAAATCAAACCTTATCCTCACAACTTGATGCATTCTTTAAACATACGCCAATTCATTTTTATAAAAAGAGGGTAATGATTCTCCACCCCAATGATACCCCATCAAGTGTTTTTTATGTGAAGAACGGATATGTGAGAGTTTTCCGCCTCACTGAAGATGGAGAAGAGCTCACGTTGACAATCCTCAAGCCAGGAGATTTTTTCCCACTTACGTACGGTTTTAATAAATCAGTCAATCCATATTATCTAGAAGCAATAACACCACTTGAATTATGGCAGGCTCCACAAGAAGACTTTATAAAGTTTGTGACCGCAGCACCAGATGTACTCTATGATTTGACTACGAGAATTATGGTGCGTTTTGATGGAGTTTTCAGCCGCATGGAATATCTTGTATTAAGTAACGCATATATAAAAGTTGCTACAACACTTTTAGTCTGCGCAAAACGTTTTGGGAGACTAAGCGGAGATAACGATATCGTCATTGATGTTCCTTTAACACATAGAGATATTGCTACTTTGGTCGGGATTACCCGTGAAACTACGTCTCTTGAAATGAAAAAACTTGAAAAAGAGGGATATTTAGGTCGCTCAGGAAGATTACTTATTATTAAAAATATTAAACGTTTCGAAAAAAATATATCACTTGTTCCCCAAAACGATTCTCAAATCCGCTATTCACTTTAGTAATTTCTTAAGTGTGTTTTCCAACTGAAAAGGGGAATTGATAATTCTTTTTTGTAAATTTAATTACGGAAGAATTCCAATTCCCCAAGACATTTAGAACTTTACTTCATATCTGTTTCATCAAGCCGTTCTTTTATAGTTGTTGAAATATTAGAATCTTCTAATTTTTCTTTTACCGTTTTACTTGATTCTCCCCGTGTCTGAATATCATGAATTGTTTTTGTGCTCCATTTTTGTAGATCATCTTTTAGCTGCAAAGTTTTTTTTGTAGCTTTGCGACGGGTTTCTTCATCTGAAAGTACTACAGCTGCGGCCGCCGCTGCTCCTAGTACTATTCCTGTTAGGCCAGCAGCTACTGGACTAACTGTTTTTTGCGTGTCTTTATTTGTATGTAGTATGTGTTGCATAATTTCACCTCCTCTCAGTAAAAATATAAAATGAAAATTTAGTTTTAAGTTTGTGTAGAGCGGAGCAATCCAAAATTAGTTGTATCTAATATTACGGATTGCTCTCGCCCAATATCTTACTATAGTAAGATATGTAAATTTCTTTTTTAGGCTCTTCGCATAGCTTTGCCAACAAAGAGTAACAATAAGGATCCTGCGATCGCTACTAAGAATGACGTTACGTTAAATCCTGTGACGCTGATTCCAAAAATAAGATTTGCTAGGAATCCTCCTACTAAAGCTCCAACAATTCCCAAAAGAATAGATCCGAAGATGCCTCCTCTATTGGGAGCTGGATCAATCGCGTTCGCGACTATTCCAACTATTACTCCAAAAATTAACCATGATAATATATTCATAAAATTGTTTCACCTCCCTTCGCCCTCCGAAGCTTTTTGCGAAGGAGGGTTTCGCACCTCAAGTAAGTTTATTATTTTCCTGATTGAGGGACAGGCTACGGGAGGCAGGCCTCCTTTCTTTCTCATGTAATGCCGGATGAGATACCGGATGTCATTAAGTTCGTTTTTGACGAGCTCGACCACCAAGTTGTCCTGCTTTACGAGCTTCTTCACTAGTCCATTTGTGTGCTGTACCTTTACTGTGTGCAGCTCTTCCACCTTTACTAGCAATCTCGCGTTGCTTGTCTTTGCTCATTGAAGCAAATCCGCGTCCTTTACCTTTTCTTGTTGTAATTGCCATATCTATCACCTCCTTTCAATAAAAACGTAAAATTTAAAAAAGATAACTTAAAATATTTTAATTTTTAGTTTTATATTTTAGATTTTCGTTTCTATACACCAGTTAGGATAATGCTTAACAATAAGAGATCTACCAAAATCCTGTAAGGAATAAGCAAGAGTATAGAATTTACGCTTAGAACGATAGTTTTCTTAAGCAATGTATGAAAATGTAAAGATTTAGGTAGAGGCTGATGTAAGAAAAATAGCTATGCGGTTGACGACAAAATAATAAGTATGTTAGGATAACTTTACCGTTTCTCATCAATAATGAGGAGCTGGAAGTTCTTACTCAAAAACTTTAATTAAAAAGAGTAAAATACAATAGTGTGAAAGGAGGTGAGTATATGTTCAAAAAAGCAGCAATCGCAACAGGTGTATTTGCAGTTTCAGCAATGGCAGCGGCAACAATGACATTCGCGCAAACAGCAACACCAGCAACAAACAACACAACAACAACTGTAACACCAACAACTAGTGCAACCACTCCAAGTGAAGCACCAGCAACAGGACACGCAGCTAACTAATACGCTCATACGTATATGTTGTTAATAAATTATGGAGCAAGATGTGTTGACCATCGTTGATACATCTTGCTCCATCGAAAGTAATAAATTAATATTATGCTTAAAACACTTATCACTATAATAATAATTATTGTAGCTGGGATAGGAATCGGAACAACTGCCTCAACTTTTGTCAAAAATGACAATGACAAACAAGTTCTTTCTACCCAGTCTGAACAAGAAATTACCCAAGAGGAGGAAAAAGAAGTTGTTATGCCTGGAATTCCAACTACAGTCAGTATCCCAAGTATTGGTATTGAGACAGAAATAGAGTCTGTAGCAATGGACGAAAAAGGGAGAATGGATGTGCCGGAAGATGCAGATAATACATCTTGGTTCAATCCTGGATATCGGCCAGGACAGCCTGGAAACGCTGTACTTGCGGGACATTTTGATAAAGAAGATGGTTCTCCAGCGGTCTTTTGGGATATTAAAAAGTTAAAAAAAGGTGACAAAATTGAAACAACTGACGATAAAGGTAAAAAACTAACTTTTTCTGTCACAAGAGTAGAACAATACCCATATGACTCATTTCCAATTCAGGAAGTATTTGGTGAATCATCCAACTCCATGCTCAATCTTATAACCTGCCAGGGAAAATGGGATGAAAAAGCAAAGAATTACTCTGATCGGATGGTGGTATATTCAGAGCTCGACACAATATAAAATGAAAAAAAAAGTACTTGTAGCTGAAGACGATAAAGCAATTATTGAAGTTGTACGAATCATTCTCGAAAATGAGGGCTACGAAGTTATCACAGCAGATCAAGGCGAACGCGTGTACAAAGCGGTGGATATGCATCTCCCCGATATGATCCTTCTGGATATATGGTTATTTGGTGAAGATGGTGGCGAAATTGCAAAAAATATAAAAGGTAAACCTCACACCAAACACATTCCTCTTGTCATGATGTCTGCAAACAATGAAACTGAAAAAATCACCAAAGAATCAGGCGCAGATGGGTTCCTCCTCAAACCTTTTAATATTGACGACTTACTCGCTATGGTTAAACATCATACGAAGAGCTAAGGTGCTCACCGATGAGTTCTTCTCACGCAAATCGGGGTTGACATCAACAAGTTTACTTGTTACATTGTAAATCAATTCGTCAGGTTATTTATAGCCATAAAAAGCTCTGTAAAAAATAAACTGATCGAAAAGTCAAATGATCTAGTCTGAGTCATTGACAATTAGCAGAAACTATGATAGATTGCTAATTAGTTCTTTTAGAACTTCAATATTAGAACAAATATTTATGGAAAAATTAGTCCCAGTAATTCCAATTAGAGACGGCATTATATTCCCAAGCACAGATTCAGTCCTTACTTTTGGACGTCCAAAAAGTCTTGCAGCCTTAGAATCCGCATTCCAAAAAGAAAGAGTTGTCTGTTTTGTATTGCAAAAAAATGCACGTCTTAATGACCCAAGTTCTGACGATCTTTACGAAATTGGTACACTTTCGCGTATTGAACGTATGATTCGAACTGATGGTGAAATTAATGCTCAGGTTCGCGGAATATCCCGTGTAAAAATCCTTGGATATGAAAAACATGATTCGTATTTTATGGCTCGGGTTATTGAGCTTCCTGAAGAAGTCGAGAAGAATGAAGAGATTAAAGCTCTTTGTAATCACCTCACCAATGAATTTAGAAAAGCGATGAATTTCGGTAAATCTGCAGATTTCCTTCTTTTCATGAACATCATGTCAGAAACATCTCCAGCCGAACTTTCAGATCTAATTGCCTCAGCACTTGATCTTAAGCCACAAGAGCGTCAAGAACTCTTAGAAATGACAGATGTTAAAGGACGTTTACAAAAATTAACAGAACTCCTCGCGAAAGAAATTAAGATTCTTGAACTGGAGCGTAGAATTGCTTCAAAGACGCAAGAACGTTTTGAAAAAGGAGCACGGGAAGCAATGCTTCGTGAAAGATTAAGAACCATTGAGGAAGAACTAGGAGATAAAGAAGAAAATTCTGAAATCCGTATCCTTTTGAATAAGATCAAAGATGCAAAAATGCCACAAGAAGTTGAAGAGAAAGCCCGTAAGGAATTGAATAAATTACAGAATATGAACCAATTCAATCCTGAAGCAGGATATATCCGTAACTATTTAGATCTTATGGTTGCACTTCCATGGTCTGAAGAAAGTAAAGATGTATCAAACATTAAGACTGCTGAAAAAACGCTTGATGAAGATCATTATGGTTTGTCAAAGGCGAAAGAGCGTATTATTGAATACTTAGCTGTACACAAGCTTTCAGGAAAGATGAAAGGTCCAATTCTTTGTTTTGCTGGACCTCCAGGTGTGGGTAAAACATCAATTGGTAAATCAATTGCCCGTGCTCTAGGACGTAAATTTGTCCGAGTATCACTTGGTGGCATCCGAGATGAAGCTGAAATCCGCGGTCACCGCAGAACATACGTCGGAGCGCTTCCTGGACGTATTATCCAAGGTGTTAAAGACTCAGGCACCAAAAATCCGGTCTTTATGCTTGATGAAATTGACAAAGTTGGTTCAGATTTCCGTGGTGATCCATCAAGTGCGCTTCTAGAAGCATTGGATCCAGAACAAAATGGACAATTCTCTGATCATTATCTGGAAGTTCCATTTGATCTTTCAAATGTTATGTTCATCACAACGGCTAATGTCTTAGATACTATTCCGCCGGCACTGCGTGATAGACTCGAGATTATACATTTTGCTGGATACACCCACGATGAGAAATTTAAAATTTCACATGATTTCCTTATCAGTAAGCAACTTGAAAATCATGGCTTGAAAAAGACACAAGTTGAAATTACCGATGAAGCACTCCTTTTCATAATTCATCATTATACGCGTGAAGCTGGTGTACGTAACCTTGAGCGCAGAATTGCTACAGTTTTTCGTAAAATTGCCAAAAAGGTTGCTGAAGGTGAAAAAGGAAAAGTGGTTGTTAAAGCGACAGATATTCCAAAGTATCTTGGTCCTGAAAAGTATCATGGTACGATGATTGAAAAAAATGATGAAATCGGTCAGTCAACAGGACTTGCATGGACTGAAGCTGGCGGAGAGATTCTTTTTATTGAAGTTGCACTTATGCCAGGTAAAGGTCATTTGACACTCACAGGACAACTCGGAGATGTTATGAAGGAATCTGCGCAAGCAGCTCTCTCTTATATACGGTCACGTGCACATACAATGGGAATCTCAGATAAAGTATTCCAAAAGACTGATATTCATGTACATGTCCCTGAAGGCGCAGTACCAAAAGATGGCCCATCAGCAGGACTTGCTATCTCAACTGCAATCATCTCAGCGCTTACCAAAAATCCAATCAACCGTAAAGTTGCTATGACAGGTGAAGTAACGCTTCGTGGACGGGCTCTTGAAATCGGTGGAGTTAAAGAAAAAGTAATAGCAGCACACCGTTCAGGCTTGAAAACCATTATATTGCCAAAAGATAATAAGAAAGATCTTGAGGATATTCCACCAGAAGTACTAAAAGACCTTACATTTAAGTTCGTCAGTCACATGGATGAAGTACTCAAGATTGCTTTAACCAAACCACTCGCTAAAGCTAAATCAGCAGATGGAGTTACAGAAGAAACACCAATTCTTCCTGCACACCACGCGATTTAGTTTCTAGCATCTTATCCTCTAAGCTGAAGCATTCCTGACAAATAATTCGTCTTTTATTATAAGTTTTTTTGTCATGTACTCTAACTCGTAAGTCTGTACTATAAAATTGAGCTCAAAAATATAGCACTATTCTATAGTGTCGCTCAACCTTTGTCAGGTTGTTGTCAAGAAATGTCGACAAATTAGTATATACTATTGCAGAGGTTTTTTATGCTTTTATTAGGAGAAAGAAATTCGTCATTTGCAAGAATGGTAACTGGGAGAGCTCTGCCTTCCATGGTTGAAGCAGGTAATATCAGTGTTCTGAATGTTCCTGATCGGACAACAATAGCTGGCGTTCCTTCACGTCTTTCACAAAACAGTTTACCTTCATTTAGTAGTGAGAATGAATTAAGAAAATCAAATAGCATACAAGGGCTCTTAGATGCTACTTTCATGTATATTGATGATGTAGAAGCAAAAGTGAAAGCAAAAGAAGAGAACGTCTTTCCTGTTAGCTTTAGGTCAGCATTAAATCACGTAACCGCAGAAAGAACATCCCGCGAACTTGATACGACTGCAAGGCAGAGTACATTATCCTTCGAAACAGTTCTAAGATTGAGAAAAAAAGCACAAGAAAGGGTAACTACTATAACGCTGAGCGAAGTAATTGGTATCGATAATACAACCACGTTGGAACTTCGTAAAAAGACACTTCAAGAACTAGAAGCAGATGTACGTCGAGCAACAGCTTTAGGAGTATTTGAAGAAGAAGCAATGTTACGCTATCCAGAGCGTTTTGGCACCAAAAAAAGTGAATCAATGGAAAGACGATCTCTCCAAGATGTTGACGGTTCCAGTCCTGATGCTGATCCAGACTCAAGTGTTATTATAGCAGATTTTCGCAAAAAAACTCTTAGCTAAAATCTTCTTTCTTCACTCACCAACTTCTCTGTGGTATACTATGGCGTATTATACAAGTCAATATGCGTATGATCGATACTCATTTACTACTTTTCAAAACTATCTTTGCACAATCTCCTATAAGTACGCAAATTTTTACTCCAGATGGGGAAACAATATTGGTGAATAAAGCTTGGGAAAAGTTGTGGAATATACGATTTCCAGAGCTAAAATCATATAATATTCTCAATGATCAACAGCTTGTCGAAACAAGTGTAATGACAGCAATTAAAAAAGGATTTAAAGGGAAAATTGTTGACGTTCCGGCAATACAATATTTTCCAGAAAAAACTGTCTCAGTTAAAAATGCTGTATCTGATAGATGGGTTGCGGCGAAAATTTTTCCTATAAAAAATGCAAAAGGAAAAATTACACATATTGTTTTACAACATACAGACGTCAGTCAAGAAAAAAAGGTGGAACAGGACAAGAATGATTTTATCGGTATTGCGACGCATGAACTAAAGACGCCAGTAACCTCACTAAAAGCATATGCTGAAGTTCTTGAAAAGAAATTTGCCAAAAATGGTGATATGTTCTCTTCTAAACAGCTTGGGAAAATGAATGCGCAGTTGGATAAATTAACCATGCTCATATCAGACCTACTTGATGCTACCAAAATTGAATCTGGTAAACTGCGTATGCATCAGGAGAAATTTGATTTTGATGCATTTGTAGTGGAGATTGTTGAAGAGATGCAGCGGACAACATTTCGGCATACTTTACATATTGAAGGTAAAACAAAACAAAAAGTGCAAGCTGATAGAGAAAGAACTGGACAGGTGCTTACAAATCTTATCTCAAATGCCATAAAGTATTCTCCCCATACAGAGAAAATTATTATAAAGCAAAGTATTGATAGTGAAAATGTACGCCTTTGTGTACAAGACTTTGGTATAGGTATTCCTGAAAATAATAAAGAGAGATTATTCGAGCGCTTTTACCGTATTAGTGGTCCAAAAGAGAATACTTTTCCAGGACTTGGGCTTGGATTATATATTTCAAATGAAATAATGAAACGTCAGAAAGGATTACTTTGGGTCGAAAGTGAATTGGGTAAAGGATCTACTTTTTGTTTTACCTTACCTATAAATGCAAAAATTAAAAATCCTCAAAATAATGTTTTGGAGGAAGAAATACAACACGATTGAAACTGGGTTCTTACTGGTTTCAAATCTAGATATTGTATAGTTAAATACTATGGATAATAAAAAAGATAAAAAGATATTAATAGCAGATGATGATCCTGCAATTTGTGACGCAGTACAGTTTATGCTTGAGGAAGAGGGATACAGTGTTGATACGACAGTTAATGGTGAAACTATCTATAAGATGGAAAAAGATTTTCCTGACTTATTACTTCTAGATATTTGGATGTCAGGACAAGATGGACGCGAAATCTGTAAATATCTTAAGAAAAAGACACTTACCAAGAATATTCCAGTCATTATGATTTCGGCAAGTCGTGATATTTCCGAATCTGCTAAAGAATCGGGAGCAGATGATTTTCTCGCGAAACCATTTAAAATGGACGATCTTCTGGGAATAATTGCTAAATATACTTCGTCAACTAATTAGCCCCGATTGCGTTCTAGCTGGACAAGCATAAGACTGGAAAGTAGTAAAAGAAGTTCTTGTTCTTCTGTTATATCAATCTCATGAGCCGTTATTTCAAAATTTGATTCAAAAAAACTTGGTTTCTTTTTCATAGTTAAGACTGGTTCTTCGTTTTCTTTTTTTGATATAGTATAAGTAGGATTTAGAATAAAATTTGAGAAAATGTCTGCAAGAGGAATAAAGCTCAAGATTGTATCTAGAATAGCGATCATTGGATTGGCCTGGATAATTCGAAATACTTCAGTTTGGCGCTTATCAAAAACTATATAACTTGCCTGATAAAGTGATCGCATCCCTTCTTGTTGTGTCGAGCCAATTTCTTTTTCACCTAAGTCACGGAAGATATACCTGGCACCAATATCGAGGAGTTGATTGGCCTTGATGGTATAGAGAAGATTTTTATCTATAGAATTGTCAAATACTTTCACAGACTCTTTCAATGCAAATAATTTTTGTTCGATATATAAAATCTCTTTTCCATGTGCATCTGTGAGACTTACCTTAGGTGCAAGTGCAATAAGTTTAAAACGTAACTTTAATGGATACGCATTAGTCATTAGTTAAGTATATACCTATCGTCATTCAGTTTGCAAAATGAATGACGAGGCATACTACGCTATTGTAGAATCCTTTTAAAGGAGTATACACTAGTGGATTGATTTGAGGTGATTATAATATGCTTGACCATATGGTTTATTTGGCGTACCAGTATAATTTTTGATCAACCCCTCGCAACTTTCTGGCCAGACATCCCACGTCCAACCGACATAGCTTATTTTATATTTGTCCAACCATGGAAGGAGTTGCTTTGTATAATCAGCCGTACAATCGATATCGCCAAATTCTCCAGTAATAATTGGATACACTGCTGCAACAGGTGCAATTGTTGCTTCCCAACATTGTACATCAGAACATGCAGCACGGTTATACTGATGCATTGCAACTGCAAGATTATTCAGAGGATCAATTGGCATGTAACCTTTCGGATTTGTATTATTATTTCCTTGATACTGTGTAATTGTTTGGGCAGACTGTATGCCCGCAATCATAATGATATTTGTAGCGCCTGTTTCGCGGACAACATCAACAAGCTTTTGCATACCTATACCTTGATATTTTATGCCATTCTTTGCTGTCACTTCACAGCCATTAAGAAGACAATTAAAATCATCAGTTTGCCATTGGGAGAAACCACCTGGATAATCATTTCTGAAAGGGATTGGATCAGGTTCATTGAAAAGATCAAAGATTACCTTATCATTTGTTTTAAATGTCGTTGCCACTTCTCTCCAAAATGACGGCGTGTGATCTGCATCTGGCATTGGGTTTTGTCCAACTGCTTTCTCAGTACCTGGAGCATTCCAGTGGAGATCTAAAATAGCAACCATACCACTTGCTGTTATCGTATCCACGTAATTTTTAACTTTATTTTGATATGCAATTCCACCAAGACCTGTGCTGTTTATACCAAGCCAACAAGATTCATTGAGCGGTACTCGTACAGTATTAAGATGCCATTTCTGCATTGCTTTCAGTGAGTTACTATCTACTGGGCCATCTGAGAAATTTCCATTAAGACATGCATATTCAGTTCCACTACGATTTGCGCCAAATAATCTTACGGATTCTCCTCCTGCATTGACTAATGTATTTCCTTGTACACGTAAGCCAGATAAAGAAGAGGAACGTTTAACAGGAATGAGCGATGGAGCAGAAAGTTTTTCTTTCACAGCGATTGATGTTGGTGTAAGTTTCTTAAATGGAGTTGGAGGAGTTTTTGTGATGAGCGATGCACCAATTACTTCCTGATTTGTGTCAATTGTTTGAGAAGTATTAAAAAAAGAAACGCTAAAGAGCGCCATAAAAAGTATGGCAAAAGAAGCAAATAACCGTTTTTTATTTTTATATGGGGCAGACATATAAGCTTGTATTACTTTTATATAATAAATAATGGATTGAGTCAATACGTATACATCAAACTGTATATCAATACACGAGCAACATTATTCTATTGCTCTGTGATATTATAAAGATGTATGAAAAGAGTAGTAAAGAAAGTTATAGAAAAAAAAGAGACATCATCTTCAAAAAATACATCTCTTTCTCAATACATGCCACTTATTGTAAAAATTATTTTTGCTTCAGGTTTACTTTTCGTTACCTATTTAGCATTTTTTCAACTAGGAAAATCACCAATGGAAAATTGGGATGAAGCATGGTACGCAGATGTAACAAGAAACATGATGCAGACAAAACAGTTCTTCGTTATGTATTGGAATGAAGCCATGTGGCTTGATAAACCTCCTTTATATATGTGGTTATCTGCAATGGTTGCAAGTATTATTGGTCTTTCAGAGTTTTCGGTGAGGGTTCCATCAGCTATCAGTGGAATTATTATTGTAATGCTCGTGGCATGGTTTTCTTATAAGAATTACGGTTTGGTTCCTGCGTTCTTGGCGTTTATAACGCTCGCTTTAAATAATGTATTTGTGTGGAGAATGCGGAGTGGCAACATAGATATACTCTCCGCATTATTAATCTTATTAGTTTTCCTCGTACAGCTGAGTAAAACGAAATATAAATATATACTCCTTGGACTACTATTTGCACTGATTTATCTTGCGCGGGCACAGCTCGTATTTCTTCCGATCGGTATATTTATTCTGCATGAATTGTTGTTTGAACGAACAGGAATGATCAAACGATATAAACAGTATCTCTTAATGATTGCTGTCGCTGTGCTTCCCCCTGCAATATGGCTTTATGGAGGATCACTCGTAAGTGGACCATCTTTTGTAAACTATTTTATCTATGAAAGTGATCATGGTGTGGCCACTGTGAGCTTGAGTCAGTTTAACTTTGATTACTTTCTCTACACATATTATTCATTACAACGAAGATTCACATTTGTTCTTATCATTGGCGTACTTTTTGCGCTCTGGTATATAAAAGATCCCAAAGCATTTCTTATGTTACTTTATGGTGGGGCGTTACTCATACAGCTAAGCTTTACAGAGCGGACAAATAATTGGTATTTGATTCCCGCAATGCCTTTTTGGTCGCTGCTTATTGCCTACGGAACGTATCATGTGGTTAAGATTTTTAGAAATAATCTAATTTTAAAAGTTGCAATACTTCTTGTCACATCATTACTTGCATATCGTACACTTACAATTAATATCCTTCCAATTCTTGATACCTCGGCAAATGAAAAACAAACAGAAAGTAGTAAAGTCTTGCATACATTAACAGAAGAGGGTGAAACAATAGTGCGTCTGGATCATTTGTATCCGACAACAGTGTATTATACTGAGCGCAAAATACTTTCATCACCTGACAATGTTGATGGTACAACCGAGTTATTTATCAGCCGCAAAGACGTCAGTGTAAAAGTACGCGATAAGAGTATCAAATGGTTGGTTGGGAAAAATAGTGATACCGACGCTGTAAAAAAATCAGTTCCTGAAGTGCAGTTCAAAGAAAGAAAAGTAAATGATGAGGAAACAATCCTTGAAGTACAGTAATCTTTATATCAGTATTTAATACCACTGTGTAGCTTTAATAAAGAGTTTTTTCGTTGTCACTTCTTGCCACAATGCATCTTTCAGTGCCGCGTCTGTTGCATTGGTAAAATCAGCAACTGACGTTCCTTTTACTGGCGGATAGATTGATTCTTGTAACTCCCGAGTGGAAGTAATAGTGAAATCATTACGTGGCGTCGTCGGATATTTGCATATTCCTGTTTCAAGTCCAAGCTTTTGCACAGAACCTTTTTCAGATAATGATTCGAACTGCAGTAAATATTGTATGGCTTCAGCTTTTGGACTTGGATCACCGTTGCATTTATAGAATACAAGACGGTTGTCAGGATATTTTTGAAGCAAAGTCTTAGCCTCAGATGGAATACGATCATGATCTTGTGCGAGAATACGTTGTCTATTAATATCATAATTACCCATACTGACAATGACAGGAAGCGTAGCGATCAAAAAAAGAACTATGCCATAGCGTTTTATTGACAAGAGTTTGTACAAACTAAAACCAACGATAAAAAGAATAAGTGGTTCAAGAAAGTAATGATACGGAAATAACCGTTCTCCTCCATAGTAACGGAGTGAAATGAAATTAACTAATAGTACGATGGTTGGGACAAAGACATTTGCCGGTATCTTTTTTTTGAAGATATAGAAAGAAAAAAGTAATGGCAGAGAGATAAGCATAATCATACTGATCATTTGCGATGTCCCAAATATATTGGTAATGAGTGAAGGCAAAAATGCAAAGACGTAGATGCTCCAACTATTTGCAACATAAAATTGGTCTCGAGAGAGATAATATGCATACATCCCCCGTACTGTATGCCAATCATTTGTAAAATTAAATAAGAGCAGAGGTATAAATGTTACTAGTACTCCCAATACAAAAAGTAACGCGTTTTGATATCGTTTTTCTTTGGACAAGAACCATACAGCAATTGGCATCACTAATAATCCTATACTTTGGTAATGAGCATTTATGGCAAGACCGATACATACACCAAAAATAAGATACCAATACATTTTAGGGCGTAGAGTTTTTATAATACGAACCGCAGCCCAAAGAGAAAGTGTCGCAAAGAATGCAACTGGCGCGATATTACTCAGAGATGTGCTCACTGCAATTTGTGAAGGAGCAAGTGCAGTAAGCAGTGCCAGGAGTAAACCCAATTTTTTTGAACTCACCAGCCTACCAATGTCATACATGACAATAACCGTCATAATTGAGGTCAAACCCATAAGTATCCATGGTGTATATGGGGTCGGTGCGACAAATGCTGCAGCAATCAAACTGACATAATACCAGGGACCAAACGTATATGGTCCGGTTGAGGAGAAGGCGCCAACAAGCGGAAAGTACCCTGTACGGGCACCTTCATACGCTATGATTGCGTCACGGGTTGCGTCTCCATCAAATGTATATCCATGAGGAAAATTCCAAAACCTTAAAACAGCTCCAACGATCACAATAGCAATAAGAGCAATACTCCATTTTGATAAATAGAATCTTTTACGTTTACTAGTTACTTCTTCTTTACTCTTTGCTTTCATCACTATAATCAATTATACAATGAGAGCAAATACATTGCATTATGAAAGTATTGATTGGTGTAGATATAATCAAAAGAGGGCTTAAATAGCAGCTTGTGACCCAGATATTCCAGAAATGGCACCAACTTCAAGGCTCATTAAGAAAGTGAAAATTATTCTTCAACCTGAAGCTGATCATCCCACAGCTTTTACTACCCTGGGATATTAGAATCTGTTATACTCCGATTATGATTAAAGCTGTAATATTAGATATGGACGGCCTTCTCATTGATAGCGAGCCCTTGTGGGAAGAGGCTGAAGTAGAGGTTTTTAATAAGGTAGCTGTTCCCCTAACAAGCGAAATGACGAAGCAGACGATGGGATTACGAGTAGACGAAGTTGTCCAGTATTGGTTCAGCCGTTTCCCCTGGGAATCCCCAACACAACAAGAGGTACAAGCAGAAGTTGTGGCAAAAGTAATTGAATTAGTAAAATTAAAAGGCACTTCAAGAAATGGAGTAAAAGAATTAGTAGAGTTTTTTCGTGGCAAAAATATACCTCTGGCAATTGCATCATCATCACAAATGGAAATAATTAATGCCGTATTAGATAAACTTGCAATTCGAGATTCATTAAGTGTAATTTGTTCTGCGGAACATGAACCATATGGCAAGCCGCATCCTGGTGTTTATATAACGGCTGCAGAGAAGCTGGAAGTTCAGCCGGAACACTGTTTGGCATTTGAAGATTCTCCAAATGGAGTATTATCTGCAAAAGCTGCAAAGATGAAATGCGTAGCCGTACCTGATGAAAAAATGAAAGATGATAAGAGATTCTGCATTGCAGACTTAATGATAAATAGGCTTACTGAATTTGATGAAGAAAAATACAAAACTTTTTTATAACTCCTGAGTTTGTGACCCGTATGGTAGTCGAAACCATCTTCCCAGGATGAGAACCTGGTGTACTAACCGATATACGAACGGGCCAAACACGTCGTTTTATTTTACCTCATTGAGGCTCGTAAGGCAATGAAACCACATCTCCCCATTTTACATTCTTTGCACTATTGTATTGCTCTCTATACCGTTTCATAACTTTTATTTTTTCAATCCCATCTTTGGTAAGAACAGGAATTTCAAGAAAGCCTTTTTGTACTTGGATTGGGCCGACACATCTGCCCCAAGGTGTTATTTCAGGTGCAAGTTTACTGATAATTGTGTATGTGTACTTTGCGTCTTCCCAATCGGAAGCCATGAGAGAGCTTTCCCGCATTTGTTGTCTGAGTCTTCTCTGAAATTCGGGACGGATGAACTTTTGCGAGAAGTGTAAATAATAGTTATCGTCGTTGAAGAATGTGTTATTAATGTATGGAGCAAGAAGGTTTCCTGCTTTGCCAAGTTTTTTCGCTGCATTCTGGACAATAACACTCCCAGCTGGTGTCCCTGGTTCAACAATTACCAGTACGCCACTTGTTTTATTCAATGCTTGACCGATGAGTTTGTCGGCTGCTGTTGTACTTAATTCGTTGAGTACATTTGCAATAATTACCACATCATATGTTGTGTCATCTTCATCTATACCTTCGCGGATATCTTGTCGTAACCAAGTTGTTGCGATAGATAATTCTGCAGTCGTCGCAATTTGTTTACCCAGTGAAACGAGGGAATTATGCTGCTCAATTGCCGTTGCATCTGTTAAAGAAGGCCAGATTTCGCTTGCTGCCCAAATTGCGGTGCCAGGTCCGCTTCCTATATCAAGAATAGTTTTCGGTTGCCATGAAGGGACAAGTTCGTGAACGTTCGCAATCGTTGCATAACTTTGTGCATAGGTTGCTGGAACCCGTAATGCAAGGTACGCGACCGTACTTTCAAAATCTTGAAAATAACTTTTGTGATTTCCTTTATCTTGAGCGGTATATTTGTTATGAAGTTCATGTGCTTTGGTATCCAATTCACTTGTGTCGCGTTCACTGAGAATTGAAACAATAGCATTTTCAATAGGTTGTGGAAGGCTCGCAAAGGTCTGTGTCATAGGCTTATTACCTCACAAGTATAAAGAATAGTTGATTATAAAGCCAGTTATTGTTTGTTGCGAGGCTAATTTGCAGTAACTTAGGTTTGTAAAGTAATAGTCCAGTGGTATATAATCCAAGAGTGACCCTTCTTCGCTAAAGCTGCGAAAGGGTCATGCCTCCGAAGCATATGGAATATAAAGAAATTACTCTAAGAAAGGAACGCGTCGACGTAATTGTTGATTGCGAAAGGGCATGAAAGAAATATATTTATCAGTAGTCATACCTTGTTATGATGAGATGGCTAATTTACAAAAAGGTGTGCTTGATAAGGTACAGCATTTCCTTGATAGAAAAAAGGTTGCATATGAAGTTATCATCGCGGACGATGGCTCAACAGACGGAAGTGTTGCGTTCATCGAAAAATTTATTAGTGAAAATCCGTATTTTACCCTTATCAAAAATCCTCATTATGGCAAAGCAGGTGCAGTAACCACAGGTATGCTCAAAGCAACAGGAAAGTACCGGCTGTTTACTGATATGGATCAAGCAACACCAATTGAAGAGATAAACACACTACTTCCGTACCTTGAAAGTGGGAAATATGACATTGCGATCGGTTCACGAAGTACGTTTCGCAAAGGGGCGCCTGGGATTCGACTCTTTATTTCACGAAGTGCAATTATTTTAAGAAAAATGTTGGTAGGAATCCCCGAAATTACTGATACACAATGTGGATTTAAATTATTCACAGGAGATGCTGCAGATACCGTTTTTACAAAACTTACAAAAATAAAAAATGGTTTTACAAAAATAAAAGGAACAGCAATTACTTTTGGTTCTGATATAGAGATATTATATCTGGCAAAAAAAAGTAGATACAAAATTAAAGAAGTACCAGTCAATTGGCTCCATGTTGAAACACGTCGAGTTAATCCGGTACGTGACGCCCTTCAAGGAGTAAAAGATTTAATAAAAATTAAAAAGAATGTACTAGCGGGTAAATATAAATAATATAATGGACAGAATACGGCATGTACCTAACCACTTTCTACGTTTATCTTTTAAAGAAAAACTCTTATTCTTTTTTTATCTTATACCGCTTTTCAGTCTATTTTTCTATTCATTTACACAAATAGATTTAAGCCTTGCACTGTCACGTAATGAGGGTCTTCAAGAGATTGTAAAATCATTTCAACAAATTGGTTACTTCAACCGTCCGCTATCAACAACTCTTTTTATAGCAATAGCACTCACATTATTTATTTTCTATATAACTTTTTTGCGTATGGCATGTAAAAAGAAAATAAGCAAAACGTTTGCATGGTTACTTATTGGTACAGCGACAATAGTGCTGACTTTTTCTTATAACGCATTTTCTTATGATATCTTCAATTATATTTTTGACGCAAAGATCATCACTGAATACGGACAAAATCCATATATGCAAAAAGCGCTTGATTATCCACAAGATCCTATGCTTTCTTTTATGCGTTGGACACACCGAGTGTACCCATATGGTCCAGTATGGCTTGCCCTCACAGTGCCGCTATCGTTTATTGGTCTCCAAATTTTTCTCATTACCTTTTTACTTTTCAAGCTATTTATTGTTGCAAGTTTTGTCGGCTGTGTTTACTTCATAGGAAAAATATTGCAAAAAGTAGCACCGGAGAGAGAAGTTCTTGGAATACTCTTCTTTGGTCTTAATCCGCTCATCCTTGTAGAAAGTGTTGTAAGTGCTCATATTGATATCGTTATGATGTGTGCGGCTTTGTGGGCAATATATTTTTTCGTAAAAGAAAAATATATTCCTTCATACGGAATGCTTTTTGCTTCTATAGGGATAAAGTTTGTAACTGCAGCTTTGTTGCCAGTTTTTTTGGTTGTTCAGCGCATGAAATCACAACATATAAAAATCCGCTGGAATTATGTTTTTGGAGCTTGTCTTATGCTACTCATAGGAGGAGTTATTGCGCAATCACTACGAAGCAATTTCCAACCGTGGTATTTGATTGATACTTTAGCGTTTGCAGCATTAATTTCTCACAGATATTATATTATTATTCCATCTGTCACGATTTCATTCTTTGCATTACTAAATTATGTGCCGTTTCTTCAATCAGGAAACTGGAACCCACCAATTCCACAGCAGCTTTCAGACATGAACTTTTTAAGTTATAGTCTTTCTTTTCTTATTGTTGGTATATATTTCTTTTTCATGCAAGTGCAATTTGCACGAAGAGTAAAGAACAATAAAAAATAAGTATTTGCCCAAGAGGCATAGGACACTATTTGTAAAATGAACTAAGAGGAGTATATAATAGTTACAATGCATACGCTTAAAAAGTATATTTTTCCAATTACGCTTGTTATTGCTTTGAGTGCTTTATATTTTGCAGTCAGGCTATACAACCTCACATCACTCCCTATTTTTACCGACGAAGCAATTTACCTCAGATGGGCACAAACTGGTCTCTATGATCCGGCGTACCGTTTCCTTTCTCTCACTGATGGCAAGCAACCGCTTTTTATCTGGGTAATGATGCCCTTTATACGGCTTATTGACGATCCACTTGTTGCAGGAAGAATTGTTTCGGTCCTTTCAGGATTTGTCACTATGTTGGGACTTGGAATGGTAAGTTATGTATTGTTTAAGAAACTTAATGTGGCTCTCCTTACCATGCTTTTATATCTTGCTTCTCCTTTTGCGCAAGTTATGGATCGAATGGCGCTCTATGACAGTATGGTGGCGATGTTTTTCATATGGTCACTCTATTTGGCGATAGTCTTTGTACGGCATGTACGATTAGATATTGCATATACATTGGGATTCATATTAGGCGCCGGTATTTTGACAAAAACATCAAATCTTTTAAGTATTTATTTATTGCCATTAACACTTTTTCTTTTTGACTGGAAGCAAAAACTTGTCAAGAAACGGCTTGGGAAGTGGGCGGGGTTTGCTTTGGTTTCAATCATAATCGCACAACTCATGTACCAGGTCTTGCGTCTTTCGCCTTTACCAAATGTCATAAGCCAGAAAAACAACAGCTTTTATCATCCTTTCAGTGAATGGATACAGCAACCTTTTGCGTATGTCGTAAGTAATTTAAATGGAATGCTTCCGCCACTTGTGGAGTATCTCACGCTCCCGTATATCATCTTACTCGTTATTTCGCTCATATTGATCAAAAAAGATTTCAAAGAAAAAATAATGCTTCTTCTTTACTTTCTCTTACCGTTTGTAGGATTTGCTTTTATCGCCAATCAAATATTTGCACGCTATTTCTTCTTTATGACTCTTCCTCTCCTTTTGCTCGCAGGGTGGGGACTTGGGTATATAATTGAGGTAGTCAAAGAAAAAGTAGGGAAAGCTTCTTTCACACGAAATCTCGCCACCTTACTTGTTATTGTCGCTGCAGTTGCATATCCATTGTATGTCTCGGTAAGTTTTGCACATAATCCTATCACAGGACCTATTGCTCAAGCAGATAAATCGCAATACGTTACAGCTTGGACAAGTGGTTGGGGGCTCTCGGAAGTTGTTGACTTCTTTGCATCTGAAGCACAAAAAAGCAAAATATATGTCGCGACTGAAGGTACATTTGGGCTATATCCTCAGGGGATAGAACTTTATCTTACTCGAAATCCTGAGATAACTATAAAAGGATTTTATTGGGAAATTACCCCAACTTTCCCACAAGAGCTTTCCGATCAAGCCAAAATTACTCCGACATATTTTGTATTTTACCAACCATGTCCAGGAGGTATCTGTCCTCGGCCAGGTGATGCTCCGAAAGGATGGCCAGTTACAAAGGTTAAAGAGTTTGTAAAAAATGGGACGACAACACGCGTTGTTATTTATCAGGTGAATACTGCACAATGAAACGATTTATTACATTTTTACCTGTTATTGTCCTTATAGTTCTGTCCTATTGGTCAGTATCCCCATTATTAGAACCCGGTTTTTTTTCCATCCACGATGATGAGCAAGTTGGGAGATTATACGAACTTGATCAGTCAATAAAATCTGGACACTTTCCCGTGAGAATTTCTCAAAATTTAGGTTTTGGATATGGGTATCCACTTTTTAATTTCTATCCACCGTTTGTGTATTATGTCGCTGAAGTATTTGTCCTTTTTGGAATTGGCTATATCGCTTCAGTAGAATTGATGATCGGTTTGGGTTTTTTGCTAGCCGCATATTTTATGTATATTTTCTCCAAAGAATACTTAGGCAAATATGGAGGATTAGTCGCGGCTGTCGTTTATACGTATGTTCCTTACCATGCTGTTGACGTGTATGTCCGGGGAGCCCTACCAGAGTTTTGGTCATTTGTTTTCGTTCCGGCAATCTTTTGGGCATACAAAAAATTGGCAGATACGAAGAAACCTTTATATCTCATTCTCTCAGGTATTTTCTTTACATGCTTGATCCTCACGCATAATCTCGTCGCGATGATGAGCGGTATATTTATCGCGATGTATCTATTGTTTCTTTTGTGGGAAACAACAGAGAAAAAAAGGTTTATGCAACAAGTTGCGTTAAGCGGTCTCATAGGATTGACGCTTTCAGCTTCATTTTGGATTCCATCTTTTTTTGAAAGAAATACAACGATGATTAAATTATTGACGATGGAGTCGGCAGATTATAATCAGCACTATGTATATCTCAGGCAATTATGGAATTCTGCTTGGGGATATGGTGGTTCACTTCCTGGCCCCGAAGATGGTCTAACGTTCCAAATTGGGAAAGTACATATTATTGGTAGTATTCTGGCTGGAATCGCAGGTTTATGGTTATACTTAAAAAAAAATACTTCATGGAAAATACTTTTTCTTTTTATTGCCATGTTTTCTTTAGCAACGTTTATGATGACGTTTCACTCTGATTTTGTATGGGACAATCTTCAGTTCTTTGCATACATACAGTTTCCATGGCGCTTTCTCTTATTCACAGCATTTGCCTCATCGTTTCTTGTCGGAGCACTTGTGCTAGTCATAAAATCAGAAAGAATAAAAGCAATTGTAGCTGCCGTCCTTATGATAGGAACTGTATTCTTTTACAAAGACTATTTCACACCAAAAGAATACTTCAAAAATGTCACAGACACAGATTACATTAATCTTGATGTGATTAAGTGGAAAACAAGTATTATGGCTTTTGAGTATGTTCCCAATGGAGTTGCAACAAAAGAAACAAACTTTGGTACCAAAATAGATATCACAAAAGAGCAAGTAGCAACGAGTAGTTACACAGTCATTAAAGGAGATATACGTCTAAAAGAAGAAAGTATAAAACCACATTACAAAAAGTATTTTGTGAGTGGAAGTGGAGGGATAGTACGTATCAATCAATTTAGTTATCCTGGTTGGAACGTCTTTATAGATATGAATGAAGTGACATATAGTGATAACAATAGGCTGAAATTATTACAATTTAATGTCCCTTCCGGTAATCATAGTATTGAGGTAAAATATACTGATACACCAGCCAGAATGCTTGGTAATGTTTTATCTGCAACTAGCATAATTGGTATACTATTATATATAATTTTAATCTTATTAAGAAAAAATAAAACTTCTCATCATGGAAAAAATAAAAAACGTAAAAATAAATAAATTACCGTCGTTATCAATATTCTTTCCTTTTTGGAACGAAGAAGAAAACATAGCAAAAGTTGTAGCCAGCACAATTCCTATTGCAAATAAAGTTGCTGAGAAATGGGAAATCATAATGGTGGATGATGGATCAACAGATAAAACACTTGAAATCGCAAAACGTTTAGCTGCAAAAGACAAAAGACTTCGGGTTGTAACACATCAACCAAACAGAGGATATGGCGCTGCACTAAATTCAGGATTTTCTCATGCCAAGTACAAATATATTGTTTTTACTGATGGAGATTTACAGTTTAACTTTGGGGAAGTGACAAAATTTGTTGAACGCATTCCGGAAGCAGATCTCGTCATTGGATACCGTAAAAAGCGTCGTGACAGAAATCTACTGAAGAGATTATTGCTTATGTATTTATTGAAACTTAATGTATTTATACTATTTAGAGTACATTTTAAAGACATTGATTGTGCTTTCAAGATGTTCAGAAAAGAAGCAATAGAAACAATTATGCCCATCCGTTCTGAAGGTGCTATGGTTTCAACTGAAATTCTTGCAAAAGCAAAACGTAAAAAGTTGCGGATTGCCGAAGTAGGTGTTACTCATTATCCCAGAACACATGGTGATCAAAGTGGCGCAAATTTTCAAGTTGTCCTGCGGGCAATTTTTGAAAGTTTTATCCTTTGGTGGGATTTAAAAAATGGAAGATACTGATCTACAAGTAGTTGCTAAAAAGTCTGTGCAAGGGATGTTTGCTCTTGTTTCCCGTTCTTTTCTTGTGCAAATATTGGCAATTGTCAGTAATTTTGTCCTCACATTGTATCTTGACCCATCGATGTTTGGTGTATTCTTCGTCGTGTCAGCCATTAATGTTTTCCTCGCGTATTTTCAAGACATCGGACTTGCGGCACTGATTATTCAAAAAAAAGCAGAACCAACCCTTGAAGAGTTGCGAACGACATTTACTATTCAGCAAATTCTCGTTCTATTGATAGTAATTCCTACATATGTATTTTCTGAACAAATTGCCAATACCTTTAATCTTAGTCAAGATGGCATTTATGTTCTTTATGCATATCTTGCATCATTTGTTTTGTCTTCACTCAAAACCATTCCAACAGCGCTTCTCGAGCGTAAGTTAGATTTTCATAAACTTGTGATCCCACAAATAGCAGAGAGTCTTGTCTACAGTATCGCACTGATTGTTTTTGCCATAATGGGATATGGTGTCACAACATTTACTATCGCGATCTTACTACGAAGTATTATTGGGCTACCTCTCATATATTGGATACAACCATGGGATGTCGGATTTGCGTTAAAAAGAAAGTTGATAAAAGATCTTGTTTCAAAAGGTTCGCCATTTCAGGGAAATAGTATACTAGCGCTCATTAAAGATGATCTCTTAAATCTGTATGTTGCGTCTTTGTTACCACTGACACAAGTGGGTTACATAGGATTTGCTCAGAAGTGGGCATTTATGCCTTTACGCCTCGTTATGGATAATGTTATAAAAGTTACTTTTCCATCATACAGCCGACTGCAAAATGATCCGGGTGCGTTAAAAATAGTTATAGAGAAATCGCTCTTTTTAATATCGTTTATTATCTTTCCAATCGTTGCAGCAATTATTACTTTCTCTCCCTCACTAATTGACCTTATACCAGGATACCAAAAGTGGGAGCCAGCGCTCATTGCACTGATGTTCTTTTCTCTTAATTCACTATTTGCCTCAATTACCGTACCACTAACCAATGTGCTCAATGCAATTGGGAAAGTAAACATTACATTACGGTATATGGTTTTTTGGACAATTCTTTCGTGGGTACTTACAGTATTATTTATCCAAAACTTTGGGTATAATGGGGTAGCTGCGGCTTCATTCGTTGTTGCGGCAAGTGTACTATTGATTTTATATCCGGTTAAAAAAGAAGTTAATTTCTCTTTTGTGCGTCCTATATGGAAACAATTAGTTGCAGCAATCGTCATGGGGTTGGGCGTCTATGCTACACAACAATTTATAACCAGTTGGTTCTTACTCATAGTACAAATGGTTGTGGCAGGAACGATTTATATGGGAATTCTTTTGGCAATTGCGCAAAAAGATTTGAAAAAAGTAACGAAATATATTGTATCAATTATTAAAAAAACGAAATAATGAAAATTTCAGCTATTATACTTTCAAAAAATGCAGAGAGTCTTATTGCAGACTGTATTGATTCAGTATCATTTTGTGATGAAGTAATTGTAATTGATGATAATTCATCAGACAGAACGCCTGAAATTGCCAAACATATGGGTGCGTTTGTTTACTCATACGTGTCTGAAAGTTTCGCAAAAAAAAGAAATTTGGGTTTAAAAAAAGCAAAAGGTAAATGGGTTCTCTATCTTGATGTTGATGAGCGTTTATCGCCAGATTTAACTGAGAGTATTAAAAGGATTGCAGACAGTAAGCGAGATATCTACTCTGCATACAAGTTAAAAAGAAAGAATCATTACCTCGGCAATAACCCCTGGCCAACAGTTGAAAAACTTGAACGTTTATTTAAGAAAACCAAACTAGAAGAATGGTATGGCGAACTCCATGAATCAGCACGGGTCGATGGTCCTGTTGGCGAAGTTACCGATGGTGTCATAAAACACTACACACACCAAGATCTTTCAGGCATGGTTGACAAGACGATTAAATGGTCAAAGATCGAAGCAGATCTACGACTCAAGGCAGATCATCCACCAATGGCATGGTGGCGCTTTTACCGGGTAATGCTCACAGCTTTTTATGATTCATATGTGAGACAACAAGGATATAAAGTGGGCACAGCAGGATTTATCGAAAGTGCTTATCAGGCTTTTAGCATGTTCATAACATATGCTCGTTTGTGGGAATTACAACAAAAGCAAAAATAGTTGTAAGTTATAACGTAAAAGGAGAATAAATTGACGGTAGTATATAATTAATCTGTACTATTTTTCTTAACCGGGACTTTCTTAACAAACACATTTTTCCAAGTTTTCACTTCAGCAAGCGTTAGTCGCTTTTTGGAAAAGCGTAAAAGGTAGACGAGTTCTATAATGCCGAGGGTGTTTAGATTTAATACTAACATTACGACAAACCAATTTCTTTGCCGGTAATGGGCTGCTCTCCATAGTGCAATTCCTTTCCAGAAGACCGTCCAAATAAAGAAAGCGAAGACGACAATATTTGCGAGAAGTGATTCATTCATTTCAGCTTAATCCTAACATGACCATTCTGAGTATGCAAGAGGTAGAAAACTTGTTACAATCAAACAATGAGAATTGGTATATTTGATCCCTATCTTGATGATGGTGGCGGTGGAGAGAAATACATGCTTACTATTGCTGAATGTCTCGCTGCACAACATGATGTCTCCCTTTTTTGGGATAACAAAGCAGATCTCGATGCTGTCAAAAAACGGTTTTCTTTGGCACTTAATGGCGTTAGATTACAAAAAAATGTATTTGCTTCACACATCAGTATGTGGGAGCGGTTACATGTTACCCAACAATACGATGCAATTATCGTATTAAGTGATGGTAGTATTCCATTAACGCTATCAAAAAAACTTTTTCTCCATATACAGCAACCGTTATCACACGCTGAAACGGCTGGCATTATGGCAGGGTTTAAGACTGCCCGCATTACGAGTGTCTTTTATAACTCGTCATATACGAAAGAATATAATCGAAAACTCTTCCCGTCCACGAAAAACACAATTCTCTATCCACCTGTCACAATATATGGTAAGCAGCTGGAAAAAGAGAATCTGATTCTTCATGTAGGTAGATACCGCAAAGTGAAAGGGACACAGTCAGATTATAAGAAACAACAATTTATGCTTGAAACATTTAAAAAAATGGTAGATGACGGTTTGCGTGGCTGGAAATTTATTATTGCAGCTGGTCTGAAAGATACAGATACAGATGCATTTGTAGAATTACAAACTATGGGCAAAGGGTACCCAATTGAATATCAAATAAATGTCTCAAATGAAGCGCTATTTAATCTCTATCATAAAGCAAAAATTTATTGGCATGCTTCAGGTTTTGGGGAAAATTTACATGCGTATCCTGAGTTGGCAGAGCATTTTGGGATATCGACAGTTGAAGCGATGGGCTCAGGGGCGGTGCCTGTTGTTCTCAACGCGGGTGGCCAGAAAGAAATTATTAACAATAATGTTAATGGTCTCTTGTGGACAACGCAAGAGGAATTTATCGAGAAAACTCAAAGCGTTATACAAAATCAAGAGTTGCGAGAGCATCTTTCTCTAAATGCTATTAAGCGGTCCAAAGATTTTAGCAAAGAAAAGTTTTGTCAGAACATACATGAATTGATTCGCATGTAATAATTAGGAAATATATTATGAAACTATCCATTATTATTCCTGTCTACAATGAAGAAAAGACTGTTGCACAACTCATAAAAAAAGTAAGAGCAGTTAGGCTCCCTGTTGAAAAAAAAGAAATAATAATAGTGAATGATGGTTCAAGCGATGGGACAGCATTGGTATTATCAAAAATAAAAAGTAATGATAAAGACTTTAAAATAATCCATCATAAAATAAACCAAGGCAAGGGTGCCGCTGTCCGTACAGGAATTAAAAAGGCAACGTGTGAATATATCATCATACAGGACGCAGATTTAGAATATGATCCCACAGATATTACAAAATTACTCATTCCTGTACTTGAAGGTAATGCCATCGTCGTATACGGTACTAGACTCAATCGCTTGCCCGATTTTTCGCGTGATGAAAGAAGTGCGCTCTTTTTTCTTCATTACTTAGGAAATAGAATGCTTAGTCTCACGACAAGCCTTCTATACATGAACTGGCTGACGGATATGGAATGTTGTTATAAGCTTTTTCCCAAAAAAGCTCTCAATGGCATGACATTACATGCGAGAGGATTTGAGCTAGAGCCTGAGATTACGGCGAAGTTATTAAAAAAAGGATTTAAAATAGCAGAAGTCTCAATATCTACAAATCCCCGTGGATACAATGAAGGGAAAAAATTAGATACTATAAAGGACGGCTCAAAAGCTATTTGGGCGCTAGTAAAATATAGATTTATTAACTAAAATCAGTAGAGGTACACATTCTATGAAACTGAGTAAAAGAGTATTTTTAATAATCTTCTTTATCATATTTATTCTTGGAAGTTTTTTGCGCTTTTATCAACTTGGTGCTACTCCAAATTCTCTCAATTGGGACGAAGTTTCATGGGGATATAGTGCATACTCTGTTTTACAAACAGGTAAAGATGAATATGGTGAGGCTTTTCCTCTTTCATTTCGTGCATTCGGGGATTACAAACAACCATTTTATGTCTATGCCACGATTCTTCCTGTAGCGTTATTTGATCTCAATGCTTTTTCTACAAGGTTTCCTTCTGCATTTTTTGGTTCATTGAGTATTCTTTTTGTTTTCTTTCTAACATTTGAAATATTTAGAAAAGAAAAATATGCTAAGACAGTGGCACTTCTCAGTATGTTTTTCTTTGCAGTTTCTCCTTGGTCAATCCAGTTTAGTAGAGTAGCTTTTGAAGCAAATGTGGGGTTATTCTTTATTCTTTTAGGAAGCTGGTTCTTTATACGGGGTCTGCATCAAAAGAAATATTGGTATTTCTTTGTGAGTGCTGTCGCATTATCGGTTAGTGCGTATACATATCATAGTGACAAACTCTTTGCGCCACTATTATTTGTTGTACTTATTATTTATGGATGGAAATATTTTATCAATAAACGAGTGCTCACAATAATTTTGCTTATCGTTTTTGCTTTCTGTAATCTCTTCTGGCTCATAGATAGTAGAACAACAGCACGTGGACAAGGAGTTTTATTTACAGCAAACAAAGCGCAACTTAATGAGATACCAATTGCACAAATGCAATATGATAATGAACATGGTGATCCGTTGGGAACGCTCGTACACAACAGACGCGTTGTCATTGCACAACAATATGTAACAAATTATTTAGATCATTTTAATCCTAATTGGCTTTTTATCAAAGGAGATAATCCCAGACATCATGCTCCGTCAATGGGAATATTATATTTTGCAAACATAGCATTTATATTACTAGGAATATTTTACTTGTTGAAAAATAAACCATATGTTTCATCAATATTGTTTGCGTGGTTACTTCTTGCTCCAGTTGCTTCCTCCCTTGCCGTAGAGGCTCCCAACGCCTCAAGAAGCCTTATATTTCTCCCCACGTGGCACATCTTTGAAGCATTTGGTTGGTGGTACGCTTATACATCTCTTAAAAATACAAAACTTAAAATAATGTTATTAATACCACTTTTGTTTCTCTTTCTTAATATCATCTATTTCTTCCATCAGTACTTTGTTCATACCAATACAAATTTCCAAAGAGACTGGCAGTTTGGGTATAAAGAAGCGGTAGCGTATCCGAAAGAAAATACAGATAAAAGAACAATCTTTTCAAAGAATCTTGAACAACCATATATATTTTATTTGTTTTACACAAAATATAGTCCTGAAAAATATCTTAAAACTGGTGGGTCTTCTCGTTTGAATGAGAAATGTTATGCAATAGATAATGCTTACTTTGGCGATTGTTTGGATACAATAAAAAGTGGAAATCGATATGTGTCATCAGGTAGTGAAGTATTAAAGAAAGGAAAAGAAATAAAGCGGTTTAACTACCAAAATGGTAAACCTGCCACAACAATTTATATCAATGAATAACGCACGACTATCAGTAGTATTAGCAACGTTTAATGAAGAAAATAATTTAGGAGATTGTCTGGACTCTATAAAAGATATAGCACAAGAGATAATCATTGTTGACGGATCTTCTAGAGATAATACTGTTACTATTGCCAAAAAGTATAGTGCAAAAGTGCTGGTAACAGATAACCATCCGATATTTCATATTAATAAACAGAAGGCAATTGACATGGCACAGTATGAATGGATATTGCAATTAGATGCGGACGAGCGCGTTAGCAAAGATCTTGCAGAGGAAATAAAGAAGATTACATTAATGTCAGATGATGCATTAGAAAGCTACCAAAAAGCTCTACCAAAAAGAAGTTTATTTTTACGACACCAAGAAATACTAGAAAAAAGAGATAATAAAATTGGTAAAACTGATGGACAATATGCTGCATTTTTTATACCGAGATTAAATTACTTTCTCGGAAAATATTTGCGTTTCGGTGGTGTGTACCCAGATGGTGTTATCAGATTAATAAGAAAAGGGAAAGCATATCTGCCATGCAAGGATGTTCACGAACAGATGGAAGTAGATGGGAGAGTAGGTTGGTTGCAAAATGATTTGTATCATATTGATTCCCCAACGTTTGCCAGATATTTACAACGTAATAACCGATATATTGATCTGATTGCACAGGAATTACAAGAAGATGCAAAGAATAATTCAGTAGCAGTACAATTTGATTACATGGTTACAAAACCAGTATCGTGGTTCTTTCTTACCCTTATCCGGCACAAAGGTATTTTGGATGGATATCAAGGTGTTGTCTTTTCTTTCTTTTCAGCGCTACGCTTTCCAAGAGCATATACCCGCTATAAGAAAAAGCTACAATAATTCGTGTTACCTGTATTTCAGCCAATCAGCTGTTTGGGGATCTGGAGAGACCTTTAATTCTTCCTCAGTGAGTATATATTCTTTTATTGTAAACCCATTTGGATATGTCGTAACATTTTTTGGTTTACTCTCGATTTTAACCATAGATTTTATCCAATATGTATCATCTAAGTCAGCTCGCCCTTCAGGTGCAGGCTCCACAACAGTATAAACAACTGGCTTTTTTTCAAAAAGGAAAGCTTTTTTGTTTGGATAGAGTGTATTTGTATAAACAAAAGCATATTTTTGTGCGTATGCATGATAATCTGGTGCATAAAGGAAGTATCCAAATTCTCCTTTTGCAGTATCAAAAACTTTTTTTGCAGCTTGGGATTGAAAATGCCAGGAAGTAAGCTCAGTACCTTTTGCTTTTACAAATGTTTGCGCGTGAATTATCCCATCATGTATATTTACGAGAATAAGAAAGATAAGGAGTGTAAAGAATACCTTCTTATTCATATAGAGTATCATGCTACTAAAAAGAAGAAAGAGTAATGGAATAACTGGGAAGGTGTAATGGAGGAGCAATAAGCCATTAAACAAAATTGTAATAAGATAAAAACCAATGTAGAAGTACAAAATTGTAAAAATTATATGCCTATGTTCATTTTTCTTATCACCTTTTGCACGCAATCTTGTATATGCAAAGAAGATTAAGAATAATGAAACAATCTCGTTGATGATTCCGCTGAAGTTGCCTTGTGCAAAAAAGATTCTTTTGGTCATGCTCTCCCAACGGTCAACAATCCTATCAGCATACGATATGTATATGTTAGAACTTTCTGTAGTAAATGATTGCACGATTGCGTTGAATTGACCAAATTCATGTCGTAGATCAAAGAGTATAAATGTAGAGAAAGGAAGTATCAAAATTGGAACGACAAGGAGATGTTTAAATAACTTATTCTTCCAGATAATAAATAAAGCATAGAGTGCAGTTAATAAAAGAAGGGGCAATCCCACTGCCATTTGAAACTGTATAATTGCGCCAAGAGCAAGGAGATTAAAGAGAAGATATTTCCACTGTAGTGTTTGACTATATCGTATTATTGTATAGAGAAAAATAGGCATAACTATCATTGCTCCGTAAGGATTAAAGAGGCTGTTTACATAAAATATTGATGCAGCCGAAAGAAGAATGACATAGACGTTCGCGACAGAATGGTTAAATAACTTTTTCGCGACTATATAGCTGCTTACCAAAAAGAGTATATTAAGAAGAATCCAAAAGTATCCGACAACGATGGGGTTACCTTGACCAATAACGTAAGCTGGATAGTTAAGATATACCCAAAGTGGCCCATGAAATAATCCTTGTAAACCACTTGCCCGAGGTCCGAGGAGTATAAATCCTTTTTGTGATAATTCATCAAATAATAAGAAATCACGTGCTACATCAGATTTATAAAGGATATCATTATTAAAAACAGTCCAACCACCCAAAACAATGTTGATTGCCACAACTAGCAAGGTAAAGAAGAATGCACGTTTCTTAAAGAATTGCAGAATATGTTTAACGGGAAGCTTCATTGTCGGATTAGATCAATTGTACTATAGTGCAGGAGATAACTCTAGTATCTATTATAGTCAAGCAGATTCTAAACAAGAATTAGTATTATTCAAGAGTGAAGTATTTTGATAGAATATACATATGAAGATATTAGTTACTGGTGGAGCAGGCTACATAGGCAGTCATATGGTAAAGGTTCTTCTTGACCATGGGTACGAAGTAGTAGTAGCTGATAGCTTAGAAAAAGGATTTCAAGAAGCAGTTGATTCCCGTGCGCAATGTAAAAACGGTAATCTGCTCGAAAAGTCATTTGTAAAAGAACTATTTTCAGAAAACGCTTTTAATGGTGTCATACATTTTGCTGCATATATATCAGTTGCGGAATCTATGCAGGAACCCAATAAGTATTTCGAAAACAATATCTCGGGTGCGCTCAACGTACTTGAGGCAATGCGTGAGCACAAGGTAAACAATTTTATTTTCTCTTCAACAGCAGCTGTGTATGGCACTCCTATCAAAGTGCCTATTGATGAAGATCATCCCAAAAATCCAGAAAGTCCATATGGAGAGAGTAAGCTCATGGTTGAAAAGACGTTGCAATGGTATCATCAATTGTATAATTTAAACTTTATAGCGCTACGGTATTTTAATGCCTCTGGTGCTTCCTTAGACGCTAGTACAGGTGAGAGACATGCTCCAGAGACGCATATCATCCCCAATGTTATTCTTGCCGCGATACAGAATAAACCATTTACCTTATTTGGTGATACGTATAATACACCAGATGGTACGTGCATACGTGACTACATCCATGTCCTCGATCTCTGTGAGGCTCATGTACTTGCTTTAGAAAGCCTGAAAAACAAAGGTGGAACTGGTTCATATAATGTTGGTACAGGGAGTGGCTACTCAAACAAACAGATTGTAGAAATGGTTGAGAAGGTAAGTGGTAAAAGTATCCAGACACAAGTTGCCCAAAAACGGGCAGGCGATCCTGACCAGCTTGTTGCAGACGCAGGCCGCATTAAAGAAGATCTTGGGTTTACTCCAAAATACTCTGATCTTGAAACTATTATCAAAACTGCATGGGATTGGCATAATAAAAACGGGAGATAACTCTATGAAAATTGCAATTGATGTATCTCCTTTACAAACAGGTCATAAAGTACGGGGAATTGGGTTCTATGTCCATCATCTCCAAAAAGCTTTGGTTACGTATTTTTCAGAAAATGAGTATCTTTTCTTCACAAAACAACATGAAATAACAGAAGATGTTGACGTCGTCCACTACCCATACTTTGATCTGTTTGCTCAAACGCTCCCCCTTATAAAGCGACATAAAACGGTCGTAACAGTGCATGACCTCACACCGCTTATTTATCCAGAACATTTCCCAGCAGGTTTTAAAGGAAAAGTAAAATGGGAGGTACAAAAAAGAAACCTACAGAGAATGGACATGGTTATTGCTAATTCAATGACTTCAAAAAAAGATATTAGCAAAATTGCCGGAATACATGAATCTAAAATAGCTGTAACCTATTTAGCAGCAGGCGAGGAATTTAAGGTTATTGAGAATGCAGAGGTAAAAGCTACGGATTTGAGAAAAAAGTATAATTTACCTAATAAATTTGCTCTGTATGTGGGAGATGTGACGTGGAATAAAAACTTGCCCAATCTCATACGCGCAGTAAACAAAATAAATATTCCTCTTGTTATGGTAGGGAAATCGTTGATAGAAAAAGATTATGACCGGACCAATGTGTGGAGTAGAGATCGTATTGAAGTTGAGAAGTTAACAGAAGGAAATAAAAATATAACAAAACTTGGATTCATCTCTTCTGAAGAATTAGTTGTACTCTATAATGCTGCAACTGTTTTTGTGATGCCTTCCCACTATGAAGGATTTGGTTTGCCTATCATTGAAGCAATGCAATCTGGTTGCCCTGTTGTGACGACTCACGGAGGTTCTCTTTCTGAAGTAGCAGGTAAAGCAGCAATATTAGTCGATGCAAGTGATATTGTTAATATTGCCGATGGTATCCAAAGATTATTTGATAATGAATCTTTGCAAAAGGAATTGCGCAAAAAAGGATTAGAACAAGCAAAGAAATTTAGTTGGAAGCATACTGCCGGACAAACAGTAGATGTTTATAGACAAGTATTGAAACAAATCTAATATAAATTATGAAAACAAAACTAATAAAGCTAATCAAACAACCTCTCATCTATGGCAGTACCATTGTTGTAGTTGGTAACCTTGCTGCAAATTTTTTTAACTTTCTTTATTCAGTATTTTTGACTAGAAATTTATCTAATGCAGATAACGGTGCTATAGCAAGTATCGTTTCGGTTATGTCTTTTCCTGCTCTAATTTCGGCCGCAATAATCCCCTTAGTTATCCAATTCGCAGGAAATTATTTCGCTCAAGGCAAGCTAGATATGGCACGAGGATTTTATTA
>JACDET010000001.1:33627-59770 GCA_013816255.1 Candidatus Levyibacteriota bacterium | reverse complement strand
TATTATCAAATTATGAAATACTTTTTTATCATTGGTATATGTTTATTTGTAGGATTTATTTTATTAATACCGTATATAAGCAACTTTCTCCATATTGAAAATATCGGTTTACTTGTTCTAACAAGTTTTATCATTTTTCTCGGCATAATTAGTGTTATTAATATTGCATTTGTTCAAGCCAAACTTGCATTTGGATCGCAAGTGATGATAAGTATGGTGGGTGCAGTTGCAAAGTTAGGAATTGGGGTTGGTGCTGTAATTCTTGGTTTTGGTCTTAATGGAGCTGTTGGAGCTCTTTTCCTGGCTGCTTTACTTGCATATCTTGCAAGTTTTATTCCGCTAAAGTTTATTTTTGCAAAAAAGATACATGTTCCAAAAGTTGATGCAAAGGAATTGCTCATCTATGGTATCCCCTCAACGCTGACATTGGTTGGTCTCACATTATTCATATCAGTGGATATACTTCTTGTGAAACATTTTTTTGATCCGACAAGTGCTGGTATTTATGCTGGGATCGCACTAATTGGTAAAGTTATTTTTTATGTATCTTCACCTATTGGTTATGTAATGTTTCCGATTATTGTACAAAAGCACAGTAAAAAAGAAAATTTTTCTAATACATTTATAGCTTCACTTTTACTTGTTCTGACACCGTCTGTAATTTTAACAATACTTTATTTTGTTTTTCCGGATCCAATAATTCTTGCGTTTACTAATAAAACAGAAAATCTGGTTGTCAGTTCTTTACTTGGACTAATTGGTATTTCTATGTCTCTGTATACATTGCTTTATATAATTGCGAATTTTTATCTTTCAATTAAAAAAACAGATGTATATATTCCAATCCTAGGTGGCGCAATTTTACAAGCTGTTCTCATTTTTAATTATCATGAAACATTTTTGCAAATTATAATGATATCTATATTAATTACCGCAATTTTAGTTGCAGGGCTTATTCTTTACTATTACTTTAAAATTAGAAGATAACAATTACATTTTTACTTAACTTTAACCTTTTGCTATACTACCCCTATGTACAAGAACAACACCTTCACCCTCAATCTTCTTTCTGTCGTCATTCCCGCATATAAACAAGAAAAAACTATCGTACAAGATATAAAACATATAACTGACGCGCTCGATGCTGTCGGATACAAATATGAAGTAATTGTCATCATTGACGGTATAGTCGACAAAACCTACGAAAAAGCAAAAAGAGTAAAGTCGTCAAAGGTAAAAGTCGTTGCGTATAAAAAAAATGAAGGGAAAGGTTTTGCGATCCGGCATGGCATGTTGATGGCAAAAGGTGACATTATTGGTTTTATTGATGCAGGTATGGACATTCATACAGTTGGATTTGATATGTTATTAAATCATATGAAGTGGTATAACGCTGATGTCATTGTAGGATCAAAAATGCACTCAGCTTCAAAAGTAAATTATCCATTTTACCGCAAAATTTTATCGTGGGGGTATAGATTATTTACAAGAATGCTTTTCGGATTTAAAGTACGAGACACACAAGTTGGTATTAAATTTTTCAAAAGAGAAGTTGTTCAGGACGTATTACCCAGACTATTGGTTAAGAGATATGCTTTTGATATCGAAATCCTTGCGGTTGCCTATGCATTGGGCTATAAAAGAATATACGAAGCTCCGGTAGAGATAAATTTCAGAGATGGAAGTATTACTTCAAAAAATATGTGGAGGATAATCGGTTTGATGCTTTGGGACACTGCTGCTGTTTTTTACAGGTTAAAGATTTTGAAATATTATGATAAGAAAAATAATAAATTTGAAAACTTGCGACCTATAAAATCTTCATGAGAATTCTTATCTTCAATTGGCGTGACATAAAAAATCCTGCAGGTGGCGGTGCTGAAATACTCACGCATGAAATGGCCAAACGCTGGGTATTATCTGGTCATACTGTTCACCAATTTTCCTCTCGATTTCCAGATAGTAAGAAGCAAGAAATTATTGATGGTGTCACATTTATTCGTCAAGGGAAATGGTGGACTGTGCATTTTTACGCATTTTTCTACTACATAAAGAATAAAAACTTGTTCGATGTTATCGTTGATGAGGTTCACTGGTTTCCATTTTTTGCAGCTGTCTATGCACCCCGTAAAACTATAGCATTAACATGTGAGGTCGCTAATAAATTAATATTCCGTATTTTTGCTTACCCTTTGGCATTAGGATTTCTTTTGATTGAAAAGATATATTTATTCTTATATAAAAAAGTTCCCACTATGGTTATTTCACCATCGACAAGGGATGATTTGGTCGCCAATAATCATATAAAAGAAAATATTGTTGTTCTTCCAATGGGGCTGACTGTTCCAAAAAATATAAAACCATCAAACAAAGAGTCTATTCCAACGATTATTTCTGTTGGAAGACTGAATAAGCAAAAAGGAACATTAGACACTATCGAAGCGTTTGGGTTGGTTCATAAAAAGATATCAAATAGTGTGTTATGGCTTGTAGGGTCCGGTGAAAAGACGTTTATGAGGGAAGTAAATCTAAGAATTAAAACCTTGGGTTTAGAAAATGCTGTAAAAGTATGGGGATTTGTCAGTGAAAAAGAAAAGTTTACACTTTTATCAAAAGCGCATATTTTGATCAGTGCTTCAGTACAGGAAGGGTGGGGCTTAACAATCCCTGAAGCTGGACTTATGAGCACTCCTTCAGTGGTCTACAATATCGCAGGTTTTCGTGATATTATTGTACAACGAAAAACTGGTGTACTTGTAGATACTAATCCAAAAGATTTAGCAAAAGAGGTGGTTCAATTACTTGAGAACAAAACTACATACGAGATAATGCAAAATAAAAGTTTAAAACATGCACAAGGATATTCATGGGATGCAACAGCAGCAGAATCTATTAAATTTATAAAAAGAAATAGTACAATTTAATATTTTATGAAAACATTACCTTATATTTCAATTCTTACCCCAACCTACAACAGTGAAAAAATGTTACAGTCTTTTCTTGAAACGATTCGTAAACAGCTATATCCCAAAAATAAGATAGAAATTTTGATACTCGATGGTGGATCTACAGATAATACATTGTCTATTGCCAAGAAATATAATGTAAAAATCCATTATAATGCCAAGAGGTTAGCGGAGCCTGCTATTACATTAGGTATGTCAGTTGCTTCTGGAGACCTTATGATTGTGTTGGCTGTTGATAATTTTTTGTATGACAATAAAAGTTTGCAAAAAATTGCTGAGGTTTTCGAAGATAAGAATATTTATGCTGCATTTCCTAAACATGAAAGTAAAAATTCTGACACAATTTATACAAAATACATAAATACTTTCACTGACCCCTATAACCATTTTGTTTACGGGTATGCTGCAAATGCTCGGACATTTCACCGAGTTTATGACACCTTAGAACATAATAATCTTTATGACATATATGATTATGGCTCACATGATGTGCGACCTATGATGGCTCTGGCGCAAGGATTTACAGTACGAAAAGGATTTAAAAGGAAGAAAAGTGATGCTATGGATGATATACGGCCAATCTTGGATTTACTCGATCAAAAAAAGAAGATTGCATATGTTCATTCAGTACCTCTATACCATCACACAATTCACAGCCTTGATCACTTCATTCGCAAGCAACGCTGGGCGACGAGAAACGCGATAGAAAACCAAAAATATGGTATAGTATTAAGAGCTAATCAGTTATCCGAAGGACAAAAGCTGCGGATAAAACTATGGCCTTTCTATGCACTTACTTTATTAGCACCTATTATTGTTAGTTTGTGGGGCTTGGTAAAAGATAAACAGACAATTTGGCTAATGCATCCTGTACTTTGCTTTTTGTCTGCGTATGCGAGTGTTATAGAAATTGTAATATACAACACAACAAGTAAAGCAATCGTATCAAGGCAAAAATAATTATGGATTTTAAAGTAGAGTATTTTGATAAATTTAGTGATGAACGGGGAGACTTGATTGTCTTTTTAAAGGCATCAAATCTGGATAAAAAGTTCAAGCATTTTGGACAAATCTATTTCGTAACATTCAAGAAGAAAGGCGTTGTACGAGCAAACCATTATCATAAACGTATACGAGAATGGTTTGGTGTTGTTCATGGTAAGGTAAGTGTTGTTTTACAAGATCTGGAGACGGGAAAGAAAAAGAAGCTTGTTCTTGATGCAAAAGATAGTAAGTATATCCGATTAGAAATTGGTCCCAACGTTGCACATGCTTTTAAAAGTATTACAGCGAAAGCTTCTGTTGTGAACTATACAGACCAAGAATGGTCTCAAGATGATGTCTTCCCGCACATATTAATGAAATAACATATGGCAGATTACTTTGTACATGAAAAAGCACTTGTCGAAACAGATGTTATTGGCCGTGATTCTACAATCTGGGCATTTACTCATATCCTCAAAGGTGCCAAAATAGGCAACAATGTCAACATTAACGACCATTGTTTTGTAGAAAATGATGTCATTATCGGCGATAATGTTTCAGTTAAATGTGGTGTATATTTATGGGATGGAGTTCGTTTGGAAGACGACGTTTTTATTGGACCAGCTGCTACATTTACCAATGATTTACTACCAAGAAGCAAAAATAAAGAGTATATTCAAAAAAAGATTGTCGTTAAAAAAGGAGCATCAATTGGTGCTAATGTTACGACTCTTGGTGGTGTAACCATTGGTCAATATGCACTGATAGGTGCAGGAACAGTTGTCACAAAAGATGTACCAGCTTTTGCATTAGTTTATGGGAATCCTGGCATAATACAAGGATATGTATGTGTCTGCGCTCAAAAAATTGATACAGCGCAATCTGTATTTACTTGTGTATGTAAAAGAAAATATATGATAGAAAATGGGAGTATTACATTAAAAGAATGAATATAAATTTTTTAGATTTTCAAAAACAATATGCATCAATTAAAGATGAAGTAAATACTGCTGTATCTCGAGTTATTAAAAGTCAGTGGTTTATTCTTGGTGAAGAGGTTGCACAATTTGAGAAGGAGTTTGCAGCATATTTAGGTGTTAAATATGTTGTCGGAGTTGCGTCTGGTTCTGATGGCCTCTACTTATCGCTCATGGCATTAGGTATTGGTAAGGGAGACGAAGTAATAACGCCAGCAAATAGTTTTGTGGCGACAGCATTTGCAATAACGCATGTAGGTGCAACACCTGTTTTTGTAGATATGGATAGTGAAACTTATCAAATTAATATTGAAGAAGTAAAAAAGAAAATTACGAAAAGAACAAAAGCAATTATGCCTGTGCATTTATACGGAGCTCCGTGCAATATTGAAGCATTGCGGATATTAGCAAAACGCGAAAATATTTATCTTGTTGAAGATGCTGCACAAGCTCATGGTGCCAAGTTTAATAAAAAACGTGTTGGAGGATTTGGGGATTTAGGAGTATTTAGTTTTTATCCAGGTAAAAATCTGGGAGCATATGGTGATGGCGGTGCTATCTCAACAAATAATAAAGAATTGTACGAAAGATTACTAAAAATCCGCAATTATGGTCAGACTAAAAAATATTATCATGACATTCTTGGAGTAAACTCCCGTTTAGATGAAATACAAGCTGCTGTGTTGCGGGTTAAGTTACGGTATCTTGATAAATGGAACGAGTCACGCCGCAAGCATGCTACACAATATAATAAATTATTAACCAACGTAAAAACACAAAAACTGTATGATGGAAGCGAATCGAGTTGTCATTTATTTGTTGTAGAACATGCAGAGAGAGAATTTCTTCAAAGATATCTTTCAGAGCAAGGAATCCATACACTTATTCATTATCCGCTTCCTATTTATTTACAA
Source organism: Candidatus Levyibacteriota bacterium (assembly GCA_013816255.1). Lineage (GTDB taxonomy): Bacteria > Patescibacteriota > Microgenomatia > Levybacterales > UBA12049 > JACDET01. Next base: position 53,929 of record JACDET010000001.1, on the reverse strand, counting down.
AAATGTTATAAATATCTAGGTTTTAAAGAAGGAGATTTTCCAAACGCTGACAGAAGTGCGAAAAAGATATTCTCTCTTCCAATGTATTCTGAACTCACTGAAAAAGAAATTGAATATATCACCAAAACTATAAAAGCATATCCACAAATATGAAGTTAAAAACAATCACCGTTACAGGAGCTACAGGTTTTATTGGTTGCCAAATGGTAACGTTTTTAAAGCAAAAAGGGCATAACGTTCGAGCTGTCGTACGAAAGCATTATGCATTAACCCGTGATCAATACGAGCAAGCAGATGAAGTTTTGGTGCTTGATTTAACTAATTACGAGGATGCTCTCAAAGCAGTTGATGGTGTTGATGGCATTTTTCATTTTGCTGCCAATATGGGCGGAGTTGGTTTCTTCAACGCACATAATTACACACCGTTTATGGACAACATGTATATGGACATGAACGTTATGAAGGCATGTAAAGAAAAAAAAGTTAAGCGGCTCTTCTATCCCGCAAGCGCCTGTGCGTATCCTATTCATATTCAAGCAACTGAGCAAGAAACACCAAAATTGAAAGAAGATATGCTAATCCCCGCTAACGCTGATCAAATGTATGGATGGGAAAAATTTATTATGATCTTACTTGCAAAAGAAGCTCCGTTTGATGTCCGTGTCGGAATTCTTAATACAATCTTTGGCGAGTTTCAAGAATGGAAAGGAGAAAGAGCTAAATTTCCTCCCTCTATTGTCTACAAAGTTGCACAATCGAAGAAAACAGGTAAGTCGATTGAAATTTGGGGTAATGGCAAACAAACTCGTACATTTCTTTACATAGAAGATGCATTGGAAAAAATGTATGAAGTCATGATCAAAGAAAAATATTTTGGAGAAGTGAATATCGCAAGTGACAAGATCGTAACTGTTCAAGAATGTGCTGAGTGGCTCTGCGAAATTGCTGGAGTTAAAAAGAACTTCACATATGATTTGTCCAAACCAAGTGGAGTATTAGCACGGGGAATTGATAACTCTAAATTCAATAAGCATTATGACTATAAAGAAAAGTACTCTACAAAAGACGGTTTTAACAAGTTATATAAATGGATGACAAAGGAGATAAAAAAAGAACACATTGATGAATAAAATTGACCTCTCAAATAAAAAAGTAGCAATTGTAAGTCATATCTATGCCACAGGTCCGACACATGCACTTGAAGAGTATTTAGTTAAAAAAACCAAAAAGCTCATATTTATAGGGCACCCATTTGTCTTCGCGAAAGATACACGTTCGCATATGCGAGTATATAATGACTCAAAAAAGAAATCGGTAAATACTTTTTTGCCTCTCAAATTACAGAGCCAATTTTTAAGTTTGGTAAAAGATACAATTGTCACTATGTATTGGATTATGAAAAATGGTCCATTAGATGTATATATAGGAGCTGATTGTTTTAATGGAGCTGTCGGAGTTTTCTTGAAAAAAGTTGGCCTCGTAAAGAAAACTATTTTTTGGACTATCGATTATATCCCAAATAGATTTCCTAACAAGTTTATGAACAAAATCTATCATTCACTCGATACATATTGTGTAAAAGAAAGTGACATGGTCTGGAATCTTTCACAAGTAATGGTTACTGAAAGGGAAAAGAAAGGTGTCGCGAAAAAATATCGTGGGAAGCAAATTGTTGTACCCATGGGAACTGAAGGAAATATAATTTCAGTACCTTTTAGTAAAATAAAACGTTACACAGCTATACATATGGGGCATCTTATTCCAAAGCAAGGTGTGCAATTAATTATTGAAGCAATGCCGGATATTCTTAAAAAAGTTCCCAAATTCCATTTAGAAATTATCGGATCTGGAAGTTATGAAGATGAGTTGAAAAAACTTGCTGACTCATATAAAGTTAGCAAACATATCACATGGCATGGGTTTGTCAAAAGTCATACAGAAGTCGAAAAAATGATTTCTTATGGTGCATTTGGATTGGCTCCATATGTGAATACAAAAGATAACTATATCCAATTTACTGACCCTGGTAAAGTGAAAGCATATTTAGCAGCGGACCTGCCGATTATCATAACCAAGATGACGCAAATCGCCTATGAGATCAATGATAGGGTTTGTGGACTTGCAATAAACTATGATAAAAAAGAATTTGTTAATGCTAGTGTAACGCTCTTAACAGATGATAACTTACTCAAGCAAATGAAAAAAAATGTTGTTATAATGAGTAAAGATTATAGTTGGGAAAGTATTTTTTCATCTGCGCTACAGAGAACATTATAATAAATAGTTTATGATAAAACTTATTAAATCTACGTTCTACAACGAAGAAGACACCAAAAAAAAGCTAGTCTCTTTCATCAACTCCGCTCAAATGATGAGCTTTGGTCCTGAATGTAATAAGTTTGAAGAAAAGTTTGCAAAATGGCAAGGCCGTAAGCATTGCATATTTCTCAATAGTGGTAGTTCCGCAAATTTAGCGATTATTCAAGCACTTCTTAATTTAGGGAAGATTCAAAAAGGAGCAAAAGTTGGTTTTTCTGCTTTAACATGGTCCACAAATGTGATGCCACTTATTCAATTAGGTCTACAAGCAGTTCCGATTGATGTTGAATTAGACACATTAAATGTTTCAAGCGCGAAATTACGGGAAACATTACGAAGACACCAACTAGAAATGGTATTTCTCACCAATTTGCTTGGATTTTGTGATGATATAGATGAGATACGTAAAATATGTGATGAAGAAAAAATAGTGTTAATTGAAGATAATTGTGAGTCGCTTGGAACAGTCTATAAAGGAAAAAAATTAGGAAACTATGGTTTGGGAAGTACATTTTCGTTTTATGTAGGACACCACATGTCCACAATTGAAGGCGGAGCAATATGTACAGACAATGAGAACCTTGCAAATATGCTTCGTTTGGTCCGCGCGCATGGATGGGATAGAAATCTGGCAGAAAAGCATCAAAGCAAAATTCGCAACAAGCATAAAGTTAATTCAACATTTTACTCACGCTATACATTTTATGATTTAGGCTATAACCTCCGACCAACTGAGATTAATGGATTTATAGGAAACACACAAGTTCCATACCTTGATGAAATTGTTGCAAAAAGAAGAGATACATTTTTGCAAATTGCCGAAAAAATATATACACAGTCTGATAGATTTTATCCCGTGAAATATAATCATATTGATCTTATTTCCAATTTTGCCTTTCCTGTAGTATGTAAATCAAAAAAGATACGTGATGAATTGGTTGAAGCGTGTAACGGCAAGATAGAACTTCGGCCAATCGTCGGAGGTGATATGACCAAACAACCATTCTTCAGTAAGTATGAAAAGCGTTTCGTTTTACAAAAATCAAATGCAGGTCTTATTCATGAGCAAGGATTGTACTTTGGAAATAATCCAGATTTAACCGAGGGTGAAATTAAACAAATTATAAAGATTTTTACATAAGTATTTATGATTGCTCAATATTTATCTACTGACATTACATACTCTTCACGAAATTAATCCTCATTATGAAAAAAACTGATTTGGTTATAGTGACTTGGCACCAAACATATCTTTCATCATACGCGGGAGGATATGTTCGCTTACAGCATTTCCTAAAAAGAATTCCAAAGAAGTTAGAATATGTCATTCTCGATAATCATAAATCAATTTACGGTGATGTTGTAAAGGAAGATAGAATTATTGAGTATCAAAGCCCTAATTGGATAAACTCATTACAAAAAAAAGTATTTATTTTATGGTTCCTTCTTGAAACAATATCCTCAACAATTATTCTCTATAATAATTCGATTGCATTAATTAAAAATAATAAAGTAAAAGTATTGTACTTTCCTACAGGAGAGTTTTTACAATTGTATATTGTTTCATTTTTACTCAAGAAAAAATTTCCACATGTTAATGTTGTTCTCGATATCCTCAATTATGGTATATTGGACGCTAACTACAAAACGTACTTTGGTAGATTGAAAAAAAGCGGAATCGGACTTATACGTGCAATGGTAATAACAATTACCATATGGTTTAGTCACACACTTATGAAGCACACTATTACACATGCTGACTATATATTTACCGTAAGTAGAGAATTTCGAAATAAGATAAAAAAAGATTATAAGAAAGAATCTATAAATTTTACTCCTTCTGGTGTTGAGATGCCTAATCATCAGTCATTAAATAAAAAACCAAAATATTTAGGGCTATATATCGGACGGATGACTCTTGAAAAAGGCATTTATGATGTAATTGCTACTTGGGAAAAAGTAATAATTAAAGTGCCAACTGCACAATTAGCGCTTGGCGGATATGCTGATGATGTAACGAAAGCAGCAATTCGTAGAGAAATACATGATAGGAGGTTAGATAATAACGTTATATTTTTGGGAGATGTGACAGAGGAAAAAAAACATGAGTTGTTACATAGCAGTGAGCTGTTTATACATTTAGCGCACAAAGAACCACTTTTTCCTGTAATAACTATTTTGGAGGGATGGTCATATGGGTTGCCAACAATATTTTATAATATGTCAGTTTATAACTCTGCTGAAAAAGAATTTAACTTTTCAAAAGTGTGTCTCTATCCAATTAAAGGACAAGATATTTCAAATGCTTCGAATGCAATAGTATCGTATAGCAAGCTAACAAGATCAAAAAAAGAAAAGATGCAAGAAAGCGCGAGAAAGAATGCCGAGTTATTTAGTTGGGATATCATTGCAAAGAAAGAATGGGATATCATTACTTCACTAGTTCAAAAGTCTTGAATGTATGTTAAAAAAGATAATTCGTGAGGATAAAATATTTTTATTTATAGTACTCACAATTATTGTCTTTGCATATATTGCTAATCTTTTCGTAAATAATAATACAATTATTCTTGGCGGAGAATACATTTTTTCTTTTGATCATGCTGGTCATGTGCGGAATATCCTCCATGATCCACAGAGTCTATTAGCCAAAGACACGACAAATTGTTTTGATTGTCCTGACTTTTATCATTATTCCAGGTGGTATTCATTATTTAAAATTGGTTATCATTCCTTGTCTCAAGTTCTCCATCTTCACCCATTCATTTTTCTTATTTTATCAATGGTACTTACACAGTTAATAAGTTTGTATATTTTTTCTCGTATTATATTAGGTAAAGCAAGTTTAGTTCCTTTTTTAGTTGCATCATTTGTATTTATCTTTTACCCATACAAATATTCACTTTTGATAGAAACACATGACGGCCTTCTCTATAGCAATATGATCCTATATATAACTTTACTACTATGGAGTTTCAAAAACTTGGATAAATTATCTACAAAAAAAATATTATTTTCCTCGCTAGGTGTAGGTTTATTATTGTCATTCTTTCTAAATGCAAATATTGCATTTCTCCCGATTGTTATATATACATCAATTATCTTAGCATTCATTTTTCGATCAAAGTTGCTTGCAAATAGCAGAAAGTCATTTATATATGTTTTCATTATGGTAGGTGTAACTGCACTAATAAATATCCCTCTATTAAATTCTTTATTTCAAAATGGTAATTCACGGCACTATGAAGGATATATTTCTTTTAACTACATTGACAGCTTTTTAAGCGGATTATCAATAGCGCAAACAGACATCCAGATTACTATACTATTAGCAATGCTTTTAATTCTCTGCTTTATTTATGCACCAATAAAACGCACGTATAAATTATGGATGCTTTCCGCGTATGTTTTTATTGCGATTATGATAGCAGGGAATAATAGTCCGATAAACATTTATGGATGGATGTTTGAACATGTGCCGTTGATAGATTCATTACGAGCAACGTATAGATTTATGTTCTTTGAACTTATGATTTTCTTTATTATTATCTACGTTACTTTGAGGAAGTTACATGATGGGAATATGGTTCAGTTATTGCTTTTTGGTATGATGAGTGCCTTATTTATCTACCTACCTTTGCAACATATATCTACCAATAAAGATTACTTCTTTAAGACTTCATTACCAGAAGAATATTTTGACGCGCAGAAATACTTAAATACAAAACCGGAAAAAAAAGTATACTTTCCTCCAAGAACCCCAATTTTTCGTAGTATAGCAACTGATTATACTTGGGGTAAATCTGACTATAAAGCCTCAATACTTTTATATAAAAATCCGTTTACAAGTTTACTTCCTGTTACTAACTTAGTGCAATTTGAGAGATATCCATATTTACTTTCACCCGAATATTTAGAAATTAATTACCTCACTGATCTTAGACTCTCTCCTGCCGATATTGTGCGAGCTTTAGAATTGCGTCAAGTAAAATATATTATTTTAGATAAAAATTATAAATGGAATGAAATCTACCCTGAATTTGAAATCGATACGCTAATGGAGCAGGGAGTAGCAGAAAAGCAATTTGGAAACATTACAATTTTACGATTGAAGGGTAAAAGTAACAAATGCAAAAAAGGGTATGGGACAATACTATTAGAATACTGTACATCCTATGATAAGGATACAAAACTCATAAATAAAACATTTCAGGAATTTACTCTTGAAACATCACCCGAGAAAATAGGGAAAAAGCTCTCTGTAAGAAGAAACAGTATTTATACGAAAAGTGTATTAGATCCAATTTTGCACCGCGCATTTGTTGATAACAGAGTTTTATTTAGTAAAGAGATAATGCAAGTATCAGGGAATCAAAAAGAGGTTTTCAGTACTGATAAGCTTAAAGCCGGTAAATACCGTCTTTATATAGCTCTTTTTAAATATTCGGGTGATGGGAAATTGATGAAAGACGCAAAAGTAGTTGTATATAGTGCAGGAGAAAAAGTAAAAGAGATCTCACCATACACTACGCGCCCTAAAATTTATTGGGAAAGTATTGATCTTGAACTACGTGACGGCCAGAAAGTATATGTAGGTATAGAAAACGAAGGATATATCATTTTTTCGGCTATTCCGATTATAAAAACGTTATAGTTAGACTTGCATAGCAATGTAAATACTTATAGAATGAAACATGTTTTCAATCTATAAAATTATTTAACCGATGTCCAAAATACATAAGAATTCATCATTACAAATTTTCTTCTGCCCAGCTTCAGATTATCTTAATCAATATAATGAAACTGGAAGTCACGGTCAGATCTCGTATCAATTTCTGAAACACTTGGCCGCTAAGCCAATTGTTAAATCATTATTCGGAGCTGTGATAATGAGTCTGGATGTAGATCCAATTAAAAAAACTACAATAGTCCCACTCCTGAAAAAAGAAAAAGGAGGAGCACTTACCGATTATGACAGCTTGTACTTTTATATTGTCTCTTATTTCAAATACGTTGGCTCAGCTCAATATAGAGATGCACAGATCGTTCACCATATAATCCCATTTGCATTAGGACGAAGTTTTAATTTGTTTTTTCTGTTCAAAGATAGAAAAAAGAAATATATTATTGGTCCGATAATTGGCCCACACATAAATACGCAAATTACAGCAGATGAAGAGTATGTATTTTCTGAGAAGAAAAGTCTTACAATTCGATTTAAAGAATTTATCTATCAATCGAGTAAAACAGTTTTGTTAGGTTTATTTGGAAAAGTCCTTCACTGGTTGAGTCTTCGTACAATCCGAAATGCTGATATTGTATTCTTTAGCGACAATCACGCATTCAATTACCATAAGAAATATTTATCAAAAAATCAGAAAGGGATTATTTTGGATACGGGAATTGATACAGCCATTTTTAAACCCCAGGTAAAAAAAGTGAATGAAAAAAAAGATAAGCTATTGCGGGTATTATTTGTAGGAAGACTGACAAAGCGAAAAGGATGCGAATACCTAATCCGCGCAATTTGTGAAGCAAAAAAGCTTAAAAAGGATATTACTATACATTGTGACATTTTGGGCGTTGGGCCGCTGCGTGATGAATTAGTTTCACTTGCAAAAGAATTAGGTGTTTCAAAAAATATAACATTTTTGGGTGGAGTAAAATCCAATGAAGATATCGTCAAAAACTACTATAAAACGGATATTGTATGTCTTCCAGCGCTCTCTGAGACATTTACAGTTACAAAAGAAGCTATGGCATGTGGCAAACCGGTTATCGTTACAGACATATGCTCAAATGCAGAGCGGGTCAAACCTGGTATAAACGGTTTTGTTGTTCCACCACAAGATCCAGGTGCTATTGCAAAGGTGTTAGTTAAAGCTGCGGGAGAGTCAGAACTCATTAAGAAATTGTCACTTAATGCATTAAAAACACGACCTTTATATGACTGGAGTAATATACTCGATTCATACTTGAAACACATTGCATGAAAAAATCTCAAAACCTGTTCTTTTATTCTTTGGTTGCAGTTGTTGCGCTTATTCACGTCTACGCATATAGAGTATGGCTTTTTTCCTCTGGCATACTTTCACAAGGAGACTGGATACTAAGCCATTCAAATTACTCAAAGAGTCTTTTATCATTACCGATTATATGGAAGAGCTACGCAATCGGTTCTATCGATCTCACCCCTCCATTTTATGTTTTCTTACTCCTTGAAGGGGTACTTTCAAATTTAGGATTATCATATGGATATATCGAACGAATTACCTTTATGTGGCCAATTGCGCTTTTTACTATTCCTTTTTCATATCTTTTCATCAAGTCCTTTACACAAAATCGTATTGCAGCGTTTGTCGGTGCCGTTGTCTATGCGTATAATACGTACTTTCTCATTATTCAAACGGGTCACTTAACATTAATGGTTGGTTTTGCGTTAGCTCCATTGGTACTACTTTTATTTTCACTTACGTTGGAGAGAAAAAGTTTTTTTTATGCAATTTTAGCTGGTCTCGTTGCGTTTATTATAAGTTTTTATGAATTTAGAGCATTTTACTTAATAACGGTAATCTCACTTTTTTATTACCTTTATTATATTTTCTTCATATCTGAAACTAAAATTGTGACAACGCTTAAAGCCACTTTCGTTCGTGCAATAACGCCTGTAGTCCTTGTCGCGTTGTTAAATATATATTGGATTCTTCCATATATGTTTGCTACCGTATCAATTGACGGTGCAGTGTTTAATAGAGATTTATTTGGTAAGGAATTTTTTAATATAAGTAAAGGATCTACTTTATTTCACCCTTTTTGGACGGGTGACAGATATTATCCGTTTATTACGCAGGCAATTCCATTCTATTTTTATGTCCTTCCAATTCTTGCTTTTCTTGGTTTGTTTTTAAATAGAAGGAATAAAAAAGTTATTTTTTATGGTTTACTTTCTTTGCTTGGAATATTTCTTGCTAAACAAAATAATGCGCCTTTTCCTGATGTCTATTTGTGGTTATATACTCACGTACCTGGTTTTGGTGCCTTCCGCGAGGCGAGTAAATTTTATTTTATAGTTGCTTTAGGATATTCGGTGCTAATAGGTGTTTTTGTAGATTGGATATGGAGTAACTGGAAAACAGGATATGTACGAAAAGCAAAATACTTTATCATAGTATTCATTGTAGGATTAAGTGTGTTAAATCTTAAACCACTTATTTTAGGCACATATGGAACATTGTTCGTAGAACGTACTATGCCTGAAGAATATACAGTGTTTAATAAAAATATTGATGAACAAAATGATTTCTTTAGGACATTATGGATCCCTTCAGACTCCCGTTGGGGAACAAATACTGATTTGCATCCAAAAGTAAGTCAAGCAAATATGGTTTCTGGTATTTGGAAAGATTTTTCAGATCCACAAAAATACACATCTCTAGGAAACCAATTTATAGCCTTTTATCAGCTAGAAGAAAGCGAACAATTGCTTAGCACAACATCAATAAAATATATTATAGTTCCCAAAGAAGATATCGCAAATGATGATAACTTTTTTGAATTGTTTGGAAAGCCAAGAAATGAATATATACAAATGTTGGATAACGTTGCGTATCTTAATAAAATAAATTCGTCTCATGATTCACTTATTGTCTATGAAAATACTATGTATAAACCACATTTTTATAATACAAAGCAAAAAGAATCAATAAAAGAAAATATACCATTTACTTCTGTCTCATTTTCTAAAAAGTCCAATTCACAATATGCAGTAAGAGTTAACAATGCTTCTCAACCTTTCTACCTAAATTTCACAGACAGCTATCATCCAGACTGGAGAGTAAGAGTTGGAGACTTTAATTGGTATGCAATGCTTCAAGAAGATAATTATTTTTTATCAAATGCAATTCATACCAAAAGTGAGGCAAAATTAAACTCATTCTTAATTGATCCAAAAGTGATAAAACAGCAATTGAATAGCAACCAATATAAATTAAATGAAGATGGGTCTATAGATTTTACATTGACACTCTACTTTACACCGCAAACATATTCTTATTTGGGAATACTAATAAGCGGTGTTGTTGCTCTATTAATACTTGGTTATCTCTCATTTCACATGTATAAAAGATATGAAAAAAAGAATTAAAAAAATATTTAATAATAAATTTGTTAAGTTTTTTGTTATTCCGACCCTTTTGCTCGGAACATGGGCTTGTTTAACGCTTCTTTATACTATTGTTTATGATAAAAGTTTCTTGGTTTTGTCATATAATCATGAGCAAGTAGATTTCAAGCAAGTTACGTATGAGCCTTTGCAAAAAGGTGAAAAAATCGGGGGGGAGTTTGAAGCAAGAGAGAATAACTTAGGAATACTCACATTGCGCTTTGAACAGGTTTTACGGATGCCGTATAAGGATGAGGATGAGCTTGTTTTCAGAATTAAAGAAAAGGGGGATAAGCAATGGCATTATGAAGGAAAATATATGAGTGGTCTCATATTTGACGTGCCATTTTTACCTTTTGGATTCCCAGTTATTCATGAATCTCAGGGGAAAAGGTATACTTTTGAATTGGAATCACTACGAGGGAATAGTAAAAACGGAGTAGTTCTTAGTGAGAGAGCACCTAACTTAGTTTCCAAATATCAAGTTTCAAAAGAGGAGCTAAGTTCTGATAGAAAAGCATTGATATTTTTTACATTCAAAAAACTTTTTGCCTCACTGCAAACAATAGATGTTATTTTCTCTTCGTTTATTTATCTCATGCCATTTATCCTTTATATGGTCTATCTGTCTCCACTGAAAAAAGTACTTTTATTACAATTAATTAGATTGAGGAATATCTTTATTTCATACATAACAATACTGTTACTCATTGCACTCTTTTCTGACATTTTATTCTTACAAATAAATAACGACCTACTTTATATTATCTTTATAGTTGTGTGGACAATTACTATAAAACTACAGAGGCAAAACGCGGGACTGACATTTGCAGTAAGCATTATCCTACTTTTATTAACTCCATTTTTTTATTCTCTGGATAATGTTTCAATGGCATTAAAGGCAAATTCTTGGGCATATGTATATCTTGTAGGCGGTACGTTGCAGCTATTTTATGAAAGTATTGGAACTAAGAAGAGTAAGAAGTAATTGATTAATAACCTTTTTGACTGTACTATAAAGATATCTGATGAGACCACATATTTTACTTCCCACAATATTATTCGTTCTGCTCCTTTCATTACTTCTAGGTACCCGTATGATATTTGCTAGTGATTTTTTCTTTCTTGTCGACCAGGCAAGAGATATGCTACTTGTGCAAGATATAGTCGATAATAAAAACATAACGCTTATTGGTACACACAGTGGGTTAGGAGGCTTCTTCCATGGACCATTGTGGTTGTATCTTCTTATACCTTTTTATATTGTGGGAAGTGGTGATCCTTTGGCATTCACATATGCATATGTCCTCATAGCCCTCCTCACTGTTCTCGGAGCGTATTTTGTAGCTTCTTTGTTATATGGAAAGAAAGCTGGGTTGCTTGCGGCTTTTCTTTTGGCTGTCAGCCCAAGTATATGGATGCCTGTTCCTAATACTATTGGCGTAAATATGGTGCCACTTGTTTTTCTTCCAATGTTTTACTTTCTTGTGCGCTATATCAGAGGGGACGCAAAAGCTTTTATCTATGCAATATTTTTCGCTGGTCTTTCTTTACAATTTGAAACTGCTCTTCCACTTATTATACTTCCAGTTGTCTTGTTAAGCTTTTTTCTCAACAAAAATGCTATCAAAAATGTAAAAGTAATCGCATTAAGTTTTGTATCTTTAGGGGTATCTCTTGCGACGTTTATTCTTTTTGATGTCCGGCATGATTTTTTGATGACGCGGTCTTTGTTGATGCTTTTCACTTCAGGCAAACGCGAAGAGGGATACATGGAATATCCTGAGAGATTTGTAAGTCATGTGCAAAGTTTGCGTAGTGTCTATGAGTCTGTGCTCATTAATAGGTCATTTCTGTTAGAAATTGTACTTATTGTTATTGTCATCGCTTTTGTTGCATTAGCAATGAAGCAGAAGTTATATAAAAAGAAAGAGGGCAAAGAGCTTGTATATCTTGCTTTATTTCCGTTAATTATTTTTACACTCTATCTTTTTTATGCATATCCCGTTTTTCCAGAATATGTTTTTGGCTTAACTATTCCTGTCGCTTTAGCCTTAACAGTAATAATTAAAAATTTGTGGAGCAACAGCATTGGAAAAGCTCTTGCTATATTATTCTTCAGTATTACATTGATTACTGCCGGTCAAATGATTTATAAAAATTATTTTACTCCGTATACAATGGATATGACTTCAGGTTCATATCAAAATCAGAAAAAGGTGACAGAATGGATTTATAATGACAGTAAAGCTCAATCTTTCGGCTATTTCGTATACACCCCCTCTACATACACATACACCATGGATTATTTACTGTGGTGGGAAAGTAAACTGCAAGGGAAAGCAAAACCAGAGAGTAATAAATTGCCTATAACGTATCTCATTTTGTATCCGACATTAGCAAATGATCTTGGAGCACATGCATTTTGGAAAAAGACCAAGGTGCGAACTGAAGGAAAAGTTCTACAGAGGAAAGTATTTGAAGGTGATATAGTTGTCGAAAAGCTAGCTATTGATCCTAAAGAGCCTCCTGCAGATCCTACATATAATCAAGAGCTTATTTTTAGATAGTATCGCTTATATGCTAGAATAAACCTATAGAGGAGGTTTATGAAGATAGGAATCGATATATCGCAAATGGCATATGAACGGACTGGGGTGGCAACGTATGTCAGAAATCTCGTTACTCAGCTTGTCGAGCAAGATCATGAGAACGAATATGTTTTGTTCTACTCAAGTTTGAGAAGAAATTTCCAATATTCAGCTTTCGATTTTCAATCAAATCCCAATGTTTCATTGAAACAATTTAAGTTCCCCCCAACTGTTTTAGATCTGCTTTGGAATAAATTGCATATTATGCCGATTGAGAATTTGATTGGAGATGTTGATTTGTTTATTACTTCAGATTGGACAGAGCCACCAACAAAAAGGGCAAAAAAGGCTACAATACTGTATGATCTTATTGTGTATAAATTTCCTGAGGAAACAGATAAGAAAATAATTGAGACGCAGAAAAGAAAACTTGCATGGGTAAAAAAAGAATCTGACGCGATCTTCTGTATTTCTGAGGCGACAAAGAAAGATGCTATGAGCATTTTAGGTATTGAAGGGAGTAGATTGCATGTAACGTATCCGGGGAATTAATAACTGATTCTGGATATGCCAGAATGACGAATTATGATAATTGGAATTGATGGCAATGAAGCAAATGTAACAAAGCGTGTAGGCATAAGTGAATACGCGTATTGGCTGCTGCATTATTTTGCGAGATTTGCAGACCAAAATAAAACCCCAGGTGTTACATTTATTATCTACTTAAAACATGCTCCACTTAAATCATTGCCGGAAGAGACTCAAAACTGGAAATATAAGATTGTAGGTCCTGGCAAACTTTGGACACAATTAGGTTTACCTTTAAATCTCTTTTTGACCAAACCTCGACCGAATATTTTCTTCAGTCCGACCCATTACGCGCCCCGGTTTTCTCCTGTGCCAAGTGTTATTTCTGTGATGGATCTTTCGTTTCTCAAGTTTCCAGAGCTCTTTAATAAATCAGATTTATATCAGCTCAAGAATTGGACGAAGTATTCTGTAAAGAAAGCGACGAAAATCTTAACCATTAGTAACGCAAGTAGAAATGATATAATTGAAACGTATCAAGTGCCTGAAGAAAAAGTTGCGACAATTTATCCAGGGATAAAACAATCGGTGACACTTCAGCCTCATGTCTATGCTATGAATGAACTCAAAGCGAAATATTCCATAAGCGATAACTTCATCCTTTTTGTCGGAACATTGCAACCAAGAAAGAATATAACCAGACTTATTGAAGCGTTTTCAAAAATTAAAGAAAATGAACTTGAATATAAAGATGTAGAGCTTGTTATTATAGGTAAAAGAGGCTGGTTATATGAAGAAATTCTAGAAGCTCCACAAAAATATGGTATCGAAAATAAAGTAAAATTTCTTGAAGGAATCAATGATGATGAGTTAACAATTTTCTACAAACACGCACTTTGTTATGTACTTCCAAGTCTTTATGAAGGGTTTGGTTTACCCGTCGTTGAAGCTATGAAACATGGATGTCCGGTCATTACGAGTAACGTGAGTAGTATGCCTGAAGCTGGGGGAGATGCCGCGATCTATATAGATCCTGAAGATGTTACAGATATTGCTGAAAAAATAGTAAAAGTGGTCAATGACAAAGATTTACGAAAAAATCTTTCCGAAAAGGGCAAAACGCAGGCTGCAAACTTCAGTTGGGAGAAAACAGCCAAAGAAACGTTAAAAGTATTAGTCGATATCGCAGCAAAATAAGTATGGCAAATAAAGATCTTAATCGTAATATGTTTTCTGAAGATTTCCAAAGACGAGCAAAAAATCGTTCGAATACAGTTCTTTGGGAACTTATTATATTCTTCTTGCATATCATAGGCTTTTTCCCGTCCCACCACGTACGACGCTTTTTTTACCGCATGGCTGGGATGACCATCCGTGGGGGATCAACAATTCATACAGGTGCACGCTTTTATAATCCTACAAATATCATCATTGGTAAAGACACAATTGTTGGTGAAGGAGCCGTGCTTGATGGACGGCAAAATCTGGTTATTGGTGATCATGTGGATATTGCATCTGACGTAATGATTTATAACAGTCAGCATGACATTCACAGTACGGATTTTCATGCAATTTCTGAAAGAGTTGTTATCGATGATTATGTATTTATTGGACCCCGTGCGATTATACTTCCCGGAGTCACACTTGGAAAAGGGTCGGTTGTTGGAGCGGGTGCTGTTGTAACGAAGTCTGTTGAACCTTATGCTATCGTTGGTGGTGTACCTGCCGTAGTTATCGGTGAACGAAAACAAAAAGATCTCCATTATACATTGGGACGAGCAGCCTGGTTTCGTTAGAATACTTCTATTTACAGGCATAATAATATTTTACCATTGTGCACGAGTGTAAAATCTTTTATACTTTAGATTGGATTATTTATAAATACAACTATTCATAAATATCGCGTATGTTATATATAATTCACATTACTTCGAAGAATGAAAAAAATATTAACGCTTATTGATAATAATATTCTACGGTTTGGTGTAGCTTTTGCAATACTCTTTACAGCTCTGTATCCCAAGCTTCCAAGTGTTCATATCAACAATACATGGGTATATATCCGTTTAGAGGATTTTGTTATTCTTGCTTTAGCACTCATTTGGTTTATCCAGTTACTAAGAAAGAAAGTTTCATTACCGCGTCCTGAAGGATATGCACTGCTACTCTATTGGTTAGGTGGACTTGTGTCGCTTCTTTACTGTTTAACTTTTATCGCCCCAACACTCGTTAACTTCTTTCCAACTGTTGCTTGGTTACAATATTTCCGCCGTATTGAATATATGATCTTATTCTTTATAGCTTTTTCATCAGTGAAAAATGTTAAAGATGTTTATTTCTACCTCACAACACTTTGTGTTACTTTGATAGGTATTATTTTTTATGCATTTGGACAACGCTTTTATACATTACTTTGGGCAGCATTTCCTGATTTCTTCCAAAAGTATCCATTCTGTTTTCCCGCATTTCTTACCGGGAATGAAGAATTTGCCAAAGGGGTACCACTTTGTCTGAATGAATTGTCCCGTGTAAATGCTACATTTGGAGGGCATTATGACTTGTCGGCCTATTTGGTTATGGTGATTCCAATTCTCGTAGCATTAGTATTTGCTGTCAAACGATGGTGGATGAAGATAGTCCTTATAGTCTTAGCGTTATTTGCTTTAGAGGTACTTAATTTTACTTCATCCAGAACATCATTTGGAGCATACGTTGTAGGTATTACCGGGATGCTTATACTTTGGCACAAAAAACGCTGGATTATACCAGTTCTTGCCGTAAGTCTTGGAGTTATGCTTCTTTTTGGGAGTGCGACAATTCAACGTTTTTCCAATACTATCCAAGAAGTGCAAGTTGTCTCGACTGAAAATGCGTTGCCATCAGATTTACAAAAAATTATTGCAGATGCAAAAAAAGCTGAGGAGATTAAAAATTCCGAAGTTCCTCCCGCAAGTGATTTTACCGTAGGTTCGAACCCAACTGCTACCCAAAGTGGATATACTACAATTTTGACTGATGAACAACTGAAGAGAATTCAAGCAGATAATATATCTATATCATCAGTTTCAGGCACATTTCTTATAAAAAAAGCTTATGCGCTTGATGTTTCTTTCACTACGCGTTTTCAGGCAGAATGGCCACGCAACTGGAATGCTTTCTTGTATAGTCCTGTGTTTGGCACAGGATATTCATCTTTGACGCTCGCGACAGACAATGATTATTTGCGCGCACTTGGTGAAACTGGTCTCGTAGGATTTCTCACCTTCTTGTTTATCTTTGTCATTTTAGGAATTTTCATGAGAATGTCAGTTATTCATGTGAAAGATCCAATTGTTAGGGCATTCATGTTTGGTTTGGCAGGTGGGGTTATTGGTCTCTTGATCAATGCAGTCTTGATTGATGTCTTTGAAGCATCCAAAGTAGCAGAACCTTTGTGGATACTCTTAGGAATTGGTGTGGGTGCAGCCAAGCTTTATCAAAAAGAACCAATTAACTATAAAAAAGAGTTGTTCCATTTCTTTACTGCACCTATCATGATTCTCTTGTATCTATTGCTTCTTATCATTATTGCATACGGAGCATCTGTTGGTAACTTCTTTGTGGCTGACGATTTCACGTGGCTGCGTTGGGCTGCTACGGCAACACCTTCAGATTTGCCATTGTACTTTATTAATTCACAAGATTTCTTTTACCGTCCCCTCGATAAAGTAATTGTGTATTACCTCTATATGCTTTTCTCATTCCAGCCTGAAGGATACCATGTCTTTATGCTCTTTATACATTTTGTAACAACTGTTGGTGTCTACTTATTAGCAACCCGCCTTACAAAAAGAAAAGTTCTTGGCTTGGCAACAGCAGCTTTGTTTGCTGTACTTCCGGCTCACACTGAAAATATATTTTGGTTTTCGACAATGTCGCTTGGCTTGAGCGCAATGTTTATTGTGTATGCAATGTTGGCATATCTTGCATTTAGGAACAGAAACTCAATTACCGCATATATTGTAGCTATTATTCTCAGTGCTTTGGCCTTTGTTACCTATGAAATTTCTGTAATCATACCGTTCATCTTTATTGTTATAGATATTTTTATCATTAAACCAAAGAGAGCGCTGAAGACAGTCCTTGCCTATGTACCATTCTTCATCTTACTTATTCTTTATTTTGTTATGCGTTCTGTATCAGGTGCTTTCTCAGGAGGAGGAGATTATAGTTATAACTTGACCAAATTGGTTCCAAATGTTTTAGGAAACTTCCTGGGGTATATCGGTATGTATTTTGGTGGTGTTTCATTCTTGCCTGTATATGATGGATTACGGGGAAATTTACGTTCACAATGGGTAACGCTCAGTCTATTCGGATTACTACTCATTGGTGGAATTGGATATATTATAATGAGGTTTAAAAAGCACGTATTGAAATTACTCAAAAATGATCACGTTCAGCTCATTCTCTTTGGTTTGCTATTTGCATTTGTCACCCTCATACCATTCTTACCGCTTGGTAATATTGCTCCACGGTATATGTATGTGGCATCGATTGGATTTAGTTTGAGTTTTGTTGTCTTACTGTATGTTGTTCTTAAGCATTTCATCAGAAATGCAGTCATCGTGACGGTTTCACTTATTCTTATCATCAGCGTGTTCATCGGAGCGTTCTTTATGCAAAATAAAGAGGAGCAAAAGAAATGGGAAACAGCAGGTGTTATTGCTGAAGAAACACTCCTGTTCTTCCGAACGGGTTATGCAAGCTTCTCATCACAAGATGTTGTCTATCTCGTCAATGTACCCGTAACATTTAACGGCGTTTGGTTATTCCCTGTAGGACTGCCTGATGGTCTTTGGTTCATTTATCGCGAAAGTACACCTCGTATTATGCAAACAAACTCATTAGACAGCGCAATTGATGCAAAATCGAAGAGCCCGACAAATACTTACATTTTCCAGTTTAATAATGGTACAATTGCTGAGGTCAAATGAAATTTTTAAAGAATACAACACTGCTTACGTTACTGCTCATACTTCTTGGAGGATTTGTTGTCAGACTCCATGGTTTTGATAACCCGGTTGGTGATTGGCATAGTTGGCGGCAATCTGAAACAGCTTCAGTTTCTCGTAATTTTGCACAAGATGGCTTCGATTTACTTCATCCAAAAATGGATAACATCTCAAATGTCCAATCTGGTATGGATAATCCCGAAGGATATTTCTTTGTAGAATTCCCACTCTATAATGCTTTGCAAGCAGGATTATTTACAGTTTTTGGAATCTTTACTGTTGAACAATGGGGAAGGTTGGTAAGTATATTTAGTTCTGTTGCTGCTGGGCTATTCCTTTATCTCATTGTTAAAAAGCATAGCAATATTGCTACTGGGCTTTTTAGTGTTTTCTTCTACATGTTTATTCCATTCAATATCTATTATGGAAGAACTATTTTGCCCGATGCGACTATGACAATGGCTTTTCTGGGAGGCATTTACTTTTTTGATAAGTTTATCGACGCACTTAAAAGCACACCAAAAGCAGTAACAAAAGCTACAAAAAAGAAATCAAGTGTTTCGCAGACTGTACAACTTGATAAGAAAAGTCACACAGTTCTTTACTTCTTTCTATCATTATTTTTTACAATGTCAGCACTACTCCTCAAACCCCATGCAATATTCTTTTTGTTACCAATTATCTATCTCGCTTTCAAAGGGTTTGGTTGGAGTACCTTTAAAAAGTGGCAATTGTACCTATTTGCTCTCGTATCTGTGGCACCCCTTTTGGCATGGAGAATATGGATTATGCAGTATCCTGAGGGTATTCCCGCAAGCCAATGGTTATTCAACGGTAATGGTATCCGTTTCCGGCCATCGTTTTTCAGATGGATTTTCTATGAGCGTCTAACAGTCTTAATCAGTGGATACATTGGCGTAATACTGTTGCTCGTTGGATTAGTCAACTTAAGAAAAGTAAAAGAATGGCTATTCTTTGCGACATTTATGGTAAGTACATTATTGTTCGTTGCTATCGTTGCAACGGGCAATGTGCAGCATGATTATTATCAGATCCCTGCAATCCCGAGTATCGCAATTCTTATGGCGATTGGGAGTTATTATTTATATATTTGGAAATTTAGAGCATATCCAATCGGAAGAATACTTTTGATTCTTATCATCTTTGGAAGCTTTTATTATAGTTGGAATATTGTCAAAGACTTTTTCAATATTAATAACCGCTCAATGATTGCGGCTGGTGCAGCAGTGCAACGCTTAACGCCTGAAGACTCACTCATTGTTGCAAACTATAATGGTGATTCTGCACTGCTTTATCAATTCAACCGTAAAGGATGGGCAAGTCTCCAAAATCCAGTACCGGAGCTTATCAAAAAGGGCGCTGATTATTTAGTATTGATTAACGCATCTGACGAGGAGATTACTATGTGGAAAAAGGATTATAAAGCTGTGGAGCTTACAGAACAGTATTCAATTTTTGACTTACATAAAAAACCATAAATGAAAATTTTGGTTGTCTCATCATATCTACCATTTCCTCTTTATTCTGGTGGTCAGGTCCGTTTATACAATCTGATAAAAGAGTTATCCTCCAAACACGAGATTACACTCATCTGCGAAAAGCGTCCAACGGAAACAATGGAGGACATTCACGAGGTTGAGAAAATTTGTAAAGAAGTTATAACATTTAACCGCAAGAAACAGTGGAGT